>JBHORO010000024.1:0-18447 GCA_042566005.1 Verrucomicrobiota bacterium
TTGAAAACGGCATTGTAGAAGATTACCGAGACAAATACGTCCGGACGGAAGTCGGGAAGCTTCTGATCGCAAATAGTATATCTGAGATTGATGCTTTTAGTTGTGAATCTGAGATTCAGGGTATTTTGGGGCATCTCAAAAAAAACAGCATAAACAACTCAAATCAGTTAATGCAGGTGATTGCCGCCGCCTTTATACCTCACATTAAAGATACTCGTGAGAATGCGGTCTTGCGGCGCATGGAAAACGAAGCCGCGCAAAGGTTCTATTCTATGCTGATCGATTGGAAGATAAGCAATGCATCCTTTCCTATGATGATTGCGAAAATGCTTAGTCACTGGAAAAAGGTCATTGAAAATCCTTATCATGACGGTGATGTGTTCGTAGGTAAATGGGGCGATAAAGCAAGAGAAGGAGGGCATCGGAAGTATTATGTCCACATACCTTCGAAGGTGGTCGCTGAAAGAGTAAATCTCGCTATTGTTAGAATTAAAGAAGAGGAAGATCTTCTGGAATACCGCTTGTTTAGATTTATTGATGTTCTGGAAGCACTTGGGTTTCTTGATTCAACGTTTTTCAAACTCATTAAATACGGGACTGCCGATGATCAGAAGATCGGCCTTATGAAATATGGGTTCAGTTCAACTTTATCTGAACGAATACTGAAAAAATACTCACACCGTATCGCGATGTCTGGTAATGAGGTCGTTCGTGTAAACTCGCTCTTAATATCTGACATGAAAGCGGCGCGAGAAAGCAGGATTCTTGTTCTCGAAGCGGAGCTTAATACGAAGAAAAGGTGAGGTGTAAGGGGGCAGTTCGCCTAGGGCGTCATTTTGCTTTTGTGGGGATAGCGGCGCGCGCTTTTTTATTTGGCTGATTGTGTGGGGAGCCGTCCGGGGAACCGGGCGGTTTTTGTTTTTCTCTGAGTGCTCTTTGGTTCCGCGACCTTCTGGCCTCTAGTTGAAAATGACCTCTTTTGTTATCAGTAATTTTTTTGAAAGATTTTTTAAATGCAACATTCTCCGCTTTGTAGAAATCCGGCAAACTACTTGTGATATTTTGGTTTACTGTGAGGGGTTGGGTGATGAGTGACGAACATTTGATTCCAGAACATGGCGGGTACCGCAAGCTGAGGAGTTTTCAGGTGGCGCAGCTGGCGTATGACGTGACGGTTCGGTTTGTGGAGAAATATATCGATCGTTTCAGCCGGACTCGGGATCAGATGGTGCAGGCGGCCCGGAGTGGGGTGCAAAACATTGCCGAAGGATCGCAGGCTTCGGCCACATCGAAAAAAACTGAGCTGAAATTGACACAGGTTGCGCGGGCGAGTTTGGAGGAGTTGAAGCTGGATTATGAGGATTTTCTGCGTCAGCGCGGGCTGGAACTGTGGGGGCGGGATCATCCGCTCCGGCAGGAGCTGGTGGATCGGCGATGTAAAACCGCTGATGAAGTGGCGGTGTGGGTCGTGGAGGCGGCGCGACGCAGTCGACAGAGTGGACGCTCTGGACAGGATGGCGTTTCTGATATTTCGTCAACGAAGTCCACTTTGTCCACGAAAACCTATCCGGAGCTTTCGGCCAATGCGGTATTGGTTTTGTTGAGTGTGGCCTGTGCGTTGCTGGATCGGCAGGTGGCGCGCTTGGCGGAAGATTTTGAAAATGAGGGCGGCTTTTCTGAGCGCCTGTACCGAGTGCGCAGCAAGAAGCGCGGGTTTTAACCAACGTTGTTTTTATGCGAAGAACCGTCCGGGGAACCGGGCGGTTTTTGTTTTTCTCTGCGGCCCTGCGGCTTGGCGCGAGAATGCCGTCTGATTATGCGGCGTTTGATTTTTTGTGGCGTTTACGCTACAATAACAGCCGCATGTGGGCGGTTTTCGGGTATTTATGAAGCGTATTCGCTACGGGGAGGAGCGGGTTATGAGTGAGAAAAACGGGCAGAAGTTCGGGCCGTTGTTGAAGCGGGAGCGTCAGCAGGCGGGGATCTCGCAGGATGAAATGGCGCGTAAAACGGGCGTGGCCCGGTCGACGATCAGTCATCTGGAGAGCGGCGATTCGAACTTCCGGATCGGGACGCTGGAGCGGTATGTGGATGCGCTGGGCAAGAAGTTGAACCTGATCGCGAAGGATGCGGAGCTGTATCATTATGTGGCGCAGGTGCAGTCGGTGTATGACGGCGATACGTGCCGGGTGGATATTGATCTGGGGCTGGGCATGTGGCTCCGGAACGAGAAGCTGCGGCTGGTGCGGATTAATGCGCCGGAGATGACGGGCCCGGAGAAGGCGGCGGGTGCGGCGTCGCGCGATTTTCTGCGCGGGCTGATCGACGGGCGGGAAGTGATTATCGAGACGCTGAAGGATCGGCGCGGAAAGTATGGCCGTTATCTGGCGGAGATCTGGCTGGAGCAGGACGGGGTCTGGCTGAATGTGAACGACGAGCTCGTCGCGGCCGGTCATGCGGTCTATCAGGCGTATTAGCTGTTATGCCTCGCAGAGGCGCTGAGCCCGCAGAGGAGAGTCCATACAAGCTCTGCGATCTTTGCGCCTCTGCGCGGCATTTATAGCGGATGATATTATGCTATTTCTTCTTGGCCCGGCAGGGTGATCAGGCGCGCGTCCGGGTTGCGGTCGCGGAAGTATTTTACGGCCCATTCCGAGTTGAACAGGATCACTTTTTGGTCGGAGGCATCGCGCGCCAGGCGGCAGCCGGTGGGCAGCATGTCGGGTGTGATTTCGGGGGCGTCCCCGGATTCATCGACCCAGCGCACCTGAGAATAGGCCGAGGGCTCCATTCGGATGGTGGATCCGTATTCGGATTCCATGCGGTGTTTGAAGACGTCGAACTGGAGTCGGCCGACTGCGCCGAGCAGCGGGGCGGATTGGCCGGATTCGGGGAAGTAGAAGGCTTGCAGCGCGCCTTCCTGCAGCAGGTGTGTTGTGCCGGCTTTGAATCGTTTGTAGGCCGATGGGTTCGGGTTGTGCAGTGAGACGAAGTGCTCGGGTGCAAATTGCGGCATTTCGTCGTATTGGATCGACGTATCTTCGGTCAGCGTATCGCCGATGCCGAAGCCGGAATGACCGACCAGCCCGATTACGTCGCCGGCGTAGGCCACGTCAACCGTGGTTCGTTCTTTGGCAAAGACGCGCTGGGAGCTGGAGAGCCGGAGCTGGCTGCCGGTGCGCGAGTGGATCGCGCGCATGTCGCGCTCGAAGCGGCCGGAGCAGATGCGCATGAAGGCGATCTGGTCGCGGTGTTTCGGGTCCATATTCGATTGGATCTTGAAGATGAATCCGGAGAAGGCCTGATGGTTGGGATCGATCAGTCCGCTGGCCGTTTTGCGCGGCTGCGGAGCCGGGGCGTGGTCGATGACGGCGTCTAGCAGCAGCTGTACTCCGAAGTTGTTGACCGCGCTGCCGAAGTAAACCGGGCTCAGTTCGCCCGCGTTAATTTTATCCAGATCGAAGGGCTCCCCGATTTCGTCAATCAATTCGATGGCGTCGACGAGTTCTTCGTAGGCGCCGAGCGGAAGCCGCTCTTTCACTTCCGGATCGGTCACGGAGTGCATGGCCACCGGCGCGCGGTAGGCACCGTGGGCGGTTCGTTCGAAAAAGTGGGCTTGGTTGGCTTGGCGGTCATAGACGCCTTTGAAATCTTTTCCGTCGCCCATGGGCCAGTTGACGGCGCAGACGTTAATTTTCAGAATGTGCTCCAGCTCGTCCAGCAGATCGAGGGGACTGCGCGACGGGCGGTCGAGCTTGTTCATGAAGGTGAAGATGGGAATGCCGCGCATGCGACAGATTTCGAAGAGTTTGCGCGTCTGGGCCTCAATACCCTTGGCGGCATCGATTACCATGACGACGGCATCGACAGCCATCAGCACGCGGTAGGTATCTTCAGAAAAGTCGCGGTGGCCGGGCGTGTCGAGCAGGTTGATGCAGCAATCGCGGTATTCAAACTGGAGGACCGTGGAGGTCACGGAGATGCCGCGCTGTCTTTCGAGGTCCATCCAGTCGGAGGTCGTTTGCTTGGTTTTGCGGTCCATCCCGCTGCCGGCATGCTGGAGGGCGCCGCCGTAGAGCAGCAGCTTTTCCGTCAGTGTCGTCTTGCCCGCATCGGGATGCGAGATAATGGCGATCGTGCGCCGTTTACCAATTTCTTCTGAAAACGTCATAATTAAAATCCTATTAGTGGGCCGAGACGGTAGATGAAGGACTCGGTCGGTTCAAGAAGCTTACGCTTATTTCATTGAGTGAGTATGCGCGGTTGATTCGTAAAAGGAATCGTGTTCGATTTACGTCATCGTAAAGGCGGGTCGCTGGTGCGGCCGCTCCTTTGGCCTTTTATGCTGAGGCCGGTTTTCTATTGCCCTTTTTTATTGTCTCGGCGGGGCGAATCCAATACCAAGTTGTTCCCGCTTTTATCTCTGTTTTAGGAAGGAAGAACCATGCCGTTTGAAAAAGGATCAGTCAGTTTTCGTATTTATATTGCCTCAGAACTGCCGGAGGACGCTGTTGAGCGCTTTGCCGCTAACGCGATCCCGCCGCTGAATACGCTGGCGCAGGAAGAGTTGCACGGATGGGTGGCAGGCCGCCATCTGCTCGATCGTGAGATCAATGAACACAGCGCGTATCAGGGCGGTTACCTCCGTCTGACGCTTACCAAGGCGATCAAGAAGATCCCGAGCTCTTTGCTTAATGCCGAGTGCGCCATGGAAGAGGTCGCCTATATGGAGGCTGAAGGCGTGGAATTCGTCAACCAGACCGCGCGCCGTGAAATTAAGGAAAACGTGCGCGAGCGCCTGTTGCCGGAAATGCCGCCGCAGCTGCAGGGCATTGATTTCGTGTTCGACCCGGCCAGCAACTTTCTCTACAGCACCGCGACCTCTGAAAGCCAGACGGAAGCTTTTCAGCTCAATTATCTGAGCACGGTCGGGCAGGGCGTTGAACCGGCCGATCCGTTCGGCCTGGCGCTGCGTATGTTCCACAAAGACGTGCGCGACTGGGCACCGGTCAGCTTTTCGCCGGAAGTGGAAGCGGGCATGTGCGACGGCAACGCCGGCCGTGAATTCATGATGTGGCTCTGGTACACGGCCGAAAATAATCTGGGCGGGGTTGATATCGAAAACGTCGGCACAATTGCGCTCAACTTTGAAGGTCCGCTGATGCTGGTGAACGAAGGCGGCGGTGCGCATGAGACGGTCGTCAAAAAGGGCAACCCGATGGGCAGCTCTGAAACTAAAGCGGCATTGCTGGCCGGCAAAATGCTGAAGCGCGCAAAAATCAATATGGCGATGGGCGAGCAGGTCTGGAGCTACACGATGGACGCTGACGAATTCAAGTTCAGCGGAATGAAGCTTCCGCCGACTGAGAGTTATGACGCGGCTTCCCGTTTCGCGGAGCGCATGGTTCACATCGATATGTTCCGCAAAATCTTCTTCGGCTTTTTCAAGCTGTTTGTCGATGAGCGCACTAACGGTGAAAAATGGGCTGAGACGGTTAAGGCGATGCGTGAATGGGTTGCCGAACGACCGGCTGCGAAGAACTAAGTCTCAAACCGCTCAAAATGGTATAAGGGGATTGGAGGCGAGTGCTCTCTAATCCCCTTGTTTTATGTAGGTTGTGAATTTTGATGTTAAATCTCCTGCCAAAGGTTTGAACGGCGCTGAGATTTTGATAGGTTTGGCAGCTTATGAATTCCCATAGATTTTCACATGTTGGCGTATTGATGGGCGGTATCTCGTCCGAGCGTGAAATTTCCCTTCAGTCGGGGCGTTGTGTGGCCGATGGGCTGCGCGCGGCCGGGTATCAGGTCACAGAAATTGATGTGACCTCCGCCGCGTTTGAACTGCCCCCCGAGGTGGAGGCGGTTTTTGTGGCACTGCACGGTCAGTTTGGTGAAGACGGCGGCGCACAGCAGCGCCTGCAAGAGCTTGCCGTGCCGTACACCGGTTCCGGACCCGAGCCGAGCCGAATTGCGTTCGATAAGGTTTTGACGCGCAATCTGCTCTTGGAAAACGGGGTGCCGGTGGCCGAGGGTGATGTGCTGATGCGTGGCAAGCCGAGCGATCCGGTGGATGTGATCTGCCCGGCGCTGGCCGAACGTTTCGGCATCCCGATGGTGATAAAGCCGCCGCGCGAGGGCTCCAGTATCGGTGTGCACATTGTGCAATCGGTCGAGGAGTTGCCGTATGCGCTGAACGATGCTTTTGAATACGGCGATGACGTGCTGATCGAAAAGTTTATCCACGGCCGCGAACTGACGGTCGGCGTGGTCGGCGACGAGGTTTTGCCGGTGGTAGAGATCCGGGCCGGGCACGAAGGGTACGATTTTGAGGCTAAGTATGTTTCCGATAGTACGGAATACATGATTCCGGCCGAGTTGGACCCTGCGATAACCGAGCAGGCGCAGGCGCTGGCTAAACGCACGTTCGAGGTGCTGGGATGCCGCGGGCTGGGGCGTGTGGATTTCAGGCTGTCGAATGAGGGCGAGCTGTTTGTGCTGGAGATGAATAACCTGCCGGGCTTTACGACTCACAGCCTTTTGCCGAAAGCGGCGCAGTCTGCGGGTATTGAATTTCCGGAGTTGTGCCGTCGGATTATGGAAAGCGCGGAGTAATTATGGCTGCAAAGAGAAAAAAAACCAAAACCCTGCGCGTTAAAAAGAAGAGCTCTACTCCCGTTTCAACGGTAATTGCCCGTCGTGTTGTCGCACTGTTGATTGTTGTGGCTTTCATTGGCGGACTCGGAATTCTGGCCGTAAAAGGAGCCCAGGCGGTGGGCCGTTTTCTTTTTTCCGGCAATCCGCAGTTTACCATTCGCGAGGTTGAGATTTCATCGGACGGCCAGTTGCCGACGGAATGGCTGCAGCGTCAGGCGGATGTGGGGTACGGCGACAACCTGTTTGCCGTAAAGCCCAAGGCAATCCGGCGCGAACTGAAGCGCGTGCCTAAAATTCAGGCGGTCTCCGTAAAACGACAGCTGCCCGATCAGCTTATTATTGATGTGAAGGAGCGTTTTGCGGTGGCGCAGATCAGCTTCAAAGCCAAAAACCGCTATCCGCAGACGATTGATCAGTTCGGGGTCGTGATGGCTCCGTCGGGTCGTGCGGGTAAGTTGCCGCTGATTTACGGGGTCCCGGAATTTGAAGACCAGCGCAATTTGCGTCCGGGCACGAACATTAAAGCTTCCGCTCTGGATTGTGCGTTAGAGGTTCTTAAGTGGTGCAACACCTCCCGTTGGGGCGCGTTCGTTGAAGTGGCTTCAATTGATGCTTCGTATCAGGATTTTATTAGGGTCTATCTGGCTGATAACACATTGGTGTATGTTCCGCAAATACGCCCTAATGTGCTGAGGGGTAAGTTGTTGCGTCTGGCTAATGTGTTGCAGATCGCACGGGAAGAGGGCTCGCAGTTAGCGCACGTTGATCTGAGAAGCGATGGCATTAATGTCCCGACGAAGCCGCGCTAGGAGCGTTGCGGGGTTTTGGTTTTGAAGTTTAGAAATTAGGATTTTTGATTAGATGGCAAATGACCCATTGATTGCATTGGAAATTGGAACCGCTAAGGTGCGCGTGCTGGTGGGCGATGTCCAGCAGGACGGGACGTTGCGCATCGCGAATACCGGCGAATGCGAGGCGCGCGGAATTCGTAAAGGTGAGGTCATCGACTATCAGGCCGCACTGGGCTCCCTGCGTGAGGCGATTGATAAAGCGGAGCAAGAGGGCGATATCGATATCGGTTTTCTTTCGCTGGTGCTTTCCGGCGGCGAAACAGAAAGCCTGCTCAATCAGGGCCACATATCCATTACGAATACCAGCAACGAGCCTGGCGATTCGATTAGCGAGGAGGATATGAAGCGCGCGATGAAGATCGCCAGTAAACCGGCGCTTTCCCGTGAGCGGGAAGTGGTACACGCCCTGAAACGCAACTATGTGGTCGACAATGTGCCGGACCGGAACCCGGAAGGCCGCTTTGGCTATAACCTGACGGCCGAGTCCTTGATTTTGCATAGCCGTCGCGGCTCTCTGGAAACGTTGCGCCGGATGATTGAGGACGATATGGAAATCGACTGCGACGCCATGTATTTCAGTGCCGTCAGTGCCGCGCAGGCCGTATTGACCGATGAATTAATGAAGGCCGGGGTTCTATTGATCGACCTCGGTGCCGGCACAAGCGATTTTATTGTCTATCAGGACGGCGCCCCCACGGTGGCCGGATCGATTGCCGTTGGCGGCGATCACGTTACGCACGATATCTCCGTGGGCTTGAATATTGCCCGGGGACAGGCGGAACAGATTAAGGTGAAACACGGCAGTGCGATTATCGACACAATGGCCGCAACCAAAACCGTATCCGTTCCCTCTACTGCCGGGTTCCGCGGCACGGTGGTTAAAAAGGCGGCATTGCACACCATCATTCATGCGCGCATGGAAGAGACCTTCCAGCTGGTGAAGGCGCGTCTCGACGAAAAGGGCATCGGCAGCCGCCTCGGCGGTGGTGTTGTGCTGGTCGGCGGCGGGGCCTGCCTGCAGGGGGCTGCGGATTTGGCACACCGGGTTTTCTGCATGCCGGCGCACATCGGCAAAGTAAACAATACGATTTGTCTGCCGGGCTCCAGTGAAAGCGTGCAATACGCCGCAACGGTCGGATGCCTTCATCTCGCTAAAAAGCGTCAGGACGAGCGCGGAAGCATCGGCCTGGTTCCGGCTTGGCTCCAGAACTTTTTGAGGAAAAGCAATGGGTGATGCAATAAACAATAGCGTTTCCGAACACCCGAAGATGATGATCATCGGATTGGGGGGTGCGGGGGGAAATATCGTTTCCCGTCTGGCCACCCGTTTCCCAGATGAAATTCAAACGGCTGTTATTGATACCGACGAACAGAAACTGCAGGAACTTGCCGTTGACCGCAAGGTTCTGATCGGCCAGAGCGTGACCGGCTCAAACAGTTCCGGCGGCAATGAAGAGCTTGGCCGCCGCGCGGCGCAGGCCGATGCCGCGCTGATCCGCGAGTTGATCAGCGGCGCGAAATTGCTGATTTTTGTGACGGGCCTCGGCGGCGGTACCGGTGGCGGGATCGCTCCGATGGTGGCTCGCATGGCTCATGCGGCACAGGCGGTCTCCATGGCATTCGCCACACTTCCGTTTGGGTTTGAAGGACCCGAAAAGTTGCAGCTTGCCGAACGCTCGCTGAAACAGCTCTATGCAACCGAGACGGCGGTTGTGCAGTTGCCGAATCAGCAGTTGCTCGATGCGGCCGATGGCGAGGTCTTGATCAATGAGGCCTTTGAACTGTGCAATGAACCCGTGGCGCAGAGTATCCTTTCGATGTGGCGCCTGATGGCGACGCCGGGCCTGATCAATCTTGATTACGGTGCCGTTCGCGACATGCTCCAGCGCTGTGGCGGGCACTGCCATTGTGTCGGCGTCGAGGGCTTTTTGTCTGAGGGATGCGATGTTTTAGCCAGCCGGGTGGTTGATCATCCGTTGCTGTCGCGTGAGATGTTGAAGCATAGCCATGGGATGATGCTGGGAATTACCGCCTGCCCGAATGTGCGTTTTGCGGATATCGAAACGATTGTGAACACCATTCGCGCCTGTCTGCCCGCCGATGTGCTGCTTCGTTGGGGCGTTGCGCTTTCGGAAGAGATGGGCGATAAGATTTCAGTCGTTGCGGTCTGCGCAGAAACCATGTCCGACATTGACTCGGAAGAACAGGACTCGCCGCAGCTGGCAGCCAAACCCAAAATGCAATCGGCTAAAAAGGGTAAGGGTCAGATTGAACTCGGGTTTGTTGCGAATCGCAGCTCCGGCTATTTCCAGAACGCGGCACCGACTCTGCACGCCGGTCAGGACCTGGACGAGCCGACCTATCTCCGCCGGAATATCCGACTGCCTCGATAAATCCGAGGGGTGGAGTGTTAAGCTTCCAGCTCTTCGAGCAGCTTCTTGAGTTCGCGCAGCTGGCGCAGGCTTTTTCGCTCGCTGAGCTGGGTGATGTACGGTTTGGGGGTGCGGGTAAGGCGTACCCGTCCTTCGGTGACTTCGATGGTGGTGATCCCTTTTTCGGCGGCAATGATGCGTATCTCTGCCACCGCCAGCAGGTTTTTGAGTGCCGCTGGAATCGGGCCGAACCGGTCGCGCAGTTCCTTTTTAAGTTTCCGCACCAGCAAGGGGCGATTCAGTCCGGAGATGCGCTGGTATAGCTGTACGCGCAGGGTTTCGTCTTCCACATAATCGTACGGGATAAACGCCGGCTCCGGCGGCTCGGTTGAGCCGGTGGCCCACGGGTCGGATGCATCCAGCTTCGGGCCGCTGTCGTGCGGGGACATCGCCAGAAAATCCAGCCGCACGGTGACGTCGACAATCGGCGGAAGTTTCTCGCCTTTGAGCATGGCGACGGTTCGTTGCAGCAACTGGCAGTAGAGGTCGAATCCGATCGCGGCGATGTGGCCGCTCTGCTGTTTGCCGAGCAGGTTGCCCGCGCCGCGGATTTCCAGGTCACGCATCGCCACTTTAAATCCGGCGCCGAGCTCGGAATACTGCTTCATCGCCTGCAGTCGTTTGCGCGCATCCTCCGGCAGGTTGCCGCTTTCGGGAAGCATCAGGTAGGCATAGGCTTTGTGGTTCGAACGTCCGACGCGTCCGCGCAACTGGTAGAGTTCCGACAGGCCGAAGCGCTCGGCGCGGTCGATCATAATCGTGTTGGCCCGCGGAATGTCGACCCCGCTCTCGATAATCGTGGTGCAGAGCAGGATCTCGGTTTTTCCCTCCATAAAATTGTGCATGATCTCCGACAGCTCTTTTTCGCTCATCTGGCCGTGGGCGACGTCAATACTGGCTTCGGGAACCAGTTCCTCCAGCTCGTCCCAGACCTTGTCGATGGTGCTGACGCGGTTGTGCAGATAGAAGATCTGTCCTTCGCGGTTGAGCTCGCGCAGGATCGCGTGCCGGATGGTTTCATCTTTGCGCTCAGTGACGATGGTTTCGACCGGCTGGCGGTTTTGCGGCGGGGTCATGATGGTGCTCATGTCCTTGGCGCCGGTCAGGCTCATGTAGAGTGTACGCGGAATCGGGGTCGCGGTCATTGTGAGCACGTCGACGCGTTGACGCATCTCTTTGAGCCGCTCTTTGGCTTTAACCCCAAACCGCTGTTCCTCGTCGATGATGACCAGCCCGAGGTTTTTAAACTGTACGTCTTTGGATACGAGCCGGTGCGTGCCGATGACGATGTCGACTTCGCCTTCTTTGAGTTTTTGAACGGCCTTGCGCTGCTGCGCAGGGGTACGGAAACGGCTCAGCATTTCGATGTGCACCGGAAAGGCGGCCATCCGTTCGCAGAAGGTGTCGAAGTGCTGCTGGGCCAGAACCGTCGTCGGCACGAGCACGGCCACTTGCATGCCGTCCATCACCGCCTTGAAGGCCGCGCGCATGGCGACTTCGGTTTTGCCGTAGCCGACATCGCCGCAGACCAGGCGGTCCATCGGGCGTTTGGATTCCATATCCTTTTTGACGGCTTCAATTGAGCGGATCTGGTCGTCGGTTTCCTGCCACGGGAAGGTGGCCTCGAATTCGAGCTGCCACGGCGTGTCGCTCGAAAATTTATGGCCCCGTTTAAGTTCGCGTGTCGCCTGTGTTTCGAGCAGGTTCACCGCCAGATCCTGAATTGCGTCGGCCGTATTTTTCTTTTCCTTGCGCCAGCGCGTGCCGCCGAGCTTGTGCAGGTCGGGGCGCACTTTGCCGAGTCCGGTGTAGCGGGTCAGCAGGTGCGACTGGTGGGTCGGCAGATAGAGCTTGGCGCCCTCGGCATATTCAACCGTCAGCACTTCCGAGGTGCGGCCCGCGACTTCAATTTCGTAAAGGCCCAGATATTTGCCGATGCCGTGGTCGACGTGTACAACCAGCTCGCCGGGCTGGATTTCGCTCCAGGTTGCGAATCGTTTGCCGGTGTACTGTTTGCCGCCGCGCCGCTTGATGACGCGGTTGGTTTTGTAGCTGTAGAAATCGGTTTCGGCGATCACGAGCAGTTTCTGCTCTTCGTCGATCGCGCTGTCGCATAGCGTCCCGTGCAGAAGCTGTATCGCGCCGAACCCCCGGTGCTTGCGGTAGAGCTCGCGGAAGCGGTTAAGGGAACCGTCTGTTTCAAAGAAGAATAAAATTTTCCAGCCGTCGCGTGCCTGGGCGATGCACTCCTTCACAAAATCGAGGCGCTTCTGCTCGGCATAGGCCGGTTCATAAATTTGGAGCTCATTGCCGAGTTTTACATCATATTTGCTGAACCCGCAGGGCAGGGCATCTTCGGTTTTGAGAGCGTTGATCTGGATATGGTGTGCCGTCGCTTCGGGTTCGAATTCAATCAACGCTTCGCGGAAGCTCTCCTCGAAAATAGTGCGGTGCTGCCCGATAGAGTCCGGCTCGTTCCAGAGCCAGAGCGTGTCGGCGGGCAGATAATCCGTGAAGGTGGCCGCGTCGGTTTTAGGGTTGTCGCTCGCCGGGCCGATCTGGATAGCGTTGAATTTGGCGACCGACTGCTGGTCGGCCGGATTGAATGAGCGGATCGAGTCCAGCTCATCGCCGAAGAATTCCAGGCGCAGCGGCCACTCTTCGGTCGGCGGCCAGATGTCGATAATCCCGCCGCGCAGCGCCGCTTCGCCTTTGCGGTAGATTTCCGCGTCGAAGGCGTAGCCGGTCTGATCAATCCATGCGGCGAACTCCTGCAGATCCAGCTCGTCGCCGATCCGCAGTTTTTTGATCTCGGCCTGCAGCTGGCTGACCGACGGTACCGGCTGCAGCAGCGCCTGAATGCAGGTGGCGATGATTAACGGTTCATCGGTGTCGAGCGCGCGTTGCAGGGTGCGGGTGCGCTCGGCGATAATTTCCGGGTTCTGCTGGTGCGTATCTTCAAGCGCCGGAAAAAAGGCGATGGCGGATTCGTCGCCGAACGAAAACGCGCGCAGCGATTCGGCGAAGCGGTCGAGCGCCTGGGGTCCGTCGGTGATCCAGAGTTGCGGCTTGCCGGTGTGGGTGAAGAGTGACCACGCCAGCATCGCCTGTGCACACAGCGGCATCTCTTCGACGAAAACCGGCGATTTTTCCATGGAAAAACCGTTCAGCTTTTCCTCGGGAAAGAACTTCTGCACAACCTCTTTTTTTCTCATTGAACTCACAATCAACAATTTCGGTTATGCCGGGGAGCAAATCAATACAAAATGAGACGAGAATGGTGGGATTAAGGCCGGGTCGCCGTTTATTCTGCTTTTCGGCGGAGTCAGGCGGGGCGGTGCAATGATACGCAGCCCCGTGAGGTTTTCATAATGTGTTGATTTAGCGGAGGATTGAAAAGTGTTTGAGCTGGAAAAACTTTTTTAGGACTCCATAATTAAGCCACGCGAAAGCGGTCATGTTTCATGGAGAGTAGGGCGATTCGTGATCCTTTCTGGAACCGTAACTCAATGGTGAAAGGGAGACGATATGCTGATATCTGAGCGTGAACAGCTTCAGCAGGATGTCCGCGGGTGGATCGCGCAGTATGGCGAAAACCGTAGCGCGCTCATTCCGGTGCTGCAGGCCGTGCAGCAGAAATACCACTATATTTCGGAGTATGTCATGCAGGTGGTTGCAGACGCGCTCGGGATTCATCCGGTCGAAGTCTACGGGGTCAGCTCGTTTTACCGTTTCCTCGGCCAGCAGAAAAAGGGCGCCTATACCATCCGGCTTTGCCAGACGATTTCCTGCGATATGGAAGGTAAATCCGCCGTTGCGCGTCAGCTCGAAAACGATCTCGGCATTGCATTCGGGGAAACGACAGAGGACGGCATGTTCACGCTTGAATGGGCCAATTGCCTGGGTATGTGCGACCAGGGCCCGGCCCTGTTGGTCAATGAGCGCATCTTCACGAAAGTTACCCCTGAAAAAGTACAGGATATTCTCGATGAGTGCCGTGGCGCATTTGGCGACAATGCGGTGCAGGTCAGTCAGCTCGGCCACATCAGTCAGCAGTTGGGCGGGGAGGTGCAGGAATGAGCAATCATGGCAATCAACTGACGTTTTCGACGCTTGCCCTGAACGATGGACTTAAAAAAGCGCTGGCGAAGAGGCCGGATGATGTGATGGCCGATGTGCAGAACTCTCATCTCAAGGGGCGCGGTGGGGCAGGTTTTCCGACGAGTGTTAAGTGGGAACTGGCCCGCAGTCAGGACGATCCGGAACGTTACGTGGTTTGCAATGCCGATGAGGGCGAACCGGGCACGTTCAAGGACCGGATGATTCTGACGGATTTTCCGGATCTGGTTTTTGAGGGGATGACGATTGCGGCACACGCGATTGGCGCGAAGTACGGTATTGTTTATCTGCGCGGTGAGTACACCTATCTGCGCGGTTTTCTGGAGGGCAAACTGCAGGAGCGGCGCGATGCCGGGTTGCTCGGGGAATCGGTTCTCGGTCATGACGGGTTTGATTTTGACATCACCATCCGGATGGGGGCGGGGGCCTATATCTGCGGCGAAGAGACGGCTCTGATTGAATCGCTGGAAGGTCATCGCGGCGAGGCGCGGAACCGTCCGCCGTTCCCGGTGAATACCGGGTTTATGGGGCACCCGACGATCGTTAATAATGTCGAAACCTTTGCTTGGGTGACTTGCATTGAGAGTAAGGGGGCGCAGTGGTTTGATCAGTTCGGCACGGAAAAATCGTCCGGGCTGAAGCTCTTCAGCGTTTCCGGCGATTGCGAGCGTTACGGGGTGTATGAGTTGCCGATGGGCACGACGATTGCCGAGCTGCTGCGGGTTGTCGGGGGTGAGAATGCAAAGGCGGTGCAGTGCGGTGGTGCATCGGGACAGTGTGTGCCTGCCAGCGAGTTTGAGCATCGGCTGGCCTATGAGGACAAGCCGGCCGGAGGTTCGATCATCGTGTTCGGGCCGGACCGGGATATGCTGCGGGTGGCCCGCAATTTCCTGGAGTTTTTTGTGGATGAGTCGTGCGGGCAGTGTACGCCGTGCCGCGAAGGAAACGAGAAGCTGTTGGAGGGGGTAGAGTTGCTGGAGAAGGGCGAGTGTTCAACGCGCTATTTGCGTGAACTTTGTTCACTCGGCGAGACGATGCAACTGGCGTCCAAGTGCGGGCTGGGTCAGTCCAGCGCGAACGCATTTCTGTCGATCGTGGAACATTTCAGAGAAGAAATTATGGGACGTTGCGAGGCGTAAAGGAGGAAGCTCATGGATGATTTCACTAAGAAACACACTCGGGCTCCGTGGGGGCAGCGCGTTCCGGATAAAAGCGATCTTGAAGCCGTAATGGACATTGACCGCGAAGAGACCATCACGATCGACGGCGACCAGGTGACCGTGCCGATCGGCACCACCATTTTGCAGGCGGCCCGCAAGTTGGGCATCCGTATTCCGACCTTATGTTTTCACGACGATCTTTGCGTGGCCGGAGTTTGTCGGATCTGTGTGGTGGAAGTGGAGGGGCAGCGCACGCTTCAGTCGTCCTGTTCCTATCCGGTCACCGAACCGATTACGGTGCATACACATACACGTACGGTTCGTCAGGCGCGCCGGCATATTCTCGACCTGATGCTCGCGAAACATCAGGGCGAGTGCTACTCGTGCGCCCGTAACAATAACTGTGAGTTGCAGGCACTGGCGAAGGAGTACGGGGTCGACTTCTACCGTTTCGGCCACATGAAGGAGCCGCGCTATAAGCTCGACCGTTCCAGTCAGAGCCTGGTGCGTGACATGAACAAGTGCATCCTCTGTCGGCGTTGTGTGCGCACTTGTGTTGACCTGCAGGAGGTCGGCACATTGGATGTGGATAAGCGCAGTAATGAGTCACGCATCGTCACCTTCGGCGACCGGCCGCTCGGAAACGTTGTTTGTATCAATTGCGGTCAGTGCATTAACCGCTGTCCGACCGCCGCGTTGCGCGCTAATGATCCGGCGGATGAGGTCTGGGCCGCGATCGATGACCCGAAAAAGCACGTCGTGATTCAGACCGCACCGAGTCCGCGTGCGGGTATCGGTGAGTGTTTTGGCCTGAAGCCGGGTATCCCGATGACGTTCCAGATGAATACGGCTCTGCGTTATTGCGGGTTCGATAAAGTTTTCGATACCAATTTTTCTGCTGATTTGACGATCATTGAGGAGGGAACCGAACTCCTGATGCGGCTTTATAAGGCGCTGGTTGAAAAGGATGGCAGTGCGGCATTTCCGCAGTTTACGAGCTGTTCGCCGGGTTGGGTGAAATATCTCGAGCATTTCTATCCGGAATACATCCCGAACATGTCGTCGGCCAAAAGCCCGCAACAGATGTTCGGTGCGGTGATCAAGACGTATTATGCCCAGATGCATAAGATTGATCCGGCGGATATCGTCACGGTGGCACTGATGCCGTGCGCGGCCAAAAAATTCGAATGCAACCGGCCGGAGATGTGCGACAGCGGTTTCAAGGATGTCGATTATGGTCTGACCACGCGCGAGCTGGCGCAGATGATCAGTGAGGCGGGCATCGATCTGCCGTCGATGCAGAAGTCCGATTTCGACGACCCCTTCGGTACGGCCACCGGGTCCGGCGTCATCTTCGGCGCGACCGGCGGGGTAATGGAATCGGCCTTGCGCTGTGTGATTGAACTGGTCTGCGGCATCAAGGTTGAGGACCTGTTTGACCATGCCGACATCGTGCCGGTACGCGGCTTCGACGGGGTGAAGTTCATGGAACTGCCTATCCAGGAGGTGGGCGATGTGCCTGACTTGCTGAAGGGACTTTTCACCGATTGGGATTGGCTGAAGGGCGCGACCCTGAAGGTGGCGGTGGCGCATGGAACGGCGAATGCCAAGCGCGTGATGGAAGACATTAAGGCGGGCGGACGTTGCAGTGAATGTCACTTCATCGAAATCATGGCCTGTCCGGGAGGATGTATCGGCGGGGGCGGTCAGCCGATTCCGACGAATGAAGAGATCCGCAAGGCGCGCGCAAAAGCCATTTATGATGAAGACGCGAGCTGTGAGGTCCGCAAATCGCATGAAAACCCGGCAATTGCGAAGATATACACGGAATATCTGAAAGACGGGCCGTGCAGTGAGCTGAGCCATAAGCTGCTTCACACCCATTACACTCCGCGAGGGAAATATATGGTTTAGGGGAAACCTGAAACCCACCGTCGCTCTTCGAGCTATGGCGGGCAGGCTTGAAATCTTGTTGGCTCGCAGGGGCAACGTTACAGTAGCTCTGTTTGAGAACCACGAATTAAAACGAATAGAGCTGAGCGGAAAATATCAGAATGATGACCGTCGTTCCGTTTGTGTCTAAGTGGGATATTTGTGCGGGCACCTAGCATCTTATTTTCTGAAGAGTTTCCTTGGCACTTTGAATATCAAAGAATCTGCTGCCGTAACTGAGTGTTCTGAGTTTTTCCGAAAGGATCCAATCATGCTTTTCAATGATAGTATTCTCTACACTTTCGGCTAATTCGGAAGGAGTCGGCATAGTTCCATGGAGAATTGCATCGATTACTTCTTTTAATTGTTCTGTCGTGCAATTTCTGATGTCTATAATTCCTCCGTAGTCTTCGGCCATTAGTCCTTGGTGGCGAAGCAGGGCAGTTATTGTGCTGACCGTTTGGTCTCCACGCCATGGGATGATATGAATGCTTTCGCCATTTTGTAGTACGTTTCTGTTTTTAAGGCGAAGGTTGTCGAAGTGCTTTAGTCCTTCACAGAAAAGGTTTCCCGCCTCCTTATTTAGAAAGATGGGCTCATCCTGCTCGCGGTAAATTCGAAACATTTCTTGGCGAACATTGTCATGAACGGTTTGTATTCCCCCTTCAAATTTTGGCGGTTTACCTCCGATGGCACGTTTGAGTTTAATAAGTTTCTTTTCAGCGTCGACGTGTAGAACTTCCCATCGTTTGCCTGCGAAAATTATGTGTTGCCCAACAATGAGTGGTTTGTCAATGGGGAGGGTTCCCAGTGCTTTGCCGTCGCAGTCTAGTCGGTATTCCTCCGGTGTATTGAATGCCGTGTAGAAAGTGAAGTGACCAACATAACGTTCTCCTTTTGCTCCAAGAACGATTTGACCATCGTGAGTTTGGGAAATTAAATCCTGTTGCCCGAGGGAACGCAGGAATGTTGCATATAGTTTTTGGTCAACTATTCCAAATACTCCGCTATCGCATAGTAACGCCCATAGCTGATTCGCGCGAACTCCGCCATATTGTCCTATAACAGAAAGTGTTTGCTGCACGAGCGTAGAAAGGTGGAGTTGGTTTACTTGAGGGGGTTCATACCATTTTTTTAAGAGCAAATTAACCATTGCGACACATTGGATTATTTCAAGCCGCAATTGGTCGGAGACATGACTTTGGGCTGTTAATTCATCTTCTGGGATAAACATGCGCAAAACCGCAGCATCGCTCCGTCTGCCGGAGCGGCCAAGCCGCTGTCGAAGGCTTGCAA
>JBHORO010000025.1:0-17682 GCA_042566005.1 Verrucomicrobiota bacterium
CTCGCAGTTTTTCTGCCATGTCTCTATTTGCCGAACTTTTCGATATATTCCGGAAGCGTATTCATCGGCGGACGCTCCTCTTCGACGATGTTGTATTCCACTTGCTCAAAGCGTTCATCGACCGCCTGGAACTGGCGCAAAATCGCATTCATCTCATGCTTGCAGGTAACGACATCCATCTCCTGCGCCCGCTTCATAAACGCGCGCAAAATACCAAACGCCATCTTGCCCAGCGCACGGGTCGACTGATTGCGGTGCACGCGCTGATCCAAATCCGTCTGCGCAATCGCCTCCATGCCCCATTTTTCCCACACATCCAGCAGGTGCGCCGTTTCCACGCCGTACCCAATCGGAAACGCGATATCCTCAAGCACTTCGCGGCGCACGGCATATTCACCCGAAAGCGGCTGTACCAATCCGGTCAGTTCCGGGAAAAACAGGGAGAAGAGCGGGCGCACCAGAATTTCCGTCACACGCCCACCACCGGACGGGCGTACGCCCTGGCTGAACGCGAGCGGGCGGTCGTAAAACGCCTTCACATAACTGACTTCCGGACGGTAGATCAGCGGGCCGATCAGACCGTAGGCAAAGCGCGGGTGAATATTACGGATGTCGGCATCGACATAGACGATGATATCGCCCTCGAGCTGATAGACCGCCTTCCACAGGTTTTCACCTTTGCCCTTCTTCTCGCCATACTGCGGAAGAATGTCGCCAGACAGATACACGTCTGCACCGAATGCCTCAGAAATTTCGCGGGTTTTATCGCTGGAACCCGAATCAATCACCGCGATTTCATCCACCAGCGGATAACGGTCCATCAGCTCCGACTTGAAAATGACGATTTCCTTACCGATCGTATTCTCTTCATTCAGCGTCGGCAGACAGAGGGAAATCTTCAGGCCCTGCCGCTCCTTCTCCTCCACCAGTTTTTTCAGATCCCAAAACTGGGAGTGATGAAAGGTGTTGTTATCAATCCACTTCTTCAGGCTCATCACAAACTCCTCCATCAATGGCAATCAAAAGACCAATCAACTGGGCCAGGCCGGTAAACATCGGGTCAATTTCGACGGACTCCTGCGGCGTCTGCAGGTTTTCCGCCTTGGTCAGACCGATCGTCACGGCGGGCAGCTTGTGCAGAATCAGAACGGCCAGCTCGGATATACTCGGAAAAATACGTGGCGTAACGCCGACTGCATCCAGGATATGACGCGAAGCACGCACCAGCGGATGCCCCACTTCAATGCCACCGGCTTCGCGGCGGGCGACGACATCAAACACGAGGTCGGATGCCGTGAGCGACTTCACTTCAGCCACAATATCTTCAATCTGCTGCTCGATATCCTGCACCATTTCATCGCATTCGCTACGGACCTCGAAGCGGATCGATCCCTCCGTCGGCAGCAAATTGTAACTCGCGCCACTCGAAACCGAACCGAGCGTAATTGAAGTCTGCGGTTTACGCGGCACGCGAATCGCCAGCAAGCGGTTGATCACCTCGTTCAGTGTCAAAATCGCACCGGTCTGACCGCGCTTGATCCAATCATACTCCTCCGGCACCGTACAACGGATCTCCCCGCGCAGCATTGCGCTGGATGAATAACTGAGGCGACCCAGCTGCGCGCCCTCCACACAAACGGCGCCACGGAAATCGCGTTTGGTGTTATCCATGAAGAAGCTGAGGCCTTCCATATTTCCGCGACCCAGCCCGCGAACAGCGCCCAATAACACAATGTTCGACTCGAACTCGATGCCGAGCTTCTCCAAAACCGATGGCAGGGTCACCAGAGTGGCCAGCCCCAGACTGTTGTCAGCAATACCGGACCCGACGAGTCTATCAGGCTGAACGGTCACGGTGTGATCTTGGGATTTCGGGCACAAGGTATCAGCGTGCGCCACTACGAGTATGTTCTTTTTATCATCCCGGCCGGGAATAATACCAAGCCCGTTGCCGGCCTCGTCAGTCGAAATATTCTGCAATCCGCATTCGCAAAAACGCTGCTTGAGAAAATGGATACGATCCTCTTCCCCAAAAGTGGGAGCCGGGATTTCAGCGAGCATGATCAGGTTGGCGATCAATGTTTCCTGTAAGGGCCGAATCTGGTCAACCAGCCCGGGTACTCTCGTCACTACATCATCAACATCTAGCATAAAAACACCTCGTAGCCATTTTAAGAATCTTACAACAAGTAACAACTGATTTCGAAAACATACTGAGCAGCCTCTCCTTGCAAATTTTGTAAGCCCCCCTAAACTTGAGCCAAACGAGAGGCGATTATGAGCGAACGCATTGGATTTATTTCGACTCGCTTTGCGGGCACGGATGGAGTCTCACTGGAAAGCGCCAAATGGGCCAAAGTTTTCGGCGAAGACGGCCATAAAAACTTCTGGTATGCCGGCCTGCTTGACCGCGACCCCGACTGCAGTTTCTGCATCCCCGAAGCCTTTTTCGAGCATCCGGAAAACACCTGGATCAACCAGCACATCTGGGGGCAAACCGAACGCGACCCGCTTGTTACCCGGCGCATCCTTGATATGGCCGAGTATCTGAAAGAGTCCATCTACCGCTTCGTAGAGCGCTATGACCTGACCATGCTTGTCGCCCAGAACTCGCTCACCATACCGATGCACCTTCCGCTCGGCATCGCCCTGACCGAATACCTGCACGAAACACATATCCACTGCATCGCCCACCACCATGACTTCTTCTGGGAACGCATTCGCTTCTCCGTCAATGCGGTCGGAGATTATCTCGATATGGCCTTCCCGCCACGCGACGAACAGCTGTTACACGTCGTCATTAATCTGGCCGCCCAAGAGGAACTCTCCTGGCGACGCGGCCTGCCCGCCACGCTGATCCCAAACGTATTCGACTTCGACACCCCGGCACCAGAGCCCGACGAATTCTCGAAAGACGCCCGCCGCGAACTTGGCTTCAGCGAAGACGACATTCTGATTTTGCAACCGACCCGCATCGTACCGCGCAAAGGGATCGAGCATGCCATTAAGCTGGTTTCCGAACTGAAAGACCCGCGCTACAAACTCCTGATCTCCCACTCCGCCGGCGATGAAGGCTACGAGTACCAGCACATCCTGATGCAGATGGCGCACGAAGAAGGGGTCGACCTGCACTTGATTGCCGACCGCATCAGCGAAACGCGCGGTATTAATGATCATGGCGAAAAAGTGTACACGCTCTGGGATCTCTACCCGCACGTAGACTTCGTTACCTACCCCAGCATCTACGAAGGTTTCGGTAACGCATTACTCGAAGCGCTCTACTTCAAGCTGCCGGTCCTCATCAACCGCTACTCCATTTTCGCGCGCGACATCGAGCCGAAGGGATTCCGCCTGCCGGTAATGGACGGCTACATGACCAAAGATACCATTAACAATGTGCGGCGATTGCTGGAGGACGATACCTACCGCAAAATGACAGTCGAACACAACTATGCCCTCGCCCGCAACTTTTACAGCTATTCCACCCTGCGCCGCAATCTGCGCGCCATGATGGCCCAAATCACCGGTAAGGAGCAGCCATGATCAAAAACATATGCGCCGATGAACTCGAAAATGTACGCACACGCCTGAACCGCCTCTATGGCCCCGCTAAAGCGGATACGCTGACCAACCGTTTTGTTTCACTGCTTGGCCGCTATGGCATCGGCTACGGCCGACCGCAGAAACCCGAGCGCTGGGACGAAGATACCACCCTGTTGATCACCTACGGCGACATGATCTCGGAACCGGGCGAACGACCGCTCCAAACCCTCAAAAAATTTGTCGACGAAAAAGCGCGCGATGCCATCAGCGCAATTCATATCCTTCCGTTCAGCCCGTACTCATCCGACGACGGATTTTCCGTGATCGACTATCGCGAGGTGGACCCGGCCCTTGGCAAATGGAAGGATATCGCGGCCATCGGAAAAGAGTACAAATTGATGGCCGACCTGGTGCTCAACCACTGTTCCCGCAAAGGGCCGTGGTTTAAAAATTATGCCGCAGGCGTTGCCCCGTTCCGCGACTATTTCATTGAGGTTGACCCGAACACGGACCTTTCGGCGGTCGTGCGACCGCGCAGCCTGCCCTTACTGAGCGAAGTAAAAACCCAGCAGGGTCTCAAGCACCTCTGGACCACCTTCAGCAGCGATCAGGTCGACCTCAATTTCAAAAACCCCGACGTGCTCTTCGATTTTCTCGATATCCTGCTCTACTACATCTCCATGGGTGCGCGCATTATCCGGCTCGATGCTATCGCTTATCTCTGGAAAGCACCCGGCACCCCCTGCATCCATCTCAACCAGACGCACGAAGTGGTCAAACTGATGCGCTCCCTGCTTAACATGGCCGCACCCGACACCGTCCTGCTCACCGAAACCAATGTCCCGCACGACGAAAATATCAGCTACTTCGGCAACAGCGACGAAGCACATATGGTCTATAATTTCAGCCTGCCGCCGCTCCTGCTGCACGCCCTGCTCAACGGAACGGGAAAATATCTGACCCGCTGGGCCGTCGAGGTATCCGAACCGCCCGCCGAATGCACCTACCTCAACTTCACCGCCTCACACGACGGCATCGGCGTCCGCCCGCTTCAAGGACTCATACCCGAAAAAGAGCTCACCAGCCTCGTCGAACACGTCGAAAAACTGGGCGGGCAGGTTTCGACCAAACGAAACTCCGACGGCACCGACAGCCCGTACGAGCTCAACATCACCTACTTCGACGCACTGGGAAGCCCGAGCCAGAGCGGCCTTAATGTCCAGATCCAACGCTTCATCTGCTCGCAGTCGATCGCCATGGCACTCAAAGGGGTGCCCGCGGTCTACTTCCACAGCCTGGTGGGCACGCGCAACTGGACCGAAGGAGTTGAGCAGACCGGACGCGCACGAACCATCAACCGCCGTAAATGGGATAAACGTGAACTCGACAACCTGCTCGCCGATTCCGGAAGCGTGCATGCCCAGGTTTTCCACGAATACGAACGCCGTCTGCGTATCCGACGCCAGCAGCCCGCCTTCCATCCCGATGCGACCCAGCAGGTTTTAAACTTCAGCGATGAAATCTTCGCCTTTCTGAGGGAAACAGATAGACAGAGCATTCTCTGCATCAGCAACCTGACCGACAGACCGCAGGAAATCAGTATCGATGGGCACTTCGCCGCCATCGAAACCACAAAACCCTACACCGACCTGCTCTCAGGCCAGCGCTACAGCGGTGCCGTCAAACAGCTCCAGCTCCAGCCCTACCAAACCCTCTGGCTCACCTGCTGAATCATAGAGTATCGGGTCCCGCTCGCGGCCCGACCCATATGACACAAAAAAGGTATCATTTTTTATTGCCTTTATTCCCGACAAGAGTAAAAAGGCGAAGAAAGTAAGCTTTTCCTAGGGTTGGAAAAGGAAACCAACGGCGGGCCAACACCCGTCGTGAAAGGAAAAAAGGAGGGGACTATGTTTCCTTACGAATACGAACAGGCCGGCCGTGAATATCAGACCGCAGTACTGCGGCAACTGGGACGTAATGTCCTAGCCATGGCTAAAAAAGCCGGTCGCGCAAAACGCCTGCGCGACAAGCACTAGGCCAAAGAATTCCCTGCGGAAGGGAAATACTCCGTTATTCGGAGTAACACTAACAATTTAAAAAGCAACGGCGCGGAATCCCACGCCGTTTGCTTTTTGCTAAACCTAGAAAAATTTAGCGATCGCCTGGTCGATGCGAGAGAGGGTGCGTTCGCGTCCGAGCACGCCCAACAACGGGAAGAGATCCGGACCGGAGCCTTGACCACTGACGGCGATACGGATCGGCGGCATGACCTGACCGAAACCGAGGCCGCTCTCTTCCACGAATTTGTGTAGTGCGTCATCCGTGCTTTCAGCGGTGAACTCTTCGAGCCCGGTCAGCAGGTTGCGCACTTTTTCGAGCGTCTCTTTTACGCCCTCTTTCTGAAGGCGCTTTTTGACCGCTTTTTCATCGAACGCGAACTCGTCGCTGAAGAAGAATTCAGTCTGCGCAGTGGTTTCAGTGAACAGCTTGATACGCTCGGAGACCAGTTCCATTACCTGCGTCAAGTATGCGTCATCGTCGACAAACACGTCATTCGCTTCAAGGTTCGCTTTGCAGCCCGCAATGAAATCTTCAGCCGGAAGCGCGCGCAGGTATTCGCCATTCATCCACTCCAGCTTTTTAAGGTCCATCTGGGCCGGAGAGTTCTGCACTTTTTCGATATCAAATTCGCGCGCCATTTCGTCACGAGCCATCACCTCGCGGTCATCGCCGGGGCTCCAGCCAAGCAGTACGAGGTAGTTGAACAGCGTCTCGCCGAGGAAGCCTTTGCTGCGGAAGTCGCCGACAAAAGCGTCGCCGTCACGTTTAGAGTACGGCTTACCCTGCTTGTTAACGATCATCGGAAGGTGGCCATATTTCGGCACATCATAGTCCAGCGCGTGGAACAGGAAGATGTGGCGGTAGCTGTTTTCGACGTGATCGTCGCCGCGAATGATGTGGGTAATGTTCTGCAGGACGTCATCGCAAACATTGGCGATATGGAAAACCGGCGAACCGTCAGAACGCACAATCACCATATCCTTCATACTGTCCAGCGGCTTGGAAAGGCGGCCTTTAACCATATCTTCAAAAGAGATCTCACGGCGTGTGAAACGCATTTCAACGGCGCCCTTGATTTCAAAGGATTCATCCCCAGCCAAAATAGCGGCGATGTTTTCGTTCAGAGAAAACAGCTCATTGCCATCGGCATCAACCAGCTTCATGTCTTTCAGGCCGGCCAGACAGCATTCACTTTCTACCGCTTTGCCTTTTTTGCTGACCCCGAAATAGCGGACGCCGGTGAAGTCGATGCAGACCGGCTCGTCCGGGTGAATTTTAGTAGAGGCTGACCCGAGCACATTTACGCCCGGCACGTTTTCGCAGTCGAACGGGATGCGGAACAGTGTCGCCTCACCACCCTCGCCCTTAGCGTAACGGTAGGCCAGACCTTTATCCGTCAACTTCTGCGCGGCAGCAAGGTGTGCATCCAGCTGCTTAGACTGATAACACGCCTGTTCGTCGTAATCGAGTCCCAGCCAATCCATTGCTTCGAGCAGCGTATCGATCGCCGCCTGCGTCGAGCGTTCACGGTCGGTGTCCTCGACGCGCAGCAGGAACTGGCCGCCGCAATGACGGGCGTAGAGCCAGTTATAAATCGCGGCGCGCATATTTCCGATATGCACATGGCCCGTCGGGCTGGGCGCAAAACGTGTACGTACTGTCATAAAATCCTCCAACATTTCAAAAGTGGTAATCAATAAGCGCGGCATTTTAGCCGAAAAGCCTCTCGGCTCAAACAAATAGCACCGGTTTGCTGTTTTCAAACCGGATGCGGTTTCGTATGACATACACAAATGGAGAACGAGATGCTACCACACCACACCGAACGAATCATTTACAGTGCCGAACAGATCCGCGAACGCATTCCGGTACTGGTAGACGAAATTGTAGCCGATCAAAAAAACGACTTTGTAATGATCGGTATCCTGCGCGGCAGCTTCATGTTTATGGCCGACCTGCTCCGCAGCTTTAACCGTCACGCACTCCACCCGCAGATCGACTTCATCACACTCACCAGCTACAAGGGCACCGAATCAACCGGCGAGGTGAAGTTGACCCACGACACGGATCTGCAAATTGAAGGCCGCGAAGTGCTGCTGGTGGATGACATCCTTGATACCGGCCGGACCCTGAGCGTAGCTAAAGAGATCTTTATGAAGCGAGGGGCGACCAGCGTTAAAAGCTGCGTTTTATTGGACAAGCAGACCGAGCGCGCGGTTGAGTTTCATGCAGATCATGCCGCCTTCCCGGTAGAAGATGTCTTCGTGGTCGGCTATGGGCTCGACTACGACAACCACTACCGCGAACTCCCTCACATTGCCGAAGTCACCTTTTTAAGCTAGGCCTTCGGGCGCCCGACAGGAATAAGATAGAGGGCATGCTCGTGCCACGCAAGGCCGAGCACTTTTTCCACCCGGTCATCGTCGAAGGCGCCGACCGGCACGGAGCCCAACCCCGCCGCCACCGCCTGTAGCTGAATATTTTCCGCCACATGCCCGGCCTCCATGTGAACATAGCGCTTGGCGCGCTGTCCGTACCGCGCACTCGTGCGCTCATAAACTGCCGCCAACACAATCACGGCAGGCGCCTGCTTCACACAGGGTTGACCCAAGGCGGCGCGGCAAAGTTCCTCGCGAAGATCCGCATTTTTTTCCTGCCGCAAAGCATGTTCATTGGGCCGGTACCGAAAAACGCCGGATGCCATCACGATGAATGTTTCCAGCGGATAGGTGGCACCTGCCGACGGCGAAGCACGAAAACCGCGATGCGGAGCGGTAATGCCCTGCGCCGCCCACAGCAGTTGTGATATCTGCTCATCACTCAACTCCTCAGGGGAAAATGAGCGAACAGAACGCCGGGCGGCAATCGCCGCTTCCAAAGAGAGCGCGCCGCGTTTGTCCGGCTCCGGCAATTTTTTCATAAAGCCCGCCTTTGTTCTGTATGGGTAAGCCGCGAACAACGGTCCGGCCACGAATATTTTTATGACCTGTTCCCGTTTCATGAAACGATCCTTAACAGGTTAGATGGAAACAACCGCCAACCTGATGATCGCGAGCTAATTCGTTAAAACGCTTAACGGCCTCCGCGGTTGGCATGACTTCGAGCTGAATTCCCTTCTCTTTCAAATAGGATTCCAGCGCAGGCTCCGGCTTCATCAATCCCACCTTGCCGGTACCGGCGACAATGATCTCCGGCTTGGCCACAATCAGCGTGGAAATGTCCTCGCGTGTGAGGCGGTGCCCCTCGGCCCGCCACCAATCGGCGTTGATGGTGCCGTCAGGCAAAATGATGAGATCGGAGGTATAGAGATGCCCATCAATCTCCATGGCCCCGAAAGAGTACGAAACAATCACCACAACCCCCTTTCCTTAAGAGCATTATACCTTTCACACCCACTCGCTGAGAGCTGATTTTAAAAACAAAAAAAGCCCCCGGAGGTTTCCCTCCGGGGGCTTTTACATCGCTTAAATTGTCAGCCGATATCTGTCTCAGCGCTAATGCGCGGACGAGATCAGACGAGGTCGATCAGTTCGTTGATCAGTTCCTCTTCACTGTTTTCAGTCGATTCTTTTTCAGCCACTGGCTGTTCGTCAACGGCAGGCTTTTCTTTGCGCTGCTGCTTGTTGCGAGCCGGGCGTTTTTTCGGCGGGCGCGAAGAACCTTCTCCGTCCCCTTCGAAAGCTTTCATAAAGGTAGAACTGCGCATGCAGCTTCCTTTGCCGATCACTTTCTTTTCTACATCTTCACTTCCACTGATCACTACTGCCGCTTTTCCTTTTTTGGAAAGGGAGAGAATCAGCTTGATGACTTTATCGCGGTTCGCCGCGTAACGCACTGAGACGCCTTCGAATTTTTTACGATCCGGCGCTTTGCGTAACGGTTTACCCTGCAGAACAGCTATTACTTCAACTTGTTCTTTCTTAGCGTAACGGGAGAGGCGACGCAGTATGCGTAATTGATCACGCGGTACCGCACGCTTGACACCCTGTGCTTCGAGAAGATCGCTGGCATCGACTACCACTGTTCCACGACTGGAGCCGAACCAGCTGAATACGTTAAACAGACCCATGGATTCGTCCTGTTACTTCGTTTCAACCTTGTGTGCGGCCCATCCGCACGTCTCTAACCGTTTAATAAAAACGGCCTCTCTATTCAGTTGTCATAGATCATCCATGCCGTATGCATGGCAGAGAAAGGTGAGTTGATAGCAAAAGACTTTCAGCAATGCAAGGGTTGTTTTCGGACTCCGCATCGCGCCTGATTGTTTATTAGTTCAAGTTGGAACTGAACGCATAGGCAGGTATGCTATCTAATCACTGCACGGAGGAATTTTAAAACTATGAAACTTTTTGGTCGTCTCGTCGTCATTACCACAGTTGCGCTGGCTGTGTTCAATACAACATCCGCTCTTGCTGAATACCAACCCGTCAAAACAGATCAACTGAAAGAATCCGCCTCAAAATCTACACGCACACTTTACCCGGATGCTGACGACGTAATTCTGCTCGACCGCACGTTTACGGATTATCAAGCCGACGGCACCTACGAAATCTGGAGCGAATCCGCCGTCAAAATCCTGACCGAAAAAGGTCGGCGTAAAAATCGCAACCCATCGGTTCACTATGATGCGGCCTACGGCAAAGCCGGATTCAAGTTTGCAGAAGTCCTGCACAGCGACGGCTCCCGCACAATGATTGATATCGAAGCGAACAGCCGCACAATGATCGATCCGGGGCAGATGAAATCCAACATCTACAACCCGAACAACAAAATCGTACGGCTCAGCATTCCAGAGCTCGGCATCGGCGACATCCTCCACTATGTAACCACCCGCCAACTGATCAAACCACGCGTCCCTAACACCTTCAGCGACTACACTATTTACGAGCTGACCTCACCGATTGTACACGCCAGCTACACCGTCAACGCGCCGCAAGAGCTGCCACTGGTTAACATCGCACTCAAAGATGAAGTCGGCAAAACCATGTCCTTCAGCAGCGTGACCAACAACGGCACCATCAGCTATACGTGGAAGGCCAACCGCGTGCCGCGCATATTTAAGGAACCGGCGATGCCCGCCCTCCACACCGTCGTACAGCGTCTATTGATCAGCACCATTACGGACTGGAAAGATCTGTCGCGCTGGTACTGGAACCTCTGTGAACCGCACCTGAACGCCGTCACCCCGGGCATGCTCGAGAAAGTACAAGAGCTGACCGCCGGCACCGAAAGCCCGCAGAAGCAGATCGAAAATCTCTTCTATTTCGTTTCGCAGGAGATCCGCTACATGGGCATCACCATCGAAGATGAGGCCCCGGGCTACGAGCCTCACGATGTCAGCCTGACCTTTAACAACCGTTACGGCGTCTGCCGCGACAAAGCCGCCCTGCTCGTCTCAATGCTGCGCCAGGCAGGCTTTAAAGCCTACCCGGTCATTATTCACGTCGGCCCGAAAAAAGATACCGAAGTACCGCAGCCGTTTTTCAACCACGCGATTGTCGCGGTAGAAAACGGAGACGGAACCTATCAACTGATGGATCCAACTAACGAAAATACCAAGGACCTGCTGCCGCGCTACCTTGGCGACAAAAGCTATCTAGTCGCTAAACCCGGCGGTGAAACCTTGCTGACCTCCCCTATTATCCCGGCCGACGAAAACCTGCTGCGCATCAGAACCAGTGCCTGGGTCGACAGCAGCAAAGAGGTGCGGGCGGAAAGCGTCATCCATTTTGACGGCATCAATGACACCATCTACCGCGGGCGCCTTTCCCGTATCAAACCGGAACAGCAGCGCGAGTTCTTCGAAACCCGCCTGAAAAAATCGCTGCCGGCTGCCGTGCTGGAGGAGTTTGATCTCTCCCCGAAAGAGGTGCGCGATACCAGCGAGCCGTTACAGTTGACCCTTAGATATCGGGTCGCCAACCTTTTCGTCGAAGGCGAAAGTGATGTCATCTTCACTCCGCCGCTAATCGGGAGCTCCATCGGGGTGGCCAACTTTATCCTGGGCAAGGCCGGCCTTGAAAAGCGTGAATACCCGCTTCGCACTGAAATTGCCTGCGGTGTGAGTGAAGAATACACGGTTAAACTTAATGGCTCCCTGGGCGCCCTGCGCTCAAACCTGGAGCGCCAGCCAATCGACACCCACGCGCTCAAGTGGAACCACCAGCTCAAGTTCAAAAAGGGAACCCTGATCGGCAACGCAGGCTACACGCTGGAGGTCGTCGAGTTTTCGCCTGAGGAGTACCGGGAACTGAAGCAGAACCTCAAGCAGATTGAATACAACAACCACAAGAAGCTGGTCTTCAGTCGGCCCGCGCTGGAGAACGATCCGGAAGCAGATTCTGTGCTGCTGGAGAATACGGTCGATTATGACCTCAACGACGAACAGAACTGGACCGTGCGCACACACGTTAAAAAGAAAGTACTGACCTACTCCGGCAAAAAGAAAAGCGCCGAGCTCAAATTCAACTATAACCCGGCCTGGGAAACGGTCGAGCTGCTCAAAGCAACCGTCACGACGGGTGGTGAAATCAAAGAAATCACGGACAAAGAACTCAACCTGATGGATGCCAAATGGGTCGCCTCGGCACCGCGCTATCCGGCCTCAAAAGTGCTGGTCGCCAACCTGCCCGGCGTAGAGGCCGGCAGCATTATCGAGTACGAAGTGCTGCGCACCATCAAAGGCAAACCCTTCTTCTCAGCCCGCGAATATTTCGCCGGCAACGACCCGGTCATCAGGAAAACCGTCCGCATTACCACGCCGAAAAAAATGGCGTTCAAGAAATGGCACTCCCTTCCGTCCGAGCTCTCCAAAGAGATCAAACAACGCAAAGATACCCGCACATACATCTGGAAAGCGGAAAACCAGCCGGGCCATAAACCGGAAGCCAACCTTCCGCCTATGTGGACTATCCGGCCGGCGGTCATCGCCTCCACCGGAAAGCTGGATGAGTATGCCGGCACGGTACTCGAGGCGCTGAACGCGGCCACCGAAAATCAGGCGATTACCGCGAACAAAGCGCGCGAACTGACCCGAGAGAAAAAAGGAACCGACAAAATCCGCGTTATCCGCGACTTTGTCGCCCAAAACATCCGCCGCGCCGGACCGGCTCTGAGCGACCTGCCGCTGTCCGCCATCACCCCGGCCGACCAGACCCTGCAGGAGGGCTACGGCAACAGCTCCGACCGCGCCGTACTCCTGTTCAGCCTGCTCAAATCCGTCGGGCTCAAACCCGAATTTGTAATCGGAACGCGGCTGCCGCTGCTTCGGGACAGCGCCCAGGAAATGATCAATCAGCCGCAGCGCGACTATTTCAACACCCCGCTCGTGCGTGTTGAATCCGGCCGCGGCTGGATCTACCTCGACGGCAGCTCCCACTACGCCCAGCTGGAAGCATCGCCGTGGGACAAGCGCTTTGTGCTGACGCATAAGGGGCGCATTGAGGCTGTGGATATTGCCAGCGAGTTTAAAAATCAGCAATCCAGCCTGACAGACATAGAACTCGATGCCCACGGCAGCGCACACATCACACAGACGACGTTCTTCTACGGAACCGCCTATGAATCATTCCATAAAAAGGTCGCCGAATTGCCGCCTGAAGAGCGCAACCGCTATCACCAGCAACTCGTGAGCGCCGTTTCACAATCCGCCCAAGCCGACGGCGAGCTGATCACGGCCTACGAACAGTACCCGGCCCGCCAACAGCTTTCGGTCAAAGCCGATCGTTATGCCGTGCGCGACGGCGAGCTGCTCTATCTCACGGTCCCGGTGAATCTTGCCGGACTGCTGCCCTATACCATCGCCGATCGCAATGAGCCCGTCTTCCGCAACAACTACCAGCAGCTCTCCCAGACCTGCATTATTAAGCTGCCGAAAGGCTACGAACCGAGCATCCTGCCTCCGTTGTATAGATGGACGGCGCCGGAAAACAGCGGGCAAATCCAGATCGAGTCCATCTATGATGAAATCTCAAACCAGATCCACATCTTCGCCTCGGCCGACCTCGCTCCGGGCATCATTCCGGTTGATGAATATCCGAAACTGCTCAAAGCCCATCAGGAACTGGCACACGCAAAAATGCGCACCATCCTGCTGAAGAAAGTGAAATGATTCGGATTGGTTTTCAGTCTGCGTCATTTATTCAGCACAGGACGGCGTGATCGCTCCGCCGGAGCGGATTGTCACAACATTCATGCTGATTTACATTCCGTCCCGGCTCCCGTTCGTGATAAGCATTTCCACTCACTGGGAGAAAATTAGTTAATGACACTCGAAGAATTTGGCTTTAATTCATGGTTTGCCGACCAGGTTGATTCAGAATCAGACCTGACCGTCGCGCGCGTTACCGCTGTTCATAAAGGAGAGTGCGAGGTTTCCGATGGTGATGAAACCCGGCCCGCCAAAACTACCGGGCGATTGCGCCATCAGGCCAAATCAAAACTCGACTACCCGACGGTCGGCGACTGGGTACTGGTTAAACATTTCGACGACAAAAACTTCGGGCGCATCCACCGCGTCCTCGCTCGTCAGACGGAACTGAAACGCAAAAGCGCCGGCCGCACCACCCGCTACCAACTCATCGCCGCCAACATCAACACCGCATTCATCATGCAGACCCTCGGCCCCGGCTTTAACCTTCGCCGACTGGAGCGTTATCTCGTTATGGTCAACGAAAGCGGGATCGAGCCCGTCGTTCTCCTCAGCAAATCTGACCTGCTCGAACCCGACGAACTCACCGTCAAGCTGGCGGAAATTAAGGAACGAATGCCGAACGTTCAGCTCTACGCCTTCAGCAACATCGAAGGAAGCGGTCTCGAAGAAGTGATGGCGCTCTTTAAACGGGCGCAAACCTACTGCATCATCGGAACATCCGGCGTCGGCAAAACCACCCTGCTGAACAACCTGATCGGCGAAGAGGACTATCTGTTCACCCTGCCCGTCCGCGAGAAAGACGGCAAAGGCATTCACTCAACTACCTGGCGCGAGCTTATCACGCTCGATAACGGCGCACATGTAATCGATACACCTGGCATGCGCGAACTGGGAAATATGGATGTGAACGAAGGTATCGGCGAGACGTTCGACGACATTTCCGCGCTCGCAGCCCATTGCAAATTTAACGACTGCTCGCACGTCCGCACCAAAGGCTGCGCAGTGATTGATGCCGTCGAACGCGGCGAACTGGCACAGTCCCGGTACGACAACTATGTCCGCCTGATGACGGAAGCCGCCTTCCACGAACAAGCGCAGGTTGAAAAGCGCGATCAGGATCGGAAACTCAGCCGCTTTCATCGTTCGATGAAGAAATAGTGGCAGGCTCTCTACGCCTTATATTCTGAAGCGGGATCACCGATCCCGCGCCCTTCTTAAGCCCGTTGCGTTTTGAGCGCGCGGTTGGCGATGTTGATGACGAGCGATACCATGACGGTATTGATCAACAGGCTGGATCCGCCATAGCTGATGAACGGCAAGGCCAATCCTTTGGTCGGCAGACTGCCGGTTACCACCCCCAGGTTGATGAGCGCCTGAATACTAATCATCAGCGTAATACCAAGCACCACAAAGCGGCCGAACATATCGGATACTTTCAGGGCGATCGTGATGCCACAGAAGTAAACGGCGCAGAAGAGCAACACGACGCCGGACGAAGCAATAACCCCCAGCTCTTCGGCCAGAATGGCGAAGACGAAGTCGGTATGCGCTTCGGGAAGATAAAATCGCTTCTGAATGCTCTCACCCAGCCCGACGCCCCAGAGTCCGCCACGGTTAATCGCCTCCAGCGAGTTAGCCAGCTGCCACCCTTCCCCCTGCACATGTGCGCCGACATTCAGGAAGGCCATAATACGGCCCCAGCGCTCCGGGTTCTGCCAGATCAAAAAACTGAGCCCAGCCATGCCGCATGCGCCGACCGGCGCGAGGAACTTCAATGGAACGCCGGCCACAAACATCAGGATGGCACCCACGCAGCCGATCAGCATCGTCGTTCCGAAATCCGGTTCTATAAGAATCAAGCCGAGTGTAAACCCGAGAAAAAGGCCGGGGTAAATAAAACCGCGTTTCATATCGTCACGCTTACGCCGGTTTTTATCGTACCAGGCAGCGAGCAGAAGAATCATCGCCAACTTGGCGAATTCGGAAGGCTGAAAGGTAATCGGGCCGAAGCTCAACCAACGCCAGCTTCCGTTAATCTCGGAACCGATCCCGGGAATACGCACCAGCACGAGCAGCACGACCACGACGCCCCAGAAAAAATAAGAAAGCTTGCGCAACCACTGATAATCAAGTTTGAGGGTTACAAACGCAGCCAAACCGGAAAGCGTCAGCCAAATCGCCTGACGTTTCAAAAAGAAGTACGGATCTTTGAGTCTGATCGAGGCGGTTTCAATGCTGGTACTTAAAAGCATCATGATCCCGAATGCCACCAGGATCAGCACCACCCCAACCATAATGTTCCGAGCTGTACGCATCGTATTGAAACCCCAAACCCTAAAAACGCAGTTTACAAAAAAAGCGTGAAGGTGACAAAGCGCCACACCCCACGCCTGTTGAACCCAGCAATTACTCGCTGATCGGAACGTAGATACGCTGACCCGGACGCAGCTGCACCGGACCCGTGAATTTGTTCAACTCATTCAGTTTTTCAACGGTTGTATAGTACTGAGCCGCGATGGAATCCAACGTGTCACCGCTGTAAACGATAATCGCTTTCACACGCACGGATGCGGCTTCCGCCGGTGCCGCAGTTTCTGCCGGGGCAGCGGCTTCCGCCGGAGCTGCCGCAACCGGGGCTACCGGTGCTGCCGGCGCCGGGGCCGGGGCCACTGGAGCTACTGGAGCCGGGGCCGGGGCCACTGGAGCTACTGGAGCCGGGGCTGCCGGGGCAGGAACTGCCACTTTGGCTTCCGGCTGTACCGGTTCAGATACGCCCGGAACGACCAGTTTCTGACCCACGATAATGCGATCGCCAGTCAGCCCGTTCGCTGCCTTCAGGTCAGCAATTTTAACTTTGTTACGGCTTGCGATACCCGAGAGCGTGTCACCACTCTGTACGGTATACGTTGCGCCGGCGGGCAGAGCTTTAGCCGGTGCCGCTTTCTTTACAGAAGCCGGAGCCGCTTTGCCGGATTTTTCCGGAACGCTCAGTGTCTGACCAACACGCAGTTTTTTCGGGTCGTCGATGCCGTTCATCGCAGCCAGTGTTTTCCAGCTGAGTCCGTAACGAGCGGCAATGCCGGAGAGCGTATCGCCCTTCTGAACTTTGTATGTGCCTGCTGTAGCCGGAAGCTTGACCGGAGCGACATAAGCCGGGGTCTTTGCAACCGGAGCCTTTGCAACCGGAGCACGACGCGACACGGACGGCGGCATCCGCGGTGCCGGCGGAGGTGTTACCTCTTTAGGCATGGTGTTCAAATCTTCCCAGCCACTCTGACTGTTGTTCGTGGCACAACCCTGTACCATCAAAAATGCGCCTAAACCTACTACGTGAATTGCAACCACTGCTGCCAATGCTCTCATGAGAAAACTCCTTCCCAACGCCTTTTTTTGCGACTCAAAATTCCAATCTGTCTGTTCTTTCATGACCTGACCTCCCCCTCAACCAACGATCGTGCAAGCACCATAAATCGCTCGCCACGTTGTTCGAAGTTGTCAAACTGGTCGAAACTGGCACATCCCGGTGATAGTAGAATCACATCCCCGGACTGTGCGTCCTCCCATGCCGCTCTCGTCGCCTGTTCCAACGTCTGGAAACGACGACATTCGCATACATCATGCCATGCGTTGTGCATGGTCAATGCAGACTCCCCGATAAGATAGAGGCCCGCCGTCTTTTCGGCTAGGATTTCTTTGACCAAATTCAGGTTTTTTTCCTTCAACTGGCCCCCGGCAATCAGCCGGACCGGACCGCGCTGCATCTGCACCGCCGCCGCGAGAGCCGATAAGTTCGTGGCCTTGGAGTCATTTATAAAAACAACCCCTTTGGATTCGGCGCACTGCTGAACCCGGTGCTCCAGCGGCTGAAATGCGCGGGCGGCTTTTTCAATGGCCACAACCGGAACACCACAAGCGAGCAACAG
>JBHORO010000026.1:0-16606 GCA_042566005.1 Verrucomicrobiota bacterium
ATCTTGCCCGGCGACGGATACTGATGATAATCCAGATTTTCCTGCGTTGTACTCATACTTCCACCAACTGATTAAAATTCGCTCAAAAATAAACGCGCAGTTTCCAGAAGTAGTTAAAGCAAGGCAAGTTGAATTGAAACCTTTCTTGAGCGGCAGACCGGCACAGCTATACTTTCTCTGGAGGTGAAAACATGAAAGCATCGGCCTATCTGCTGACGTTTCTGACGATTATAGCACTCGCAGGCTGCCGGCCACCCACGCCGATCATGGATGAGCCCGCGTCCGACAACTCGCCGGCCGAACAGGAAAAATTGTAAACCAAACGCAAAAAAGCGGACGAAATCGCCCGCTTTTCCTGTCGCGCCACCGAATGCCGCATTTCAAACACCCGGCATCGGCCTAAAACTTATCAAAGGTAATCGAGCGCAGCTTTTCATCCAACTCCGCCTGCAACACCTCAAACTTCTTCGAAACTACGCAGAACTTGCTGCGCTGACACCCATCACCCTCAAGCATACACAGGTTCAACTTAACGCCCGACGGGTCAATCGCGTTCAGCACGTCCGCCAGGGAAATTTCCTTCTCCGAACGCGCCAGACGCAGACCGCCGCCCTGTCCGCGCTGGCTCACAACCAGCTCGGCATCAACCATGCGCCGCACAATTTTACGAAGGAAGCGATAGGGAATATCCATCTCCTCCGCCAGGTCAGCCGTCGAAACCGCCCCTTCTTCCGTGTGCTGGGCCAAATAAAGCACCACCCTAACCGCATAATCCGCTTCGCGAGTAATCATAAATCGTTCCTGTATAAATTCTTTTGAAACCATTAAGGTATCATTCGGGAGCACGCGAAGTCAACCAATTTAGTCTCCTTTAAAACAGCAGGCGGCAACACAACCGCTAACTCCCGTAAGCATTCATTATTTGCTCTGCATTCATGCCGCAGCCTCCTATACTCCTCGCCATCGACACGAAAGGATATACATGACTAACGACACATTCTGGATGGATTTCGACCAACTCAACCAATTCATGATCGATGTTTTCACCGGCATCGGCGTTCCCGAAGAAGACGCGCGCACCTGCGCCGACGTACTCATTACCGCCGATAAACGAGGCATCGACTCCCACGGCGTCGGCCGCCTCAAGCCGATCTACTACGACCGCATCGTCGAACAGAAGATCCAACAGCCCGTCACCGAATTCGAAGTCGTCAAAGACTGCATGGCCACCGCAGTGGTTGATGCTCACCACGGCATGGGCATGGTCGCCTCCAAGCGTTGCATGGAAATGGCCATCGAAAAGGCGAAAACCTACGGCGTCGGCATCGTCGTCACCCGCAACTCAACTCACTACGGCGCAGCCTGCTACTACCCCATGATGGCCGCCGAAGCCAGCATGATCGGCATGACAGCCACCAACGCGCGCCCATCCATCGCACCGACCCACGGCGTCGAAAACATGCTCGGCACCAACCCGCTCGTCTTCGCCATGCCGACCGACGAAGAGTTCCCTTTCACCAACGACTACGCGACCTCTATCATGCAGCGCGGTAAAATTGAGCAGTACGCCCGCGAAGGCAAATCCTGCCCGCCCGGCTTGATCGTCGACCGCCAAGGCAACACCAAAACCGACGCCGTGGAAATCCTGGACGCGCTCGTCAAAGGCGAAGCCGCCCTCGCACCGATCGGCGGACTGGCCGAAGAGACCGGCAGCCATAAAGGCTACGGTTTCGCCACCGTCGTTGAAATCCTCTCCGCCGCCCTGCAACAAGGAGCTTTCCTGAAGGCGCTCAGCGGATTCGATGCCGACGGCAACCGCGCCCCCTACGCCCTCGGCCATTTCTTCATGGCGGTGAATATCGAACATTTCTGCGATGTCGATGCCTTCAAGAAAACCACCGGCGACATTCTGCGCGCCCTGCGCGACTCACAGAAAGCCCCCGGCGAAGACCGCATCTACACCTGTGGTGAAAAGGAATATCTCGCGGGGCTCGAGCGCGAAGACAAAGGCGCTCCGCTCAACAGCGTGCTTCAGCAGCAACTCACCGCCATGCGTGACGAGCTCAAGCTCACCCAATGGAAGTTCCCGTTTGAAGATTAAAAAGTAGACGCGGCCCTGTGCCGCGTTTTATATTTCCAGAATGATGAGTAAAAAGGTCACAAACCTCAGGGCAATGCTCCAAGAGATGGGCTCAGTACTGATCGGGTTCTCCGGCGGGGTCGACAGCACCTTTCTGGCCGCCGTGGCCACCGAGGTGCTCGGCGACCGCGCCGTCTGCATTACGGCCGACGCCCCGATGATCAAGCGGCGCGAAATCCGTGAGACCCTCGAACTCGCGGAGGCCCTGAAGCTGGATCACCACATCGTCGAAATTGCCGACGTCCTGCAGGAACCCTGTATGGTCGACCATCCTGTCAACCGCTGCTACTACTGCAAACACCGCATCTTCGGCACCATGAAAAAAGAGGCCGAAAAACGCGGCATCGCATTCGTCGCCGACGGCTCCAACGCTGACGACACCAACGACTACCGTCCCGGCATGCAGGCCTTGAAAGAGCTCAGCGTCCGCTCGCCCCTGCTTGAATGCGGACTCACCAAACAGGAAATCCGGAACGCGTCCGAAGCCATGGGACTGCCGACACACGATAAACCGTCGGCCCCCTGCCTCGCCACGCGCATTCCCTTCGGCACCCCGGTAACCGAAGAACGGCTCGAGCTGGCAGAGGCCGCCGAAGAAATTCTACAGGAAAACGGGTTCCGCGAATTTCGCGCCCGCCTCGAACCGGCAGGCCTGCTCGTCCAGATCAACCCGGCCGAAATGCAGGCCCCCGATTTTGAGCCCCGCTGGCTGACCACAAAAAAAGCGCTACTGGAACTTTCTCCAGTAACGCTAGACCCAAACGGCCTTCACAAAGGCTATTACGCCGACAAGAAGCTAGGAACAAACAACCTGTAGCGCACAGCCAGAAGCAAACCGGCCTACAGCTGACCCGTTTTTAATAAGCCGTCAAAATAGGCGATGGTTTTTGTCAGCCCCTCTTCCAGGTGAATTTTCGGCTCCCAGCCCAACTTTTCTTTAGCTTGTGTGATATCGGGCTGACGCTGCTTCGGATCGTCCGATGGCAACGGGTGGAAAATCAGCTTGGATTTTGAGCCGGTCAGCTCGATCACTTTTTCTGCCAGCTCCTTAATAGTAAACTCGCCAGGATTACCGATGTTAATCGGGCCGGTAATTTCATCCGGAGAATCCATCAGTCGCACGAACCCTTCAATCAGATCGTCCACATAACAGAAGGAGCGCGTCTGGGATCCATCACCGTAAATCGTGATATCCTCACCCTGCAGAGCCTGCATGATAAAGTTAGAAACCACGCGACCATCGTTCGGGTGCATGCGCGGGCCATATGTATTGAAGATACGCACCACTTTAATCAACAGATTGTACTGGCGGTGATAATCGAAAAAGAGCGTCTCAGCACAACGTTTACCTTCGTCATAGCAAGAACGGATACCGATCGGGTTGACCTTGCCCCAGTAGCTTTCCGGCTGCGGATGCACTTCCGGATCGCCATACACTTCGCTAGTAGAGGCCTGAAAGACCTTCGCCTTCAAACGCTTTGCCAAGCCCAACACATTAATCGCACCATGCACGCTCGTCTTGGTGGTCTGAACCGGATCAAACTGGTAATGTACCGGAGAGGCAGGACAGGCCAGGTTGTAAATCTCATCGCCTTCTACATAGAGCGGGAAGGTGACATCATGGCGCATCAGCTCAAAATGCTTGTTCCCCAGCAGGTGCTCAACATTTTCACGGCGCCCCGTAAAAAAGTTATCGATCGCCAGCACCTCATGTCCCTCATTCAACAAACGTTCACAAAGATGTGATCCCAAAAACCCGGCACCACCAGTAACGATGACACGCTTACGCATTAAATTCTTCACAGACACCTTCCTTACATAAAAAGCTAGAAACAGACACTAGCAGAAACTCAAATCAAATACCTAGCACCTGATTAATATGCACCCTCACGCATTAGCACAACGGATACGGTTCGAAAAATAATATACGCATCCAACCATATAGACCAGTTGCGCACGTAATAAGAATCCCACTTCTCAAAGCCTTCGTTTCCGCTGTCGCTGCGTCCGGAGACCTGCCACATCCCGGTGATCCCCGGCAAAACGCGCTCACGCAAGCGCTGCACGTACTCCGGCAACTGATCATAATGATAACGCGGCAAAGGTCGAGGGCCGACAATCGCCATATCGCCCTTGAGAACATTAATCAGCTGCGGAAGCTCATCTAATGAAGTTACGCGCAAAAAATTGCCCACCCACGTGATGCGAGGATCCTTCTTCAGCTTGCAGGTTGCATCCCACTCAGCCTTGAGCTCCGGATCTTTTTCCAGCGCCTCCTGCAAAACCTGCTCGGCATTCGGCACCATGGTGCGAAGCTTGTAGGTTTTAAACGGCTTGCCTCGACGCCCGATACGCTCTTGCAGGAAAAAAGGGTTACCCCTGTCCGACAGCCAAACCATCAGCGCCAACACACCGATAAGCGGGGCCCAGAAAACGGCAGAACCCAAGACAAGCACCAATTCAAACGCCCTCTTGATCAAACGCGGGACAGGATCCAGCAGATTATGAGCAACTTCCAGCCCCAGTGTTCCCTGCAGGTCACGCGGCTTCACCCACATCGACGGAGCATCGAAAAGATCCGGAACAAAAACCACGATACGATAATGAGCCAGAAGCTCCTCCAGAAGCTGTACCATCGTACCGCGACTCCCCCCTTTCAGAGAGACAATCGCAACCGGCGACTCATTGCACTTATCATGCAATCCTCCACGCACCGGCAAACTGCATTCAGCAGGATTGATCGGGTCATCGGAGAATGCCGCCACAGGCACATAGCCCAACGCCTTCTCCGTCTTCAAAATCTGGTTCAGCTTAACCACGCACTCCTGACCCCCGTAAATAACCGCCGGAGCCCCCCAAAGCTTACGCTTTATCAGCCATGACTTTATCACCACACGCCCCAGAGGAACCAAAACCAACGCGCAGAAATAGCCCGACACCAAGGTAATCCGCGAACGCTGCATATCGGTTAAAAATTGGGCCAGAATCACAACCACAAACAACCCCGACAAACTTATCACAAGCCGGCGCAGTATTTCCGGCACGCTCCACCCCCAGCCCGGCAGCAAACGAACCAGATATGCGAGCAAAAGCCACGCAGGTATCAACAGCAGCGCCGGCTCCTGTTTAATAGGAATATCGTGCAGAAAATACAGCACCACATCGCCGACATAAATAGACAGGTAAAGCATCAATGCATCAGACAGACCTACAGCCGACGAATTTATTATCTGACGAAACGCAAAACTTTGCTTATTCACTTTTGACATCCTTCTCCAAATTAGGAGCATCTATGCCTATCTGACTTGCCATCGAATGCGAATCAAACAGCAACAGATTATGATAATTCCAATCCCATTTTCCTTTATCCTAAAATGCCTGAACAGACATCCAGTCAGGAAATACAGCTACAGCCACCATTACATGATCCCCATCGTCAACGACGCTTATTTCCCGGGAATCCAGTAACGCGTAATAAAAGGCTCCCAGCTTACCAACCTCATGATCAATAGACAACACCCCCTGAAGGGATTTAATTTTTTTCGAAAAGAGAACAACGCGTCGAGGCCCGGCCAATTGATCCACGGAGAAATCGTCCACATTATAAACCCGATACTCATTCCCCGCGAAAAGCCGATTCAAGAAGCGCGTTCGCTCTGCCCACCCATCATCGCCCCGCCCAAAGCGGCGAACCTCGATGCCCCCTAAGTCACGGGATACAGGCTCCGATAACGTCCGCAACAGCTCACTCCGGCCGACTTGCCCGAATTTAGGATCTAAGCGCATCCAGGTGCGGGTCTCGGCATAGAATGACTTTCCGGCCCAGTGCGACAAGGGCTTACACTCCGCCACCCCATCTTCCAAACTGGCGCGCAGCATAAAATAGCCGAACATCGGCGACCAAAGCACCGGCACAGGACCATCCTCAAATTTTAGCTCAGCCGTTTGGACCGCCCGCCAAATCATCTGATTATGATCAATAGGCTCCTCTTCAGCATTTTTCATCTGGAACAGGAAATCGAGATACGAGCCCATGGGGTAATATCCATCACCGGACGGAAAGCAGGTCGCATTAGAAAAAGTCAGTTTCGGGCGGGATATCTGATCCAGATCAACCCCAAGCACCATCGGAATCAGACATCCAGCACAGCACAGCACCATTACCGGCTTCCGCCAGCTAAATGAATCGAGCAGCACCCGCCCTCGCCGGGTGCAAAAGAAAATAAGCGCCACCTCACATACCCTGAAGAAATAACGCGGGGTGTGTAACTGTCCGACATAAAAGAGAAGCGGCAGCAGGATCGCGAACGCACCCCCAAAATAAAACAGACGTTTCCCCCACTGACTCTGGCGCAACACAACAACCAGAGTCAAAATTACTGCACAAAGATAGAGCAGGCTCATCGCCCCGAGCCCGAAAACAGTATAACCGGCAAAAACCCTCAAATTGAAAATCGGATCGGTCATAACCGTCGCCGTTTCACGCTGGGCCAAACCCAGCACCAACGCCGCCAGCGGAAAGAACAAAAGCACCCACAGCCTTTTCCAGCGGAACATACGAGCACCAAAGAAAGAGGCAGGCATAAAGTTCCAAATCAAAAACGGCAGCAGCAAAACGATATCAATCCTGGATCCGGTTGCCGCAAAAAGAGCCAGGCCCGCCCCAACCCAATGGATCCGGCCCCGACGATTTAAAAGAGCCACCGCAATCAACAGAAAGGCTGACGCAAACACCGAACTGTTTGCATACACCGTATTAAACAAAATCGCCGGAGCACAACAGAACGCCAACAAAGCCGCTCGGTTTACGCGCGGTTGTTGCCTGATGAAAAAGAAAAGCGCCGCCCAAAAAAAGAACCCGACAAACGCATTTCCGACAAATATTGGCGACAACGCCGGAAGAAGCTTAAACACGCCTGCGAGCAACCAGTAGAGGACATAACACTTATCGTACTGATAATAATTGCCCCACGCCTGAACATGCCCGCGGCTCAGATCGATCGCTCCGCTCAGGATCGCCACTTGATCATTTTTTCGGACCAGCTCACCCAGACAGCTCAATGACAGCAACGCAAAAACCGCCACCAAAATATAGGCAACCCACTTTCCACTCAGCATCCGTCTATTCATTTCGCTCTCTCTACGTAAGTTTGGAGGAACCCCGGGTCCAGTCCTTTATTTCGCGGACGCCGAGGCCTGTGCCCCTCCAGCATCAAGACGTTGAAAAGTATTTAAGCGCCCGCTCTATTCCCTTTTCGAAGCTGAGCTCTGCGGTGAAACCAAGTTGTTTCTGAAGCGTGGTGTCACCACCACGGGCAAACACGCCCTCCGGCTTATTGGATGTCCCAATTACTTCCGGTTCAAAACCCAAAATGCCCGCAGCAATCTGCACAAACTCAATAAAGCTGGTAAATTTACCCGTCGAAAGGTTGATTGCCGACCCGTCATCCACCTGATCCATCGTGCTCATAATGCCGGTCACACAGTCTTCAATATGAATGAAATCGCGCATCTGGCGTCCGCTGCCCCAGACATTGATGACATCCGCGCCCTGATTATCCAATACACGCTTACAGATACTGGGGAACGGATAGTTTTTGTGCTGATCCTCACCGTAGCCGGAGAACGGCCGGTACACCACCGACTTCAACCCGTGCTTTTCATAGGCCAGGCGCGACAAATATTCCATCGTCAGCTTCGACCAGCCATAAGTCATATCCGGCATGCCGATGCCTTCATCAAACCGAATCATATCCTCTTTAAGCAACATGTAATGATCCGGCCGCTGCAAGTGAATCGGATACGCAGCACTCGAGCTGAAAATCACATTTTTACCGGGACGCGTTTTCACCGCCCACTGCCAATAGGCCGAATCAATCGAAAGGTCATCCGCCACAGCCAGCGGATTGTTCTCAATCACCTCACGACCACCGACCATAGCCGCCAAGTGGAATGCATAATCGAAATCCGTGTCGCCAGTTCGATTAAAAAACTCGCGGCAATCTTCCCGATGGAAGTGAAAATTATCATAATCCAACGGATTAAACAGCGGCCACGCCTCCGGCAGAATTCCCCCACCCAGCTCAGCAATCGGGTCAACACAATGCACCTCATGCCCCTGCTTCAGCAGACGCTGAACCACATGCCGACCAACAAAACCACAACCACCCGTCACTAAAACCTTCTTCGTCACAACACTCCTCCACTACCGCTTTTAAATCAAATCAACCACGCCAGCTTCTCCGCCTGATTGAAGATGCATACAAAATCCTCAATTTATAGATTAAAGCCCGACGATCCGCTATACTGCAATAACGCTTTTAGGAAACCCAAGGAAGCGCTCGACAACGATCTGCGCCTCAGGAAACAGTTTTTTCATCTGCCGAATATCCAACAGCCAGACCTCCGTTGCATCCCGCAGCGGGTCGCCATCACGCATCATCTCAAAAGAAAATGGCAGCGAACTCCAAGCCACGCCCTAACCTTCAACGGAAGGTACTGAAAAAACGGAAACATCATATGAACTTCCAACGGAAAATGCTTATATGGAGTCTGCACCCAATAACTCTCGGCAACACGCCGGATTTCATTCGCCATCTGCTGCTGCTTTTCAAAATCCCCCACATGCTCAATCACACTGTTAGGAAATGCTAGGTCAAATGACTTATCAGCAAGCATATCCATCCGGCAGGCATTCCCTTGAATATAGTGAATATTATCAGGAACATTATCCCATTTCTGGAGATTGATAACCGTAACGGGCCTGGAAAAATTCATCCCCGACCATGACCAGTCCCCTCCACCGCCTACATCAAGCAATGCCTCACCCCCCTACATGCATGAGGCGCCGAAAACGCTCAATACGCTTCTGCCGGCAGCGCACACCTATTGCCAAAAATCTCTTCAAAACCTCTCTCATGTCCCTAAAATCTCCCTAAAACTGCAACACTTAAGTTAGGTGCTTCTCCTCGACATACACTCATGCCCTATGCAAGCAACCACTGGAGCACATACCGCGCGACAAACCACAACCACCTGCAACCAATGTTTTCTTCATAAAATAATCTCCTTAAATGCCTGCTTCAAATTGCCCACATACACTTCATTTGTATAAGTTTTTAGATAACGCGCCCGCCCATACGCACTCATTTGCCGATAGAGGACATCGTCTTCCGCCAACCGTTTTAAAGCGTGAGCAAACTCATCATTTCCATGTACCGGACAGAGCAAACCCGTCTTGCCATCATCCACCACATCCAGCGGACCCTGCCACTTGCTTGCGACTACCGGCAATCCGAATGCCATCGCCTCCAACAGTACTACACCTTGAGTCTCCCATTCATAAAAAGTCGGAAAAAAGAAAACATCCGCCTCCGCATACTCCCGCCAAAGATCATCGCCGGTTTTACGCCCCTGACAAAAAACATATTCATCAAGCCCCGATTCACGTCGTTGCTGAAGGAAGCGCTCCTCTTCTGTAGCTGCGTACCAACGTCCAACGGTATGAATCCTAAACTCCAGCCCAGTCTCCTTTAAAACCCTAGCGGTCTCCAACAAGTCAAACAGACCTTTTCCTTCAGTATGAATGCCTACATAGAGAATCCGAAAAGTTTCCGAGCCGCGCGTCCTCTGCATCACGGAGGACATGCTATCAGAACGCCCCGGAACGTTCACTCCATTTGGAACAGTTAAGATACGTTTTGCCCGGAAATAAGACCCATCTGGCGGAACCGATTTGCCCTGAATAATCACCGCATCAGCCCGTCCATAAACCAAACGCAACAGCCCTCCCAAAAGCTTGTGTTTTTCAGCAAAACGACACTGCCCACCCGCATGAAAATGCAACACACACCTGCCCGCAAGCGGACGTACCGCAGCCAGAAAAAGAAGATCCCGGACCATCGGTACCAAATTGGGTGAACCGGGCGGATAATACAGCACCGCCCCCCTGTGCTTAATCAATGCGACCCAGGTTCTGGCTATCAACGCGAAAAGATGAAGGAACTTGCCAAAACGGAACTTACCCGCCTCAGCCACCGAAATGCTGTAAGCCATGCGGATATGAATCAGATCAAACTCATCTTTCAAACCGTCCAGCATAGCCGCAATCATCTTTGCCTGTCCGTTAAACGGCGGAGGCGTCTGCCCCAAAACTATGATAGTCTTTTTTTGATCCAAAAGATGCCCCTCCAAGGCTAGTCAATGCTACCGGCGAAAAGCTAACTACTCCCACCGGAAACGGCTGGACGGTCTTTTCGCTGAAAACGTGCGACGAACCGCAGAATCATCCGCATAAACCTCATATTCCAGCGAACCGTGATGAACATATCCGCCGCGCAATGCCTTTTCCACAAACCGACAGCCATTCAAAGGCCAGCGCATCAGCCGAGCTAGCAGTGGCTGCTCGCGGCGGAAATCCGTCAGTTCCCGTCGGCCCGCGTCCAAAACACTCAGATTTTTTCCGGTCATCGTAAAAACAGACAGATACTGCCTGAGCGGCCCCGCCACGAATCCTTGCCGCAGCATACGACAAACCAAGTCACAGTCACTCACAGCCCTCCACCGGGTATCAAATCGAAAGTCAGCCGCAAAAACACGCGCCCGGAAAAACATGGCGGCGCTTTGCGTATAGAGGTGATCCGCCAACACATACGCACGACGCAGGGGCGGATTTTTGCGGTACGTCAACAGCGCCCCCGAGGGATCCACATTCAAGGCATCGCCATAGGCAAAATCGACCGCCGAATGTTCAGCAAAAAATGTGGCGACCTTTTCCAAAGCCCCCGGCAGATACTGCTCGTCGCAATTAAGCCACGCGAAAATACAATCAGACGTTTGCGTAGAGGGAGAGGCATTCCGGAGCGCGTCTTCACACTGATCAATCCCGCGATTCAACGCATCATACATCCCGGCATCAGATTCGGATGAATAGCTGAAGGTATAGCCGTGACAGACACCAGAAAACGGAGATCCGAGATCAGAACTGACTGCTGACTGCTGACTGCTGATCTCTGCGTCGTATTGGCGAAGCCAATCGACGGTTCCATCCGTCGAACCACCATCTTGAATGTGATGATGAATTCGCACATTCTCGCCAGCCTGATCTGCAACAGACAAAACGCAGTGCTTCAGATAGTCCACCTGATTAAATGAGGGCGTTACGATGAAAAAATGCATCCGCAAAAACTAGTGCAATAGCCTCTGAATTTCACGCCTTAATTCGACAAACCGAGAAATAAAAATAACATCTCTCACGGAGACACGAAGAACACGGGAGGGATAACTCGCGCAAAGGCGCCAAGTGGATATAGAATCTCATAAAATCATGAAGACACTGACTGATGAAGGCACCGCTGATAGCAGACAGCTAACACTCAATGCCAAGTATCTATTTATCCTTTGCGACTCTGCGACTTGAGCGAGGAACGAGCGGGCGCGATATAAATCCGAATCAAAGCTGAAACTCGCGCGGAGACGCCAAGACGCAAAGAAGAGTATAGCTGGAGGGACGGCGGCCTCGCCGTCCAATAAGCGCCCCCAACCCCTAACGCCCAAAGCCCAGCTCCCAACGCCTACCGACTATACTTCCGTCCATAGCGTAACTCGGACCACAGCTGACGAAGGCAGAGCATCACAAAACGGGGGTTGCCGACCAGATATCGCCTCCACAGGCGCCTCGGCTCCACCAACAAACGGAACAGCCACTCAAGGCTCAATTTCATCATCCAGCGCGGAGCCTGCTTTACCTCTCCCGCATGGAAATTAAATGCCGCACCGACAGCGATGAACGCCGCCGCATTCACCTTCGGCTGAAACTCCGCCACCCAGTAGTCCTGTTTCGGCGTCCCCAGCCCACACCAGACAATATCCGGCTTCGTGGCATTAATCCGCTCGGCCACTTCCTCCTCCTCCTGTTCCGTCAGCGGACGGAATGGCGGGGAATACATGCCAGCAACCTGCAAGTCCGGGAATTTTTCCAGCAGGTTGGCCTTCAGTTTTTCGAGCACATCATCCGTTGAACCGTAAAAATAATGACGATATCCGCGCGACTCCCCATACTTGCAGAGCTCCAGCATCAGATCCGGGCCATAAACGCGGGTAACATCGTAACCTCGCAACTTTCCCTGCAACATCAGCGGCATGCCGTCGGTCGTAGCCATACCCGACTCACTCACCAGCTTGGCCATATCCGGACGGTCAAAACACTGCACCATCGTATCGGCGGTACAGACATTCACATAATGACTCATCCCCTTCTCAATCCAACCGGCTACACGCTCGACCGCCCCCGGCAATGTCATCGCACTAACTGAGGTGATCCCGAGCGGATAGCGGATACAACCCTCCGCATCCTTAAACGGCTTGAGCGGGCGCTCGTGCGTAAACATCGGATATTTCCGCAGGCGGAAAACCTGAAGAAATACCTCAACCATAAAACGCGGATTATCCGGCAAATAGCGCTTCCACAGACGCGGTTGCTTAATGGCACGATGCAGCCACTGCAGTCCTGAATACTTGACCCAGTCTGGTGCGTCCTGCTCCACACCCGCATTCACATCGAAGGCATAGCCAACCGGGCAGATGATTTTGCAGTCCAGCTTATCCTTCATGTCATCCATAAAATAGAGCTGCTTGGGCGTACTGATCCCGACCCAAAAGACGTCCGGCTTGCATTCTGCCACCTCGGCAATCAAAGCAGCCTCTTCTTCTTCCGTCAGCGGACGAAACGGCGGACAGTAAATACCCGCGACATCAATCGCCGGGTGCTTACGTTCAAGCTCATCTTTAAGCTTCTCTACAATCCCGGGAGCCGCCCCGTAAAAATAATGCTTCCACCCCTTGTCCACACCATAAGCACACACATCGCGCAACAAATCCGGACCATACACCCGATCAATATGGTTATAGCCAAACAGTTTGCCCAGCCAAACCAGCGGCATACCATCAGGCGTATTCAAGACCGACTCATTCAAAATCCGCTGCAACCGCGGATTGCGACGCGCCTCCACAATGCCGGCCACGCCTAGCGCGGAAGTCATCGAAGCAGATTCGCGATGACTTCCAGAGATCGGAGATCGGCGATCAGAGATCAGCCCACTGCCCTCTGAAATCTGACTTCTGACCTCTGGCGATTGGCCTTCGATAATTTCCTGAAATTTGCGAAGGCAATCGCCCATATTGACCGCATCAACCCCCACGCCTAAGACATTAAAGCGCCCTTCATGCTTCCGCTGCTGCGAGCAGAAGGAATAAGCCATATGCATCGGCACAAAAACAACGAGTCCGGCCAGCACACCAACTCCGCTCTCGAACATGCTCAAGAAAGTAACCTCACGGCTCGGCGAAAGCACCTGTAAGAGCTCCATCTGTATGCCGTAAAGGATACCGCCAGCCAGCACCGCCAATACATATCGGCGATAGCGTTTGCCCTCCGAAGGATCCAGCGGGAAGAGAAAAGAAAAACCCAACGCAATGCCGAGAAGCCCGAAAAGAATCATCTGCCCCGCCCGAAAGGGATCCATTGAGGAAAGATTACGTCCATAATCCAGCAACAGTTCCTTAAGGCTGAATTCCTTGAAAATATCGCCCGAATAAAGCGCATTCCAGGTCGACTCAACCTGTTCCACCACCCGCTCAGAAGCGCGCCCAGGCGCACGATCGACCTGCTCACGAGGAATCAACGACCCAATTAAAATGACGACCGCACAACCGACCACCGCCAATCCGCCAACCCGCTTCAGCAGATTCAGGCGGATCACATAATCCCACGCCATCAAACACCAGAGAACACCCAGCACCCAGCATCCCCAGAGCGGAAGCATCACTCCCGGCAAAAGGATAAGGCTGGCCAATATAGCCGAAAAAATCATCAATGGCATCAGTACATTCATATATCTCTTAAATCTTTCGATCATCAAAAACCCTCACATCTAACCAGCAGACCATTGACCGTAATCGGGTAAAATCGCGTAAAAACAGCACAGATAGTAGCCATCATTGAGCGACAGCTAAATCATAATTTTCTGAAAGCAAATAGAGATCAACGAGAACGGTCATAATCAAAAAAGGCGAGTTCCTCGCCCTCAGCCGCTCGACACCAATAACGCTAACGCCGTTAATGCCTCGAAGAATCCAACCACTCAACTGTTTCTATCACCCCTTGTTCAAGGGTGAAGGGTGGTTCACCCAAAACCTCAAAGGTCTTATCCATCGGGGTCCGGTAATCCTGAGTCATGCTGGTGACGCGCGAAGAGGTTAGAGGAAACTTCATGCCAACGAGGCCAAGGATATCGCCAGTCAAACCGATCACCCGCAAAATAAAACGAGGCACCTTGCGGGCATGTTTATTACGTAGCGCCATAGAAAAGGCGTCGACCCATTTGTAAATATCGACCGGCTTATCGCCGACATAAAAAACCTGACGGTTGACTCTGTCCGCCGGCGCGTTCAGAACCTGCTCTATCTGCCAGACAATATTGCCGACATAGCCGTACGACCGAACAACGGGTTCGCCAGCCGGATGCAAATAGAATCCTTTTTTTATTACCCGCCATGCTTCCTGCCTATAACGGAAGTGCCAAGGCCCCCAGATATTCGTCGGGCGAACAAAGGTCCAGACACAATCCAGACCAGCCTTACGAGTCAACTGCTCCGTAATCACCTTGCTTTGGCCGTAGACCGTATGTGGAAAATAGTCCTCGTCGTTTTCGGGCAAATGCCCCGGGCCGCAGACATATTGAGTTGAAACAATGATTGCCCGCTCTATAGACGGTGTTTTCTTAATCGCATTCAGCACATTTTCAGTACCGACCGTATTGACCGCATAGCCCTCTTCCACAGTCGTATTCTCATCACATTCTGCTCGCGCCGCCATATGAACCACATGCGTCGGAACAAACTCCGCAAAGACCGCTTCGAGCTCTTCCGAATTCATGATATCTGCTTTTTTCCAGAACCGCTCATGCGCCGGATTCAAAGGCGGCTGGATATCCAGATTCAACAATTCACAATTTAAGTTGCTGAAATATTCAACAAAATTGGTTCCGATAAAACCCGAACCACCCGTAACCAATAACCTCACGCACAAACCTCGTTATAAACCTGCCTTATTTTTTCATAAAAAGGCTCAAACTCGAAATTATCTTCGAAGCGCTGTCGTCCAGACCGCCCCATTTGCTCGCATAATGATTTATCACCCAGTAGCGTCGCCAATGCATCAGCCAAAGCCTTCGAATCACGAGGCGGCACCAATATGCCAGTCACGCCATCTTCTATTTGCTCAACAGTCCCACCAATATTCGTCCCAACCACGGGTTTGCCCAATGCCATCGACTCGATGGTCACCCCGCCAAACGGCTCCGGCAACCCCGAGGCCATCACAGAGATATCAAAAGCAGAATAGGCCGCCTTAATATCCTCAACATCTCCGGTACAAATTATGCGATCCTCAACACCCAATTCCCGAATCAATTCCTGAAGACGTGTCCAATGGCTCTCATTTCCCGGAAAAGGACTTCCAACCAATAGACATTTTACATTGGGGAACCTGTCTTTGAGTTGCGCGACCGCCTCGACCAGATACTCCTGTCCCTTGCGGACAAACTTAATGCGTCCCACCAAACCGACAAGCAACTCGCCCTTCAGGTCAAACCGATTCTTGAAAGCTTGAACCCGTTCATCCGGAACTGCCTCAAATTCAGACAGAGGAAATCCGTTATAAATAACCTTAACCTTCTTTCGACGCGTTCCCCCAAACTGGTTAGCAATCGGCGTTGAGACGGCCACCACACAATCCGCCCCCCATGCCATAAACCGCTGATAGAGCTTCCAAAAAAAACCAAACTCGGCATATGTTTCACGAATATGCCAAATATGTGGAACACGCTTCAGTCGTGCCGCAAGCGCAGGAGTAAACAAGACTGACAAGTTCGAATGCACTGCATCCGGACGAAATTCCCCGATCATCCGCATAATCTGCACGACAGAAACCGGAGTATTCACAATCAACCGCACCAAGCCGCCAAGGCTCTTAAAAGCCGAACGCTCTATAACCGGGAATGGGCGCATTACCTCAACATCCACACCCGCATGACGCAACGAATCCAGCAACGGCCCTTCCTGCGGAAGAACTGCCTTAACAACGACCCCATCCCGCACAAGGCGGGAGTTCAGCCGCAAAAACGAACGACTCGCCCCATATAAATCGGCCCCATTATGAAAAAAAAGCAATCTCATCTACACAACATCCTTGGGCAGAGTCAGGAATCTGCCGATTTCCTCATCGAAGCGGCGAGGGTGAAAATGCTCTAGTCCACCACCTGGGTACATTGTAATTTCACCAAAGTAGATCCGCCCATCCACCGTGTAGAGATCCACCCGCACAAAAGGGAGCCCACTGGCAAGTCTGGAGGCAATTTCCATCATTTGCTCCAGATTTTCCGGACACGGGATATCTGCCTTGGATGC
>JBHORO010000027.1:0-16467 GCA_042566005.1 Verrucomicrobiota bacterium
GACGTGAACAAATTCCTGAGCCGTGAAATCCGGCGCGGTCGTAAGTATGACGCGATCCTGCTGGATCCGCCGTCGTTCGGGCGCGGCAAGCGCGGCGAGCTCTATAAAATCGAGCACGATCTGATGGTGACGTTGCAGAATGTGAAGGCGGTTCTGAGTGATGATCCGTGTTTTGTGATTCTGACTTCGCACACGCCGGGATTTTCGCCGATCGTGTTGCAGAACCTGCTCAGCCAGCTGTTGGGTGAGGGCAAGGTCGAGTGCGGCGAAATGCTGCTGACGGGCGAGGATGATTTGTTCGATCTGCCTAATGGAAACTGGTCGCGCTGGATCAATTCGAAATATGCTTAAGCCGGAACAGATTCTCTATTGCGATAACCACCTGCTGGCTGTGAACAAGCCGGCCGGGTTGCTGACGCAGGATAGCGGTACGGGTAAAGACAATCTTGAAGATCAGGCCAAGGCGTGGTTGAAGGCTGAGTTCAATAAGCCCGGCAACGTTTTTCTGGAGGCAGTTCACCGGATCGACCGTGTGGTCAGCGGGGTGGTGCTGTTCGCGCGCACGAGCAAGGCGTTGTCGCGCCTGAATGAGCAGATGCGCGCCAAGAAGATGCATAAGGTGTATCACGCGGTGGTCGAAGGCTGGCCGAAAGATGAGGCAGGCACACTGGTGCACTACTTGAAACACGGCAGCCGCGAGGCGATTGTTTCCAGCGCCAAAGACAAGCAGGCGAAACGCTGCGTGCTTCACTATCGTACCTTGCAGAAGGGACTGCGGAGCGGTCAAAAGAGTGCGTTGTTGGAGATCGAGCTGGAGACAGGACGGTATCATCAGATCCGCGCCCAGTTATCAACAATGGGAACGCCGATTGTCGGGGATGAGAAATATGGCGCGTCTCGCTGTAAGGGGTACCCGGGAATTGCGCTGCATTCTCGTGAGCTCCGATTGGTGCATCCGACTACAAAAGAGGAGGCTGCTTTGGCGGCCCCTTATCCCGAGTTTAATATTTTTTCTGTCGACGGGTAGCCGAGGCATGATTTTTGCTTCATCTATCTGATAAGGCGCAATAGGATATGCCTCATTGAGGAGCTGTTATGAAATTTGATGAGCCATCGGACAAAAAACCTTCAACGATCTCTGATCCTTTTTTGGATACTGCGCTGCAGGCTTTAGGAAAAGCCTTGAATATATTTTCGGTGTACGGTGAGAGCCACCCTGCGGCCCGTGAGGCCATTGACGCATCCTACAGCTCCTTTGAGAAACTTTTCGTCGAAAGGCCGAGTGTGTGCCTGGGTGCGTTTCACGGCATGCTTACGATTGACGGGAAGACTGTCTCCGTTACGGGCGCGCTGAAAAAGGGGCTCGAAAGACGACTGGTGAATCTCAAAATAACCGGCCTGAAAATTGGCCGCGGCATTACGCCGGATGAGTTCAAAAAGCTGGTTGATATGCTCAATCAGGGCGGGGAAGAGGCGTTCAAAAAAGCGCTGGCTGAATCGGGAATGGAGCACGTCGGCAGCGAGGAAACCACCTATAAAGCGGTCCGTGAAGGCGAAGAAGTGGTCGGTAAGGGCGGCGGTGGCGGTAAGCTTTCCGGTTTGGACGACGAAATTGCGGCCTATTTTGAAGCACAACAGCAGCAGGCGGCTGGATCAGGCGTTCAGGTGGAACAGATTGTCGCCTTTTTAAAGGGCGACGTCGGGGGTAGCCAGGCTGTGCAAGATCAGATGGCAGATGCGATTAATGACCCGAATAAACTGGCGGAACTGATTCTCGAATCCACCGCGGTGCGTCAGTCGGTAAGTTCGTTGCAAGGTGAGACGCTGGCGGATGTGGTGTTGGGTTGTCTGCGTAAAACGTATGACTCCCTGAAGCTTCAGCCCGATTATCAGGGCAAAGACGGCAAGGAAAGCCTTAAGAAGGCGATGCTTTTGCTCGAGCGCAGTATTCTGGATCGCATGCGTAATTTCTTTGGCCAGTCCGATCCGGCACAGGATCGGCGGATTATTAAGGCAATCCAGTCCATGAACGAAGATATGGAGCTGGAAATGTTGGCGGCTTCGTATATGGAGCAGCGACACGCGGTCCGTCAGAGTACCGAGAAGATTGTTCAATACATTCAGGCACAGGGCGTGCAGCAGGCGCGTGAGCGCTTGGGGGGCGTTGATCTGAGCCCTGAGGAGTGGCGACAGATGGTTGTCCAGAGCAAGCGCACCTCAGGACGGAGCGAGGGCGAGGGCGGACCGGAGTGGTCGCTTTCAGCCAACCTGGGCACGCTGGGGATGGTGCTCGAAAAGCTCGAAGGATTAATGCGTGCCGATCAGCCGACCGGCGACGCGGTGAAGGAGTTGGTGGATCAGGCGCATACCAACGTGAGCAACCTGGCCGAATCGACCGAGAAGAAGATCCAGTCGCTGAGCGACTTGATCAAAGGCGATAATCAGGAAGAGAAAACCGTCGGCGGCACTGCGGTGCAGATGAACGCGGGCGATCTCTTGGCTACGCTGGCCGAAATTGCTCAGGAGTTGGCTCAGCCCCTGACGGCGATCAATACTTCGCTTGAAATGATCCTGAACGGCTATGCAGGTGAAGTGACCGATGGCCAGAAAAACCTGCTCCAGCTTGCGACCGGAAGCGGCGAGCATATGCACTATTTGATGGACCAGTTGCTCGGCATTGTCGGCTATCCCACAAATCTCGGTGTGGACGAACGTTTTGCGGGCAAGTTTACTGATTTTGTGGATTTGTCCTCTATTGATACGGAATCCTGACCATTTTCCTTTCCGCCTTTTTGGGGGTGCGTTAAACTTTCACGCTTTACTGAGTTATGGAGCGTGTGAATGAATACAACCCCTTTCTGTGCAACAAGTGATGCTGATTTGAGCAAGATGCTCGAAGCGCTGGGTATTGATGACTTGGAGGCGCTTTTTAAACATATCCCGGCCGAACTGCAGAGCGACGAGTTTGATATCGCACTGGGCCTCTCCGAAATGGAGATGCTACAGACCGTGCGCAAGATTGCCTCAAAAAACTCGACGGATCTGATGAATTTCTGCGGCGGCGGCTTTTATGATCACTTTATTCCGGCGGCGGTCGATGCGCTGGCCAGCCGCGGCGAGTTCTACACCGCATACACCCCGTATCAGCCTGAGGCTTCTCAAGGCACATTGCAGGCCGCCTTTGAATATCAGTCCGCTATTTGTCGCCTGACGGGCATGGAGGTTGCAAATGCCTCGATGTACGATGGCGGAACCGCGCTGTTCGAAGGCATGATGATGGCACTGCGCTGCACGCGCCGTAACAAGGTGCTGGTGGACCAGGGGGTCAGCCCGATCTACCGCGCGATGCTTCACTGTTACACACGGAATCTTTCCATCGATTACGAGGAAATCGCACTCGGCGAAGATGGGCTGGTGGATGTGGATGCGTTCAAAACGCAGCTCGATCAGGATGTCGGTGCGATTTTGTTGCAGAACCCGAACTTCTTCGGTTGCGCGGATGACTTCACTGAAATTGTTGAAGCGGCCCATGCGGTTAAAGCTTTGGCGGTGGTCTCGGTTTATCCGGTCGCGCTGGGTCTGTTGAAAACGCCGGGCGAGATGGGGGCTGATATCGTGGTCGGCGAAGGCCAGAGTCTTGGTCTGCCGCTGAACTTCGGCGGGCCGTACAACGGCTTTATGGCTACGACCAAGAAATATGTCCGCAAAATGCCGGGCCGAATCGTCGGGGAAACGGTGGACGATGAGGGGCGCCGTGGATACGTGCTGACCCTGCAGGCGCGCGAACAGCACATTCGCCGCGAAAAGGCGACCTCGAACATTTGCAGTAACTCGCAGCTCTGTGCAACGCGATCGATCATTTATATGTCACTGCTTGGTAAAGACGGCCTGCGCGAGCTATCCGAGCTGTGTCTCGATCGCGCCGGTTACGCCGCGAAGAGGCTCACGGCAATTGACGGCGTGGAGTTGGTGTACGACCAGCCGTTCTTCAACGAGTTCGCTATCCGCCTGCCGCGTAACGCATCGGATGTGGTCAGCGACCTGATTGAAGAGGGCATTGCCGCGGGCTTCCCGGTGGGTCGCTATTATGAGGGGATGGATGACGTTCTGCTGATCGCCTGCACCGAAAAACGCACCAAGCTCGAAATCGACATGCTGGCCGCGAAGCTGGAAAGCGTGCTGTAACCCTGTGAGTGGAGAGGAACGAGTGATGGAAACGATTTTTGAAAGAAGCTCACACGGTCGTCGCGGAATCAAGATGCCGACGAAAATTTCTGATGTAAAACTGGACGCGCGGCTCTGTCGCGAAAAGCCGGCGGAATTGCCGGAGGTTTCTGAGGCGGACGTGGTACGTCACTTCACCGCACTGTCGCGGCTTAATTTTTCGGTGGATACCCACTTTTATCCGCTGGGTTCCTGCACGATGAAATATAATCCGAAAGCGTGTGAGGCCGCCGCGTCGTTGCCGCAACTTACGGATGTGCATCCGCTCTGGCCGCAGCTGCGCCATGGCGGCATTCTGACGCAGGGCGCCTTGCAGATTCTGCATGAAACGGAACGCATGCTTTCCGAGATTACCGGTCTGGCCGAGCACACGCTGCAGCCGATGGCGGGTTCGCACGGAGAGTTGGCGGGCGTCATGATTATGGCGGCCTATCACCGCGATCGTGGCAATATAAAGACGCACATCATCATTCCGGATTCCGCGCACGGTACGAATCCGGCCAGCGCAAAACTTGCCGGTTATGATGTTGTAACGGTTCCGTCTGATGAAAACGGCGTGATGGATTTCGATAAGTTCATGGATGCCTTGAACGATGAAACGGCGGGGGTCATGCTCACCAGCCCGAATACGCTCGGTGTTTTCAATCCGCGCATTAAGGATATCTGCGACGCGGTTCATGCGGTTGACGGTTTGATGTACTACGATGGCGCGAATTTCAATGCGATTATGGGGCGTGTTAAGCCGGGCGATATCGGGTTTGATATCTGTCATTTGAATTTGCACAAATCCTTTTCCACGCCACACGGCGGCGGCGGTCCGGGTGCCGGCCCGGTGGGTGTCTGTGAAAAGCTGCGTCCGTACCTGCCGGTTTCCCGTGTAGAAAAAACGAAGGACGGCACGTACACGTTGAATTATGACGAGCCGAAATCCATCGGGTACGTCGCGCCGTTCTACGGTAACTTCGGGGTGATTGTCCGTGCTTATGTTTATCTGCTGATGCTCGGGAACGACGGCTTGCGTCAGACCAGCAACTTTGCCGTTTTGAATGCCAACTACATTCAGGAAAAACTGCGCCCGCATTTTGCGGCGGTTTCGAACGGGCCCTGCATGCACGAGTGCGTGTTCAGCGGGCAGCCGCTGACGGAATATGGTGTGCATACACTGGATATTGCCAAGGCGCTGATCGACCGCGGTATTCACCCGCCGACCATCTACTTCCCGCTCAACGTGCCGGAGGCGATTATGATTGAGCCGACGGAATCTGAGACGATGTGCACACTCGATGAGTTCATTGAAACAATGATCGAACTCAAGGAGCTGGCTGAAACCGATCCGGATAAGTTGAAAGAGGCGCCGCTGACGACTCCGGTCGGAAGACTGGATGAAGTTAAGGCCGCCCGTGATATGCGGTTGACCTGCGAGTAAAAGCCTAAAACGCGTTGCGAGAAATATTCACAACGCGCTTTTCTTTTGTGAGTTATGCTGTATAACTCGCCTTTGTAGTTACGAATAACTGCGACCGGATCTCATTCTTTGGTGCCAGGTGGAGAGTCGGAAAAAGATAAGACTATGGCACAGGACAAGATGAGATATGGATATCTATGTTGGTAACCTCCCGTACAGCTGTGCGGATTCCGACCTGCAGGAACTGTTTGAACAGTTCGGTGAAGTGGCTTCTGCCCGCGTAATCATGGACCGTGAAACTAACCGCTCTAAAGGCTTTGGTTTCGTAGGCATGCCTAATAACGACGAAGCACAGAACGCTATCGACGGCACAAATGACTCTGAGTTCATGGGCCGTAACCTGCGCGTTAACGAAGCGCAGCCGCGCGAGCCGAGCCCGCGTACCAACCGCTCTGAGCGTTGGTAATCACGCCCTCTTTTGAGAGTGAACCCCTGCATTTAGGTGCAGGGGTTTTTTTGTGCCCGAATCAAGCCATTGAAAAAAGTGCCGACTGAGGTATGCTGATGTTTCATCAGGAGGTGCTATGAAGGTTCGGCTTATTTTTGTTGTGCTTCTCTTGCTTATGGCGGGGGTGTTTCTGGTGCAGTATCCGCGCTCCGGCAGATCCGTGCGCCCCCTCTCTTTCGAACAGCTTTTGAGGGAAATTGAATTCGCCTCTAAGCCCGTGCTGATCATTCATTTCTGGGCGACCTGGTGTGAGCCGTGCCGACATGAATTTCCTGTATGGGTTGACCTGATCCGGGAAAGTGATGGGTCGAAGGTTGCCTTTCTCCTGATTTCCGCCGACCTGATGGAGGATCGTGAGCAGGTTGAGCGATTTTTAGCCCCCTTTAAAACCGGCACGTTTATCATCGAGGGTGCGACTCAGGATTTTCTGACCCAGCTAAGTGATGAGTGGACCGGCGCGCTGCCGGCCACCTTTATTTTCAATCGAGATGAAGGTTGGGTTGATTTTTGGGAAGGCGGTCTTCCCGCCGATGCTCTCAGGCGTCGGGTTCGGCGTAGTTATCATCAACTGCAACATGAGGAGTCAGGTCATGAAGATGCTCAGTAAATTCATTTTGTGTTCCGTGTTGGTTTGCATGACGGTGTCTGCAGGTGCCGCAGAGATGGCTGTGGGGAGTTCAATGCCTATGCCGGATCTGAAGATGAAGAATATTGACGGCTGGATGTTGAGTTATGCGGACATCAAAGGGGCCAAGGGTACGGTCGTTGCGTTCTGGTGTAATCACTGCCCGTTTGTCAAAAAGGCGCGCCTGCGTTTTATTGAGTTGGCGAATACCTATCAGTCTGAGGGGATTGCTTTTCTGGCGGTAAACTCGAATACGCCGAAAAAGTTTGAGGGCGATAGTTTTGAGAATATGCAGAAGATCGCTGAGCAGTTTGGCTATCCGTTCCCGTTTGTGGTGGATGAGGGTTCCAGGCTGGCGCTTGCAATGGGCGGAGCGCGCACGCCGCATATCTTCCTGTTTGATGCTGCCGATAAGCTGGTTTATGTGGGTGCGATTGATGATGCGCCGGGAAAACCGGATGAGATTGAAAACGACTGGCTGAAAGATGCAATGGACGACTTGCTGGAAGGGCGTCCGGTGAGAACGTCACGCAGCAAGGCCTTCGGCTGTTCGATCAAATTTTATAAATAGGCCGGGCGGGCCGCGGATCTCCCTACTTTTTCTTTATCCACTCCTTGAACTGCCGGAGCAGGCGGGGTTGATACTCTTTTTCGTAAGTCGCCAGCGCTTCGGTGTGCCAGCCGCCTTCAATCTTCCAGAGCGCTTTGGGTTCGCCGGCTTTTTCAAAGAGCCGCTCTGAATGGTAGCAGGGCACGATTTTGTCTTTGGTGCCGTGAATAAAGAGAATGGGGATCGGGCTGATATCTTTGACTGCTTTGATGGGGCTGTAGGTCTGCCGGACGATCAGTGGGATCAGCGGTCTGGCCAGAATGGTGATATGATCCGATGCCACACGCCGGTAGCATGAAAATGCCGATTCGACTGCGATGCCGGCAATCCCTCCGAAATCATTGGCGCCGAGCACGGCTATTGCGTTAGCTCCGCCGATGCTCTGCCCGAACAGGATGATCCTGCTCTGATCGATATCTGTGCGGCTTTTTATATACCGGACTGCGGCCTCAGAATCCTGATGCACACCGTCGCGGGTCGGGTGGCCCTCGGATTTTCCGTAGCCGCGGTAGTCGAAGACGAACAGGTTGAACCCGTTTTTTGGAAGCCAGGATACGAACGAGTAGTGTGCGGTCATGTTCTGGGCGTTGCCGTGAAAGTGGACGACCGTTCCAAGCGCTTCGCCTTGGGCGGGAATGAACCAGCCGTTCAGGCGGGTTCCGTCTGCGCTGGAAAATTGAACCTCTTCAAATTCCAGTTCGTCGTCCGCGGGGGTGCGGTAAACTTTTCGATCCGGGAAGTAAAAATTCTGATCCATATTGGCCGCCTTTGCAATGACTACGCCGACCAGTATGGCCAGCAGTATAAAGGTTCTGCGCGTACTCTTCATTCTTTGCATTCCGGTAGTTTTGCGATCTGTTCCAGTCGTTCAATGATCGGCAGGTGTTGGGTGCATGCTTTTTCGCACTGTCCGCATTCGATACAGGCGGAGGCTTCGGCGGGCCTCATGCCCCAGTGCCACTTCAGGCGATTGGCGATGGCATCCTCGGTGCCTTGAAGGATTTTCTGGTTGTACGCATCCATCATGCGCGGAATATCAATTCCGGCTGGGCAGGGCATGCAGTAACCGCAGCCGGTACACAAGCCGGCGAACTCGTGCTCGATATGATTTTTCAGTCGATTGATATGCTCGTCGTCGTACGGCTCAAAATGGGTCAGTGCCGCGCAGGCGGAATCCACATCGCTTGCATTGCGGAATCCGACCAGTGCGCTGGTGATCCCTGGCTGGGAAATGTTGAAGCGCAGTGCCGCCGATACCACGTCCGGGTCACGCTCGCCGCGGATAAAATCAAATCGCGCCGCATTCTGGGGGATGATTCCTCCGCCGAGCGGATTCATGGTTATTACGCCGAGCCCCTTGGCGTGTGCGTGATCAACCACCTGCTGGCGGAGCGGGAAGTTGATGGGGCAGTAGCCGAGCAGTACGCCGTCGAAAATACCTTCATCGATCACATCATTTGCGTAGGCGTGCGTCATGTGGGTTGAAAAGGCCAGGTGTTCGATCAGACCTTCCTCTTTCGCTTTCAGGGCCGCCTCGATTGCGCCGCCTTTTTTGCGGCGCTCCCAGGTTTCCGGCGAAAGCAGGCACCAGATGTGGAAGAAGTCGATCCGGTCGACGCCCAGTCGTTCGAGTGACGTTTCGAGCTGTTCGCGCAGCTCGCCGCCGTTTTCTTTCATGGATTTCGTGGAGAGATAGAATGAGCCGGGCTTCATCTGCTTGGTGGCATGGCCGAGGATCTTTTCGCTCAAGTCGTCGCAATAGGTGGGCGCCGTGTCGAAATAGTTGATTCCGTTTTCGTAGGCGCGGAGTAGTGTTTCGGTTGAGTTTTCAAGATTCTCTGGATCAGCGTGCCGCATCCCCCCGGCACTGATGACCGAAACTTTTTTGCCCGTTTTGCCGTACTCTTTATAAAGCATGTGTCCCTCCAGGCTGTGCTTATTAAAACAAACGCGCTCATCGCAGGGAAGAATCTAAATACCATTGTCATGCGGGTAGGGTTACGCTATTAATGTCGGCCTATGAAACGTGATATTGAATGGAAAGATAAGACAGAAGACGGTGTAAAGCGCACGGTGCGGGTTAAATTCCCGGGAAAGGGCGTGATCAAGTGGCAGTTTAAACGCGCGGACGAAGAGATGTGGGACTACGACACTCCGCCGAGCGATGACGATTGGCTGTATCTGGTGGACAAGGTTGAGGCGATGTATAACCGCAACCGTTGTGCTCATCGTGATGTAGAGCTTGTGAAAAAGGCGATGTGGGATTCCCGTAACGCCGGCCGCCACGACGGGTAAGTTTACTTGCTTTAATTTGAGGGCAGTACGGCGCAATTTGCTCCGTGCTGTTTTGTTTTATGAGTTTGCCGATTTATGACATTCGCGATGAGCTGCTCCGCGCGCTGGAAGAGACGCCGCGCCTGATTGTGGAGGCCCCGACGGGTTCCGGTAAATCGACGCAGGTTCCGCAGATGTTGCTCGATTCCGGCATTTCCGGCGACGGGGAGATCGTTGTGCTGCAGCCGCGTCGTCTGGCCGCACGTCTGCTGGCGCGCCGGGTGGCGGAGGAGCGCGATGTTAAAGTTGGTGATGAGGTCGGTTATCAGGTTCGCTTCGAGCGCAGAGTTTCCGGGCGGACGCGTATCCGTTATGTCACCGAGGGCGTACTTCTTCGTCAGCTGCTGACCGATCCTGAATTGAAGGGCGTGGCGGCGGTTGTCTTTGATGAATTCCACGAACGTCATCTTTACGGTGATCTTACATTAGCTCGCCTTGCTGACCTGCAGAAAACGGCGCGCCCTGACCTTAAAATCGTGGTGATGTCGGCAACCCTTGAAGCGGACATGCTCGTCGATTATCTGGCGCCGTGCGGCCGCGTGGTATCCGAGGGCCGTACCTTTCCGGTGACGACCCGTTATTTGCGCCGCCAGGCGGATGTGCGCAAGGAGCCGGTCTGGGAAAGCGCGGCAAAGATTTTCGAGCAGGCTGTGGCCGAGGGTGTCGAGGGCGACTTCCTTGTCTTTATGCCCGGTGCTTATGAGATCAGTAAGACCGTCGATGCCATTCGCGCCAGTTCGTCGGCAAAGGGTTTTCTGGTAATGCCGTTGCACGGTGAGCTCTCGCCGGAATTACAGGATCAGGCGGTGTCGCCCTGTAAACAGCGTAAGGTTGTAGTGGCAACGAATGTGGCCGAGACTTCGATTACGATTGAAGGTATACGCGTCGTGATTGACGGCGGGCTGGCCCGTATTGCCCGTTATGACGCGTCGCGCCGGATCGATACGCTGCTGATTGAGAAGATCAGTAAAGCTTCCGCAGCCCAGCGTGCCGGCCGCGCAGGCCGGACGGCGCCGGGCGTCTGTTTTCGGTTGTGGACAGAAAGTGATCACGCCGCGCGGGCCAACCAGGAAAAGCCGGAGGTGCATCGCACGGACCTGGCCGAAGTGGTGCTTGCGCTCAAAGCGTGCGGTATCACGGACCTCAATGATTTTAACTGGGTGGAAGCCCCGGAGCCGGTTGCTCTGCGCCGCGCAGAAACCCTGTTGCATGACCTGGGAGCGCTCGATCACGATGGTGCGATTACGAAGGTCGGACGACGGATGCTCGCCTTTCCGGTGCACCCGCGCTATGCCCGGCTGCTGCTGGCGGCGGATGAATATTACTGCGTGCGTCAGGCCTGTCTGATTGCAGCGCTGACGCAAGGACGTTCCATTCTGGTGCGTAATATCGATCGTCGTACGCGTGAGTACCGGGACGACCTGCTGGGTGACAGCGAGGGCTCGGATTTCACCCTGCTGATGCGGGCGTGGAATTACGCAAACAGCGTCAATTTCAGTATGCCGCAGTGCAAAAAGATGGGCATTCATGCCGGTGCCGCACGGCAGGTTAAACCGCTCTATGAACGCTTCTTGCGTATCGCCAGGAAGGAGGGGCTGGCGATTAACGACTGCCCGCCGGAAGAGGAGCAGTTGCGCAAATGCGTCCTCTCCGCCTTTTCCGATAACCTGGCGTTGCGGATGGATCGCGGAACATTGCGCTGCGATCTGATCCACGGACGACGCGCGGATCTGGCGCGCGACAGTGTGGTGCGTCACGATGCCGAACTGTTTGTAGCCGCTGAGGTTACTGAAATTCAGGGTGGTCAGAAGGTGAATACGTTGCTCAATCTGGCCACGCAAGTCGAAGAGGCCTGGCTGGAACAAATCTGGCCGGACGATTTCGCGTTTGATGAAAAAGTGATTTATGACCGTTCCATTAACCGGGTCGTCACCGTTGTTGAACAGAAATTCCGCGACTTGACGCTGGCATCGCGCGTCAAACAGGAGGTCAGCCCCGATGCGGCCGCTGAAATTCTGGCTGAGGAAGTTGTGACGGGGAACCTTGAGCTGAAAAACTGGGACGCTGAAGTTGAGAAATGGATTACTAAAGTCAACTGCCTGGCGGAGTGGTGCCCGGAACTCCAACTTAACCCGATCGACGAAGACGCGCGCCGGATGATGCTCGAGCAGATCTGCTACGGAGCCTTTGGGCGCCGTGATCTGAGGGAGTGTAAGGTCTGGCCGGTGGTTAAGGATTGGCTGATGCCCGCGCAGCGGGAAATGATCGATAAGCAACTGCCGGATCGCATCCAGTTGCCAGCAGGGGGGCGTGCTCGGGTTCGCTATCAAAATCATTGCCCGCCGATTTTGTCGGCCACCATTCAGCAACTGTACGGGCTGGAGCAATCCCCCAAGGTAGCCTTTGGTAAAGTACCGGTGGCTGTCGAGGTATTGGCGCCGAATCAGCGTCCGCAGCAGTTGACGCAGGACATGCACTCCTTCTGGCAAAACGCGTATCCGCTTCTTAAAAAAGAGCTGAAGGGGCGCTATCCCAAACACGAGTGGCGCTAAGCAGGGCGCGTTGAGCCGGCGCCATTCTGTCATGTAAGGGTGTGTTGCGGTGTTCTTTTAAAGGGGCTTGTAGTTGATTGGCAGAAATCCTATAAAATTTGCTGGAACTTGAGTGTTCCGATTGTTATCCTACCAACTATTCTTAATAGGAGTTTAGTTGTGAAAAAAATAATTGTTGCTTTAGCTCTGCTGGCTGCGGGATCAAGTTTCTCTCAGGAAGTGGTCTCTTCTGCTAATATCGTCGGGTTTTCAAGGGTTAGCATTCCAAGGGGAAGTCGCACCATTGTTGGTGTTCCATTTAATAATGGACTGAGTCAGTCGCCTTCAGAGCTTTTTGGTGGGCAGTTGCCGCCGGGATCTAAGCTATATGTTAAGCCCAAAGGCGAACCTTACGCAATTGAGGAGTATAGCGTGAGTGCCGGTGCTCCGCCGATGTTTATTGAAACTACTAACTGGCTGCCAAATGCTGCGAGCATTGGTGCTGGCGTGGGTGTCTGGGTTGAAGTTCCGGCGGATGCATCTCAGGAAGCATATGATGTCACGTTTTCTGGTGATGTTGCGGGGCAGGCGGATCTGGTAGCCGTTTCTGAGGGCATTAATTTGCTTTCTTATCCTTATCCGGTTCGCGTGGCTTGGACTAACACTGCGTTGGCTCAGGGTGCTACAGTTGGCGATAAGTTGTACGCTTGGAATGGTACTGGTTATGAGGTTAATGAGTACACTGTGAATGCCGGGCCGCCGCCGACATTTACCGCAATTACTAACTGGTCAAATCCGGATCTGATATTGGATATTTCAAAAGGTTTCTGGTACACGACAGAAAATCAATCTATTACGTCTGTTGAGGAGCCGTTGCCGTACGAACTGTAATTTTTCAAAGGAGGATGAAAATGAAAAAAATAGTGATGATTATCGTCATGGGTATGACGTTTGGGGCCGTTGCTGACATCAGTCTTCAGTGGAATGCTGGAGGGTATGTACAGGAACACAATCTAACCTGGGATGAGTATACCGGGCTGGCACAGTTGATCTGGAGTTCTGAAGATCCAACTTCTCACTTCGGGAATTATACTATAGCGGATGGTCTGGATAAGTCCGGAACCGAAATCTTGTTGGAGACTTATGCTACGTCTTGGAATTACTTGGCTGCGGATGGTACAGCTGCGGTGCTTACTGATGCAGATGTAGGTGGGGCAGATATTAACAGTGGGTATTTATTGGTTCGCCTCTATGATACACCAAGCGTAGTTGAAGGCTCTTATTATTATCAGAGCACGATCGTTCAGCCTACTCTTATGGAGTATAGTGCACTAGATATCACTACTATTTATGATATTGATGCAACTGGCGGTGAACAAGTGATTGCGACTATTGAGGCGATTCCGGAGCCGGCGACTATGATGATCTTCGGCCCGGGTATTGCGGGTCTGCTGGCTTACCGCCGTCGTAAATTCGGTCTGCGCAATCAGCTGGTCGATATGTTCGAGAGCAGCCAGACATCTGTAGCTACTACATCTGTAGAGCTTGCAGAGGCTGAAGCTGCAGAGCGTGAAGTGGTTGACCACTGGAGCACGCTGGCTAAAGTGCTTGTTAAACCGGCACGTAAAGCTGTTAAAGAGCAGTTCGACCCGCTTGGCGATATGGTCGTGGCGATCGGTAACCGCTTCAGCAAATAAGACTGAGTTATCAGTATGATCAAAAGGCCGCTTTATAAGCGGCCTTTTTTTGTGCTTGCAGCAGGCGCCCGGCTGGGGACGGGGCTTGTGGATGTTCAGGTTCAAGGGGGTCAGGTTCGCTGCTTAGTGACCTTCATCCGTGTTCACCTGCTGTAGGCCCGATGCCCTCATCGGGCGCTTCTGCGCAAGGGGTGTCGAGGAGGTTGCGATAAGCCGTGTGTGCGCTCCTCCGGGAGGGGTCATTTTTTATATTTTCGCATTTCCGTTTCGGCTCTGAGGAACAGATCTTTCCCGGGATATGCGGCAATGCCGGCGGATGCTTGCAGGTTTGGGGGCAGGGCGGACTGTATGCGTTCTCGCAATATAATTGCCCCTGCTTTTGTTGTGTTCGTCAGGATGACTGCAAACTCATCGCCGCCGTAGCGGCAGACGATGTCGGCCTCGCGGCAAGTATCGTTTAGCATTTGAGCAAAGGTTTTCAGGGCCTGGTCGCCTGCTGTGTAGCCGTGCCGGTCGTTGATGGATTTGAAGTCATCAATGTCGAGCAGGATCAGGCTGAGCGGCTGTTTGTAGCGCTCGGCGACGGCCAAGGCGTTGGTCAGCGCCTCCTCAAAAAAACGGCGGTTGTAGAGCCCGGTCAGTGAATCGAGCGCAATAAGGTCTCGGATTTCCTGAATCAGGTTTTCCGGCACGCCGTAGGGTTTTAATGTGTTTTCAATGTTCATTCTAACGCTGATTTGTATTGGAGGGCCCGGTTCCGCCCGGGCCGCGGTCGAGGTGGAACTCGACCCTCCGTTTTGATTTACAACTCTATTTCGCAGGTCAGCCCTTTGGTTGAACTGAATGCGTAGGTTTTGTTGTTGAGTGTGAGTTCTGCGTTTTCGCCATCGCACCTTAATTCCGCCGGCATGCCGGGATTACGTTTCTTCCAGATGGTCGCGAAAGTGATGGCTTTTTCCAGTCCATCACCGCGCTGGAAGTTCCAGACTTCGTCCGGCTGGGCGAGGCGCGTGTTGTCGTAGATGGAATCGTCCGGCATGTCCGTCAGGACTTCGTGCAGGGTTTCATCGCTGATTTCGTCGGTCGCCTCGCAGCAGACCGGGTTGCGCTCGAGGGCGGCTTTGATGAACGGTTGCCAGTCGGACTGGGCCAAGTCGCGGTAGGCGTAGAAGGCCAGGTCGGCGGTCAGTGACTCGTCGCGGATGCCGTCGAGGTAGTCGATAACTTCGTTGCGGGACATGCCGGGTTCGAGTTCGATGGTTTTGCCGGCTTTGAATGTTTTTTCGGCGAGCTCGGGCAGGCGCGGTTCGAGGTGCGCGAATGCGGTCAGATCTTTCATGATCATTTCGATGTCATGTTTTCCGCAGGTCATCAGCTCGGCGAGCTCTTTCATCAGTTTCGGGTTGTCGTGTTTGACCTGTTTGGATTTGAGGAATTTTTCCAGTTTGCCGAGGCAGATACGTCCTTCGAGCGGTTCGGTGTAGAATTCGTCATCATCAATGTCGCTCAGCAGCTTATTGCGTGTGTTGTCGCTGACCTTGTACGGGCTGCCGTGTTCGTAGCGGAAGCCGGTTTCGACCGGGAACCAGTGCGGTTTGCCGTGCAGGTTGAAGCAGAGCTGGAAGCATTTCTGGTATTGGTTGTGTTGGCGCAAGAAGTTGGTCAGCAGCTCGTAGGTGATGCGGTTGGCGCTCAGGAAGCCTGCGAGGTGGCCGGAAAATTTGTCGAATGAGTCCGGGCTGATGGTGTGTTCGGGGTAGGCGTAGTGTACGTAGCCGGTGTTGTTGGCGACGATGGTAACCTGTTCGTTGCGCAACGCGCGCTGGGCCTTGTCGGTCAGGACGGTGCCGTTGAACCACATGTTTTTAGTGACGATGCGGCGGTTGTTGGTGATCACGCCCTCGTTGACGCAGATGTAGTTCTGTGAGTGCAGCGGGGTGGCCAGCAGGAAGATGTCCTCCAGCGGGATATCGCAGATGACGTACAGGGCGGCGGCATAGAGAGTGGAGAGCGATACGCATTCGCCGGCGCCGCGCGAGTAGCCTTCTTTGTGTTTAAAGGCGCTCATGGCTTCCGCCGTTTCCGTTTTCCAGTACGGAATTGTGTTGCTGTTGTATTTATCGAGTCCGAAGTGGCGGCGGATATCGATGTCGAAGTAATACTTGTCGCCTTCGTAGCCGAAAAGGGCGTTGCTGCGGCTGAGCGTGTCTTCATCAATAATGCCGCGAAAGCGCGTGAGTTCCGCTTCTTTGTCGGTCAGGCCCCAGGTGTCCAGATCGAGGTTGAACTCGTAAGTGTCCATGATGAACTGCTTGAGGCGCAGTACCTTACGGTAGGGTTTCATGGTGTCTAGTTTGGCGAACCACGGGTCTTTTTTCCACTCCCAGATGATCGGGCTCATGATGTTGGATAGCACTAGGCTGTAGAGCAGTTCGGGGAAGATAAAAATCTCCATATCGGAGAGCGAGATTGCGCAGGAATATTTCTCTAGTTCTTCGGAGGAAAAGCGTCTTGTGGGTGTCATGTGAGTATC
>JBHORO010000028.1:0-12989 GCA_042566005.1 Verrucomicrobiota bacterium
AGAAAGCCCCAGTGGATTCCCGCGAGTGAAGTACATGGTGAAGGAATATTTATACGATTCAGCGAAACCGTGATTTCAGCGTGGGAGGCCCAGTATGCTGTTCAAACCCGAAACAGTCGAATTGAGCAAGGCCATCGCGGATGGAGAAATGCCAGAGGACTTGATCCAGATGTTGGATACCCCGGGATCAGGTACACAATGCTTCATACATTCGCCCATCTGCTGATCCGCGAGTTAGCATTGGAATGTGGATATAATGCTGCAAGTATCCGAGAGAGAATCTATGCCGAAACCGGCGATTCTCCAATGGCAGGTATACTCATATACACAGCTGCTGCAGATTCCGATGGAACGTTGGGAGGTTTGGTGGAGCTTGGGAAGCCGGAGAACCTCGGACGATTAGTAGAACAAGCTCTAAACCGGTCAACCGTCTGTTCATCGGACCCTTTATGTTCGGAGCATAATCCAAGCGAAGATCGTTCTCTTCATGCGGCATCGTGTCATGCTTGTACATTCGTGGCTGAAACATCATGTGAAAGAGGAAATCGCTATCTGGACAGAGCGTTATTAGTTGAAACTTTTGAGTGCAAGGATACAGCCTTTTTTAAGCAAGCAACCAAAGACTACTATTGCGTCGCTGAAGAACAGGCAACCTACGGGTCAGCGGAGCAGTCATGAATGCCGATGTCTGGAAAATTATTGCGGAAGTCGGCATTGAACTCCATCCAGATCGCGTCAATGTAATCGCTGAAAAAATAGCCAGCCTGTCCTCGGTAGATGAGTTTCACAAAGCGGTATCTGGATTCGGCCCGGCAGCCAACAAAACGATGGTGACCGCACTGGAAAGTGCTTGGCAGAAGAATCCGACGATCACTCCGCTGGAGCTTTCTGCTGCTTTACGAGGAGCGTCAGGTACTGCATCAATTTTGGAAAAACGAGAGGCCGTAGATATGGTCTGGACTGGACCCTTCACAGGACTAGTCCCATCGCGTCACACGGAACAAGTTCTTTTAGAGGTGATAAATTCCGCTCGGCATAAATTATTCATTGTCAGCTTCGTCGCCTACAATATCGACTCCGTTAAGACAGCTCTTCGGGATGCTGTCGGAAGAAATGTAAAGATCGATATTTTGCTCGAATCCTCCAAGGCTCATGGTGGAAAAATTGACATCGACTCGATTGCTGCTTTCAAGACATCGTTGCCGTCGGCCAGCGTGTATGCGTGGAATTCCAAGTCAAAATCCTCGGACCGTTGGAACGGTTCCGTCCATGCAAAATGTGCCGTTTCCGATGGCTCACTCGCTTTCATTACGAGCGCCAATCTCACCAGAGCAGCTATGGAAAACAATATGGAACTGGGAGTGTTGCTCCGTGGAGGAAGCCTGCCAGAAGAACTCGAACGACATCTCGAAGCATTGGTAACAACGGGAATCATAGGAGAAATCTAATAGATTCAGTCGCCGAAAAGTCATTTAAACTCAAGGACGCCAAATGGATAGCAGATTAAAGAACCTCTATAAGTACCTGATTGAAAACAGGAAGCATACAGTCAAGGGCTGGCATGATGACTATGATGAATTCTACAGCCAGACTAGAAAAATAAGAGAACGGATTGAAGGGGGACAAGACTTGTCTCAACGTGATGAGAAGTTCCTAAGGAGGCTACTCTACGAAAAAAGCAACGGTATTGCATCAAGAGGCCAATCCACCTTGAGTGACCCTGATTTCAAAAAAGTCATCCAAGATGCGGAGTTTTTAGGTGCTCTGCAGAACTTGATTAAGACCCCAACTGTAGAGACATACAACGTTTTCTCTACAGTTTGGCCCAAAAAAGTGACCCAAAACAATCCTGTCTTGATTAATCGGGTGACTGCTGCATGCACCCTTGAGGTGTCCACAACGGTTGATTCTGGCAAGTTCAATCAGGTGTTCAGTTGGCTGACTCGCGAAAAAATAATCCCAGCATATCCAGCAGAGGGCCCTCAGGATTGGTTTTCAAAAAATCAGTTTTTACTAAAAATCATTAAGGATGAGCTGCGGGATAAGGAAACGGATGAGTTTTATATAAGCCAGTTTATATGGGTACTATATGAAAACCTAACTAACCCTTTCTGTTTGAAAAAGCAGATTGTTAAATACGGTGCCCCGGGAACCGGAAAAACGTATCAAGCCAAGCAGCAGACCTCTTTATTATTTGATATCTGGAAAGCAGAGTATGCCTCGGACCTTAGCTTTGATTACGAAGCCCACAAGGAACTGGTACAGTTCCATCCCTCATTCAGTTACGAGGATTTCATGGAGGGATTGCGCCCTGAATTGGATAAAAATGGAGGCGCCACATTAACGCTTCAGAATGGCATATTTAAGGAATTCTGCAAAAAAGCCGGGAGGTGGGAGATTGATGTTCATGCTCTTGGTATTGAACAAGACTGGGAGTTACTCACAATCGAAGATCTCCGCCTTCATAAAGAGAATTTGGAAGGTGACCATTGGCAGTACATCTTTGAAATATCAGATTCATCCAAGCTGGTTTCCGATGCCGTACCACCATTTTTCTTCATCATTGATGAAGTAAACCGGGCGGAACTGTCCCGAGTATTTGGTGAGCTGATGTACTGTTTGGAGTACCGGGGAGTCAAAGGCAGTGTCAAAACACAGTACGCTAACTTGAACAATAGCGACACAGGCATGCTTCAGACTGCGCTGGGATATCAGTTTTTCATTCCGACGAATATTTATTTGGTCGGCACGATGAACACTATCGACCGAAGTGTTGAAAGTTTCGACTTTGCTCTTCGCCGCAGATTCCGCTGGGAGGAGGTAACTCCGGATACTGGACTTTTGAGATACCACCTAAATCAGTTCTGCAAAACGTGGGTTCCTCTTGCTGACAACCTTGAACGGCTTAACACCCAGATAGCCAATGAACCCTTGCTGGGTCATGATTATCAAATCGGGCATGCCTATTTGATGAATTTGAAGTATGCGACCAGCCTTACAGTTGCGGAAGTAAGAGAACGGGTCTGGGATGACTGCATTCGACCGTTGATGCAGGAATACCTGCGCGGTACCGGTAAAGAAGCTGAACTTATCGGTTCATTTGGAAAGGCATTCGGGGTTTAAATCGTGTGGCTATTCGACATCATAAAGAATGGAACTCTGGTCGATAACCAGTCTTATTCGGTCAATCGAGGGATGCTGACCAATAGACGTTTGCGTGATTCGGTTACTCTCAGCACCAAATCAAAAGGCCAGTGGACATATCCTTATAACGATGATTCTGCCATTTGGCATTTTTTGAATTCGGTTTCCCGTGATGTAGAAAAAACGTTGAATGAGAACATTGCCGATGCCCTCATCCTCTTTAATGATGAAGATTACGAACACAATACTGATGGTGGATTCATAGGGGTAACCGGTACTGACGCCAGAAACTTCACCCTCAATACCGGAAATCTGATTGGATTTGTTAAACGTGGCGATTATTCCCTGAAAATCAGCTCCCGGTTTGGTGATGCATTCCTACAGTACATCATTGCCGATGCCGACGGGTTTCTTGAACTGGAAAATATTGGCGGTGAAAGTCACAGCGATGGTTATGAGTGGCTCCTTGCATATCTTTGGAATATCAAATTCAAGAGGGCTTACCGGCTGGGTTTACCCAAGACTTATATAACAAAGAATGATCGGATTTCCCGCGTTCGCGGAACAATCGATGCGGTTGACTATTTCCGGAATAACACCTCTGGAAAATATTTGTGTTCCTACCGTGAACACAGCTACGACAGCCCCGCGACCTCACTTTTTATCAAAGCCTATGAGGCGGTTGAACATTACTCTTTCTGCCAGCGCACAAGGAATGTCTACAATGCATTTCTTACAGCCAATCAGGGCGTGAAAAGATCTCGTCAGGAAATCTTGAAAACGTCGTATTTCACCAATCCCTTCTACAACGATTATAACGTGCTGATAGATTTGTCGAAGCAAGTCATCAGTCAGCAGGGTTCTGATTTTGACTCCCAGCATGATTCGAGCGCATTCTTTTTTGATATATCGATGCTTTTCGAATATTTCATCCGGAAACTCATCAAACGAGATGGGGTACGTCTGCTCAGCAAGTTTGAGCAACGCTATGAAATCCCAGCCGGAGCTCTCGGGAGTTATATGCGTAAACTTGAACCTGATCTTGTCTTTGAGAGCGAGGGTGGCCTTTACGTCTTTGATGTGAAGTATAAAGCCTTTGATCCAAAATTCGGAGTCAAGCGTGAGGACCTTTTCCAGCTGCACACATACATAGGTCATTATGGGAATGGAGCCTTGATAAACGGGTGTGGTTTTTTTTACCCGATATCAGAAAACAGATGGAGCGCACTCAATCTGGATAAATCACGGGGGCTAATTTCAGATGTAATCCGGCAGCAGGGCCAAGATATTCCGTTCCATGTCCTTTTCCTGAAAATCCCTGATAATACATCTCTTGATTTTAACAGGCTCATGAGCGAACAGTGTCGTATGTTTATGGATACTATTCAGTCAAAGATTCTAACCAAGGAGAAGGTTGCCGTATGGGCATAGACAAACAATCCAGAGCCCAGGGTTGCCTGCTTGGCCAGCTTGCCGGTGATGCGCTGGGGAGTCTGGTCGAGTTTCAATCCCCAGATAAGATCCGGCGCAGCTATCCTGACGGTGTTCGGGAGCTGGCGGATGGCGGGACATGGGATACGATTGCGGGGCAGCCGACTGACGACTCGGAAATGGCACTGCTTTTGGCCCGGATGTTGGTGAAAACGGGAACGTATGATCCGGCGGCAGCACGGAAGGAATATCAATATTGGCTGAGCTCCGGTCCGTTTGACTGCGGCATGACCATTTCCGCCGGGTTGCGGGGAACCCCGAATCCGGACAGTCAGGCCAATGGAGCGATGATGCGGATCAGCCCGCTCGGGATCTTTGGGGCCGGATTTGAACTGAATCAGGTGGCCGAGTGGGCGATGCTGGATGCGGCGCTGACCCATCCCAACCTAATCTGCCAACAAGCCAACGCATTGTTTACCATGGGTATTTCCCATGCCATTCAATCCGGCTGCGACCGAAAGGAGCTATACCAAAGCATCCGGCAATGGGCGGTCGACATGACCGTGGATCCCGCCTTGATGGAAACCATTGACAAGGCTACCTCCGAGCCGCCAGCAGACTACGTTCACCTGCAGGGATGGGTATTGATCGCTTTTCAAAACGCCCTGTACCAACTGCTTCATGCATCAAGCCTTGAGGCCGGAGTGGTCGACACCGTCATGGGCGGAGGCGACACCGATACCAACGCGGCCATTTGCGGGGCGCTGTTGGGCGCTGTGTGCGGTCGGGAGGAAATTCCCGTCCAATGGTTTGACTGCCTACAAAACTGCCGCCCAGAGGCCGGGAACCCAAACGTCCGGCATCCCCGCCCGGAATGCTTCTGGCCCGTGGATGTTTTGGAGCTGGCCGAGGCTTTGGTGGAAGGCATTTGAAAATAGAGGATGAGTTTGAAAACTATAATCTGGTGATCGGATGAAGCGCATAAAACTTACGGAGAAAGCGGAGAAAGGAAATTTGGTTAAATCGCTTCCTGTGGCAGGAGTTTTTAAACCACTTCAGGAGATCTGTAATCCATTAATATGAAATAAGTTGTGAGGAATTCGGGTTTGTGGAGTATTTCATGTTCGAGTCTCGCGTCCTCCACCACTTTCAAGGCGGTCTTTTTCGAAAGGCCGCCTTTTTATTTGCCGGCACAACAGTCAGCAAGCGAGCACGCAGGCCGCCTAAAAAGAGAAAGACCATTTGCGCAGGATTGTGCAAATGGTCTTTTGAAAGCGGCATCTTTGATGATGCCCAGTGGGCGTTCCGGCTTATTGGAGCAGGGTCCCCTGCAGGAAATTGAAAAGGTAACCGGTCAGGATGATCGCGGCGGTGGTCACTCCGAAAAAGATGGCGATCAACTGCAGCTTCATTGCCCGGCGCAGCATGATTGCTTCCGGCAGACTCAGCGCCGCAATAGCCATCATAAAGGACAACGCGGTTCCCAACGGAATGCCTTTCTGGAAAAGCACGACCGCGATAGGCACGATGGCCGCACAGCTGCCATACATCGGCACCCCCAGAATGGTCGCGATGGGCACGGAGAATACGCCCGTTTTGCCAATCAGGCCGTGAATCATTTCCTGCGGCACATAATTGTGAATTGCGGCCCCGATACCCACGCCGACCAGCACCCAGACCCAAATCTTCTTCACGATGGCACAGGATTCCTTGAAGCCGAACTCCAGACGACTCTTGAAGGTGGAGTACTCCCGGATTGCGCACGTTTTTCCGTTTGATGCGATCAGGTCCTTAACGAGATGGGGTTCCAACTTCATGCGACCCAGAATGATTCCAGATACCGTTCCGATCAACAGCCCGCTAAGGACATATAGGGCCGTGATTTTCCAGCCGAAAAGGCCGAGCATAAGTACGACCAGATACTCATTAATCAACGGAGAGGTTATCAGAAAGGAGAAGGTCACCCCCAATGGGATACCCGCTTCAAGGAAACCCAGAAACAACGGGATGGAGGAGCAGGAACAAAACGGAGTTACCGCCCCGAACAAGGCCGCCGAAAAGTTGGCCGTCACCCTTTTGTGCCCCATCCACTCCTTAACCTTTTCCTGCGGCAGGAAGGTACGCAGCACCCCGATTACAAATATCAGGACAAACAGCAGAAGCAGAATCTTGACGGAATCGTAGATGAAAAAGTTTAACGCCTGCGCCAGATGGCTGTCGGGATTCATTCCCATCAGCTCATACGTAAGCCAATCGACCATCTTCAGCAACATGATGACCCGCCCTTCTTACCGGAACCGGCGCAGCATCCGGACGCTTTGGATTTATCCTCCAGATTTTTGTCCAGCTTCTCGAACAAACGCGCCCAAAAGCCCTTCTTCTCAACGGGTTCACTTGCCGGGTTGTTACAGCTCGAGGAGTCAAGTGACTCCGGCAGCGTTTCAACAAACGCTTTGATTTTGTCACGCACCTCGCGGAAACAGTCCAGCCGCTCCTCTTCAGAAGCACCCTCCGGCGCCATTTTGGGCGGATCGTCGAATCCGACATGCACGACTTTGCAGTTCGCCGGGAAGTACGGGCAGGTTTCATGTGCGTGTCCGCAAACGGTGACCACGACATCAAGATCGACATCTTTGAACTCATCGATGTGCTGCGATTTCTGACCGGAAATATCCACGCCCGCTTCTGCCATCACTTTAACCGCGTTCGGGTTCAGGCCGTGCGTTTCAATGCCGGCCGAATAGACCTCAATCTGATCACTCTTCAAGGCATGCGTCCAGCCTTCCGCCATCTGGCTACGGCACGAGTTTCCTGTACAAAGATACAACAGTTTAATTTTATCGCTCATCATTCACCCCTTTTTAAATTCAACTTATTTGCCCGGACAACACGCATCGCCCCGCTGTTTACGGCACAGTTCCTCCGGGTCAGCCGCGGCAATTTCTTTCAATGCAGCGGAAACAGCCGACAATTCAGCAGAACCGGCCAACGTGCCGCTGATCCAGTTCAACACGGGCTCAGCAATGGTTTCTGCGTTCAGCTTATAATAGACCCAGCGCCCCTCTTTGCGGCTCGCCAACAACCCGGCAGCGACCAACAATGCCAAGTGACGCGAGGCCGTTGCCCCCGTTACCTGCAACAACTCCGTGATCTGACATGCACACAGCTCGTCGTACTCCAATAGTGCGAGTACAATCTTCAACCGGTTGCTGTCCGACAACGCCTTAGCAACCGCCAAAACCTGATCCATCGAAACCCTCGTTTAGTTAATTAGCTAATTATCTATTAAAACCCCCTCTGCTCGTCAAGCCCGATCATCATTCCGTTTAAACTCAAGCCTTGCACATACTGAAAAACGGTGCAGAATTTGAGTTGAGAAGCAACCGTTTGCCAAAGGAGGTCACCAATGAAATTGTGGATGAAAACTCTGACCCTGTTGACCGTCCTGGCGATGATCACAACCGGATGTGCCACCCGAAGTTCAGGAGTAACCTACACCACCGAACAGGCACGCACTGCGCAACAGGTCGCATACGGAACCGTGACCGGCGTTCGCGAAGTCACCATTCAGGACGCGGAAACCGGACTCGGAGGTGCAGCGGGTGGCGTGGCCGGAGGTGTGGCCGGGTCAACCATCGGCGAAGGCAAAGGTTCCACACTCGGCGCCGTGGCCGGTGCTTTGGCGGGTGCGGCGATCGGACACATGGCCGAAAAGAAAATGCGGACCGATGCCGGATTGGAAATCGAAGTTAAAAAAGAGAACGGCCAGATCATCTCTGTCGTACAGACAGCGGATGTCATGTTCGAAGTCGGCGAACGCGTCCGCATCCTGACGGGGGACGACGGTACGATCCGTGTCACCAAAGATTAAAAGCTAATCGGTCATAAAGCCGAGTATTAGGCGGGCTTTATTTTTTCGGGAATCAAGGCCAGAACGGCGAACAGAATAATGCCGCTGTTGCGAAGCACATTAATCCAGCTCAGCGGTTTCGCGAGCGGCGAGGTATTGAAACAGCCGCAGGCAACGTGCAGGCCGCGCAGAATGTTCACTACAATTGCGCCGGTAAAAACAACCAGAAGGATCAATAAAATCCACAACGCGGCTTTACGCATCTTCGGCACAAACAGGACGCACACCGCGCACACCAGTTCCAGCCAGGAAAGTATCAATGCCGAGAAATTGACCAAAGAGTGCGGCACAACGTGATACCGGAAAATCGACAAAGCAAAATCCGCCGGGTGCAGCACTTTGTTCAACGAAGCCAACAGAAACAAGAGGCCCACGGTCACGGCCGAAAAAAGCGGGATCCAAGGCGGAAGTGTAAGGTCACGCATTTTCATTGTTCGGCCCCCTTCTCCAGCGGCCACTTAAAACGGCGCCACATCTCAATCCCATCCGCGAAGAGGCGCAGATTTTCATATCCATTCGCTTTGAGTTCACGACAAAGGTTCAGCGCGTCATCGCAAGTCTGGCCGTCGCAATAGACGATCATCGGCTGTTGATTTTCAATCAGCCTCTCCATCAGTCGCATTTGGGCATCGGCGTCGCCGCGAGGAACATTAACCGCCCCCGGAATATGACCCGTCGAAAATTTATCCTCGGGGCGGGCATCAACAAAGAGAGCTGAATTATCACTCACGGCGCGCGCGACTTCGAACAGAGGAATCACCTCGATACCGGCTGACTGGGCGAGCTGTTCTATATGATGAGCCCAATCCTGCACCCACGGAATACGGCGCGGTCCGTACTTGTTCGCCGCAAAAGCCAGCCCGGCACTGATCAGTGCCAGGCTCAACATGTTCAAAATGACCGATCGCAACTCGTTTTCCACGTTAATCCTTCGGTTTGAGAATCACAAAAGTCGGCAAACCGCGGGCGTTGAAATAGTCCATCACGGCAGCCACCTCCGGCTGCTTCGGATCTTCAGACTGGAAAGGAAGGAACAGGAAATCGCGCAACTTATCCTTTACGGCAACATCCTTCAGCGTGGTCTTTTTCATCGCCATGCAGTTTTTGCACCACGTCGCCCAGAAATCGATTATCACCATGCGGTCTTCATCCAGCGCCTGCTGCAAACCCTCTTCAAGAGTCGGGCCGTGCGACGCTTCAAGACGAACCGGTGGAGCTCCGTTCGCGCGGAAAAGCCTATAGCTTAAGTGGCCGTAATAAATTGCCACCGCAAAAATCAGCACGCCAAAGAGCGTTTTAACCACTTTCATCCAGTTGCCCGGTTTCGGCATAAAGGAGAGACCCGCGCCGACAAACGGCCACGGCAATGCCATGCCCAGCCCGAGCACAAACGGAAGCATTAATCCCAGCACCGCGCCGGATGCATAAAGATTACCGGAAAGCAACAGCACCGCAATAACCACCGGTGCCACGCAGGCTCCGGCCAGCAAAGCCACGACGGACCCCATCGTAATGGCAACCAGATATCCGCCCCGGTTAGCGCCGGAACCAACCTTATTCTGGAAGCGGGAAAAATCGATCATGATCACATCGAACATCGCCAATCCAAGCACAATGAAAATCAAGGCAATCACCAGATTGAACCAAGGCGACGCATTCAGCGTTCCAAACTTCGACCCGCTCAACACAACCACAAGCCCGAGCAGCCCGTAAGTCAACGCGATACCCAGTCCGTAAACGCCGCCCAGCAAGAAGCCTTTGCCTTTACTGCCGGCCTGCGCACCCGCGCCGATAATCGCAATATTTACCGGAATCATGGGAAGCACACACGGAGTTAGGTTCAACAACAGCCCGCCAAACAAAACCGCCGCGGCCGTAACGAGCCAGCCATACTTCAAAAAAAACTCAACCGGTGACTTCAAAAACCCTTTCCCGTTCGCCTTCTCGACATTCAGGAAATCGAGAAAGGCTTTCGCGTCCATAAAGCCGACGCCGCTGTTCACCACCTCAAACTGATCAGCAAGCTGTTTCCACACCGGATCCTCAGCAACCTTCAACTCGGCAACCGGCTCAACGGGAGGAACTTCCAACCCGGCCACAGGAAACGTAAGGGTCGTAGGCGGATAGCAGGCCACGTCGCTGCATCCAAATAGCGTCACCGTTACCGCCGCAGTTTCCGGGAGCTTGTATTCGGCCGCGAAGTTGTGTTTAAAAACGGGTTTATCGGTTTCGCTGAAAATATCATACATCATTTCTGATTGCGGAACATTGATCCCCTTCAGCGGGTTCCCGTCCGCATCCGTCACCGCAAAGGAATCGGCGTAGAGCTTATGTTTTTCAGGAACCGTCACGTGCAAAACCACACGCGGTGAGAGCTCATCTTCGATGACTTTAATCTCAGCCTTAAACGGAATCGATTGAGCAAAAACCGAAACAGCCATCACACTGACCAAGAAAAACGCGAACCACTTCTTCATAAGACCACTCCTAGGTATGTATTCACTCTAATCAGACCGCGTTTTTGTTGCAACGTTAGATTGAATCTCAAGATTCTGTTGCGCAGAATCATCGCCATGAATGAAACCTACAGGCAAAACGCTTTGCTGATATTAAAAAAACTGCGCGATTCCGGACACCAGACCTACTTTGCCGGCGGCTGCGTGCGCGATGAACTGCTGGGCCGAACGCCCAAGGACTACGACATTGCCACCAGCGCCCTGCCCGAAGACGTGGAAGCTCTCTTCAAAAAAACCGTCGCCATCGGCAAAGCCTTCGGCGTGATCGCGGTAGTGATCGACGGGCATCCGTATGAAGTTGCTACCTTCCGCGAAGAGTTCGGCTACCAGGACGGCCGCCGTCCCGAGGGCGTCCACTTCTGCGCCCCGGAAGAAGACGCCAAACGACGCGACTTTACCGTAAACGGAATGTTCAGCGACCCTGTTGAAAACAGAGTCATCGATTTTGTCGACGGCCAGGAAGATCTGCACAAAAAGGTGATCCGTGCCATCGGCGAGCCTGAAAAACGGTTCGAAGAAGATCACCTGCGCATGCTGCGTGCCGTACGCTTCACGCACACGCTCGGATTTGAAATGGAGCCGGCCACCCGCGCCGCCATCACAAAATTTGCCCCGCTGATCAAAAAAATCAGCATGGAGCGCATCGAGCAGGAGTTCACCCGCCTGCTGACCGAATCGATCAAACCGGGCGAGGCCCTGCGTGACCTGCTCGAAATCGGACTACTCAAAGAGATTATGCCTGAACTGCTGCCGATGGTCGGCATGGAACAGCCGCCGCAGTATCACCCGGAAGGCGACGTTTTCGAGCACACCTGCCTGATGCTCAATCTGATGGATTTATCTAAGGTTGAATCCGCGCGCGAACTGGCCTACACCGTCCTGCTGCACGATGTCGGCAAGCCGCCCACCAAAAGCATCGGCCCCGGCCGCGACGGCAAACCGCGCATCCGCTTCGACGGCCATGCCTCCGAGGGCGCGAAAATGGCCGAGCACATTCTGCGACGCTTCCGCATCCCCAACAAGGAACAGAAACATATTCTGCAGGCCATTAAAGACCACATGCGCTTTGTGGACATCCCGCACATGCGCAAAGCAACCAAGCGCCGGCTGGTCGGCTCAGAAACCTTCCCGCTGGAACTGGAACTGCATCGCGTCGACTGCGCCGGAAGCCACGAAGACCTGAGCAACTACGACCTGTTACTTCAATTTCAGGAAGAGATGGCGAACGAACCGGTTCTGCCCGATCCGTGGGTTACCGGCCGCGACCTGATCGAACTCGGCCTCAAACCCGGACCGGACTTCAAAGCGATGCTCGATGCCGCCTATCAGCGCCAAATGAACGACGAAGCAACCGACAAAGAAAGCCTGCTAATCTGGTTGAAGCACGAGTACAAACTCGACTAAGTTTTCACTCATGTTTTCATATGCTAAAAAATGGCTTTTACCGCTCCTGCTGCTCGCCTCTGTTCTAACAGCGCAGGCCTCCGACAAACTGATCAACTCCCTGCAACCACGCGGATTTGTGAACGATTTCGCCAACGTCATTCCGCAGACACAGGAACGGCAACTCGAACAGCTGCTTGTCAGCCTCGAACGCCAGACCGGCGCGGAAGTCGCGGTGGTCACACTGAACTCACTCGATGGCGGTCAGATCGACGATTTCGCCGTGCGTCTCTATGAGCGCTGGAAACTCGGCAAAGCCGGAAAAGACAATGGCGTGATGCTGCTGGCGGCGATCAACGACCGCAAAGCGCGCATCGAAGTGGGCTACGGCCTGGAAGGCGCCATTCCCGATGGTCGTGCCGGGCAGATTCTGCGAGACGATATTTTCCCCTCTTTCAAACGCGGCCAGTACGGAAACGGTCTCATCGCCGGTGCTTCCAGCATAAGTGAACGCATCGCCCGGGAGTACGGAGTAAAACTGCAAAGCCAGGCCACACACACCCGCTACCGCCAATCCGGCACACGGCAGGCACGACGCAGGGGTA
>JBHORO010000029.1:0-11632 GCA_042566005.1 Verrucomicrobiota bacterium
AGCTTCCACGGGAACATCTTCGGGTGTGCTTTCAGGTAACAACAGTTCGATCTGCGGTTTAGCTTTACGCACAGGAGCCGGTTTGGCGACCACCTCAAGAGACTCGCCAGCAAACGGGATCTGCAAAATCAGGACACCGAACGGCGGCACGGTGACCGAGTTACAATCCATAGAAATTTTGACCGGCTCAGGCTTACGGCTCCATTGCGGCGAACGGGTATAAGGGTTCCAGAAATATTCATGGTGGGAAAGCTGCACGGCCACGGCTTCCTTGGAGAGCGGTTCAGTTGAGTCGAGCTTGACCGTTTGCACCTCATCACGCGACTGGTTCACGAACATCACCTGAAGGGCTTTATCGGTGCGGGTCACAGCGGTGTAGAGCTGCTTGGCCCCATCCAACGACGAACTGATCATACGATCGCCCATATAGTGGCTCCAGAGATATAACGCCCAATACTGCCCCTTGGGGATGCAGAGCGGATCGAAAGATTTAAACTGACGATCCATTTCCTCCTGCGGAACACCCGGCTGTTCGAAATCAAACTGATCGAAATAGAAGAGACCATGTCCACCGGTGGCAGTAGCGGTCATCATATCCCACTGGTTGGCAAACGTGACGCCATTACGGAACATTTCACCAATCCAAATAGTGCACCAGAAGCCATTCATCAGGTCGGCGGTGATGCGATCCTCCACCACCTTTGAATTCCATTCCGTGATTGCGATTTCAATCTCATCCTTACGGTCCGGCTGGTATTCATTGATCCACCCGCGGAAGGTTGAAATCACGCCTTCAAGACGGTAAATCTCATCATAAAAATCTTGTTCTTTCTGCACCCGGTTGGCGACCGGATAACTATGGAACGAGATGAAGTCCACTTCATCACCGCCATCGCGCAACAATTCCTTGATGAAGGCGCCACGGTCGTTCGAGCTGGCCGGTCCACCCGTCTTAATGGTCGGATCGACGGCCTTCATGGCCTTGGCAAATTCGAGATAGCGCTTGGCGTAGACCTCGCCGGTCATCTTGCTTCCGTCGGGAAGAATATGGCCCAGCTCCCAGCTGCCTTCCAACTCGTTGCCGAGCTCCCAGTAGCGCACATTGTAGTTATTTTTCTTGTTGGCCCAGCGTACCCACTCGGCCGCCATTTCCGGTGTGCCGGTACCGACGTTAACCGTTACGATTGCCTTAGCCCCAAAGGTTTCGACAAAGTCGTGCAACTGCTTAACGTGCCAGGTTCCGTGGAACCCATCGGCGACGGGAGTACGTGCGTCACCTTCAATATTAAAGCCGGGCGCATAGCCTGAATAATCAATTTGCCATACACCGTCTTTGAGTTTTGAATGATCAAATTCCTCTTCCCCCAGACGAACGCCATTGCCATTCCAGTAATAATGGTTGGCCCACGATCCTCCCGGGATACGGACATAAGCGGGGGCAAGCTCGCGAACATAAGCATGCAGATCACTGTCGCCCAATTCCCAGAACTGATTCCACAGGGCAATGTTAGAGCCGGTCAGATTCCGGCGATCTGTTTCATGTACGGTATCTGCGGCGTTTATTTTCAATGTGGCGCCCTCGCAGTCGGCCATTCCGAGCGATACCGAGATCATGCAAATACTCCAATGTAATTTTGTCATGTTCATTCCTTAGACGTTCATAAAGCTTACTTGTTCAATAGAATTGGCGGAAAATTGATATTAAACCCCTAGAGTCGAATCGTCAGCTTCGTACCTTCTTTTTTCAGTGTCACATTTTCCAAAACTGTTTCATCTCCGGAAGCATAAACCGTAACGCGATAGTCTCCGAGGAATCCGCGGATTACTGTATGACCATCCACCTGAGTCTCGGTCTCCTCCCAACCCGTCCACCACTGGTTGTAGACCAGGTCACGATATGCGCGGGCATTCGGTTTCATGCGCCAATCCCGATCGTACAAACCGGCATAGGGCAGCCAATGGGAACCCTGCCAGAAACCCCACTGGATAAAGGCATTGGTTCCCGGATGCGCAAACCAAGCCGTCAGAAAATCGCGGGTATAAGCCGCCTGCAGCTCTTCATCAGCCTCATTCAGATCAAACTCACTGCATACCAGCGGCAGTCTGTAACGGCTAAAGCGGTCACACAATGCCCAAATCCGCTCGGGTCCAGTCAGGAATGTATGGCGGAAGTGACTCTGAAAGCCGACCGCATCCAAGGGAGCATCCGCCTCAAGCAAACTGCCAACCAGAGCATCATAAAAATCAAGTTTCTCGGTCCAGCGGCCACCGTTAGCCATCAGCTGAAAATCATTCAGGTTCAGCTGTGCATTCGGCATAACCTCACGGGCCTGCTTAAACCACTCAGCCATCACATCGTTGCCAAGCAGATCCATGTAATCATGGTTATTGAACGTTTCATTGAGAACATCCATCGAAACAACGCGTCCGTTCAGGGCCGCGCCCATATCGGTGATGTGTGCGTTGACCAGACGATTCAAAGCCTCGGGCTCATCCGCCAGCTCTTTTACAAAACCGGGGGAGTTCTTCCAGCCCGGCCAAACCAAAACATGTCCCTTTACGCCCAGGCCCTGAGCCTTGAGCCAATCGATCATGCGCAAGGTTTCTTGTTTGCTGAAACCACCCCAGTCACCTGACCAGGCCCGCCATTTCAGCGCATTCTCCAGCACAGCAAAATTAAAGTCGCTCTTGAGCACTTCAAAGTAACGTTGAATTTCGGCCTGACGCTCTTTGAAGGTCAGGTCCGTCCGGCCCGATTCAAGCCGGTAGTTTTCAAACTCGGCCTGCAGCGCCGGGTTCGAATCGGCACCAGGAGCAATCCAGCGCATGAGCGTAGTTTTAACCGCAACACCGAAGCGGTATGCGTGACGCTGCTGCTGGATAACCACTTTCGCACCTTTAACGGGCGCTCCCTCGGCATCTACAACCTCGATAGAGAAATCGCCCATGCGGTTTTTCTCAATCATGGCCTGCGCTTTGGAACGCCAGGCAGCATCTGCTTCCTGACCATGATACCAGCGCCCGACACGCGAATAAGCCGTCAAAGGCTGCGCAGAACCGCGGTTTTCTATCCGCACATCCTGCACTTCAATATCCGCCTCGCCCCAACCATGTGCGAGGAAGATATAGAGCTCTCCGGCGGAGAAATCCCTGGAGAGAGCAAAGGGAGCCGAAAAGGTCTCCCATTGTTCATTCAACACCGGGCCGCACTTAAACTGAGCTGTAAACCTGCCGGTTGAAGTTTTACTCCTCAGCTCAACTGTAAGCGCGGTCGGCGTATCAACATCAGAGTTGATAGCACGGGCACGAAGTGAGAGCATATACACATCATCAGCATTGAATGCATCATCCAACTGGAGCTGACTGCGGGGATAACCACCCCGGTCGCCAGTGGTGCGAGACTCAAGCACAACAGGCAGAGCCTGGCGCAGAGAAGAATATTCTCCGCGCGCGGCCACATACTGCCAGCCGTCTGTGAGAGTGGCACCGCCGGTGGAGGCGAAAACCTCCACCGACATAAGAGCAAGCATTGTAATGATTAAATATATACGTCTCATCATGCCCTTCGCGGGTTGATTCTACCGCAAATTTTTATGCCTCGAGGGCTGCGCCCAGTACCACCTCAACCGTGTGCTCTTTGCCGTCAGCAAAGATCGGTGCGATGTTGCCCTTAACCATTTCACCATCAACAACCAGGAAGGAAACGCCTTTAGAAACGTGATCCGGGTTAATAACAGTGATGTTGTAAGTGGCACTGCGGTACTTACGGACTGCTGAGAATCCGTCCCATGCCTTCGGAATGCACGGATTGATTTCCAGACCGTTGTGCTGCGGATTCACACCCATGATGTGTTTCGTCGCCGCCTGGTACGTCCAGGAAGATGTACCGGAAAGCCAGTGGTTACGGGCCAAGCCGAACTGCGGGTGCTCGTCGCCGAGTACGTTCTGCGGGTAGCAGTACGGATCACACTCGAACTCGTCGATGCGGTCGTTCTGTGCAGCCGGGTTGATCTGGCTGTAGTACTGGAACGCACGGTCGCCGTTACCAACCATAGTTTCCGCAATCATCACCCACGGGTTAGAGTGCAGGAAGATGCCGCCGTTTTCTTTAGCACCCGGCGGGTAAGTAGTTACACCACCTTTGGACGGATCGAAACCGTTGTAACCCGGGTAGCTCAGCTTGATACCGAACTTCGTGTTCAACTTTTCGTTCACAGACTCCAGTGCACGTTCAGCGCGCTCTTCAGTTGCGAAACCGGAGAGAACCGTCCAAGACTGTGCATTTGTGTAGATCTGACCTTCGCTGTTCTCTTTGGAACCGATCGGAGTGCCATCCTCTTCGAAATAGCGCATGTACCAGTCGCCGTCCCAGCAGTGCTCGTTAACCACAGATGCCATGTGCGCGTGGTCTGCACGGTACTGATCAGCAGCGTCTTTGTCGCCCAGGTATTCCACCAGGTCAATTGCTTCCAACAGCGCGCGGCCGTAGAGGTTCGCTACCATCACGGATTCTGCGTCGCCATGCAGGTTCACTGTGTCGTTCCAGTCAGCGAAGCCGAGCAGCGGCAAACCGTGCTGACCTGTGCTGTTCTTAGTGAACTCCAGCGCGCGTTTCAGGTGGTCGAGAACCGTGCCTTTTTCACGCTGTTCGAGCGGAAGCTCTTTGCTGTAGTACGTAACCTGTTCGTTCAGGAAGTCGTAGTCGCCTGTCTCTTTGAGGTAAGCGGAAACCGCAAGTACGATCCAAACCTGGTCATCGCCGTACCAGCGTTTGTTGCCCTCTTCACGAGAGTCACCTTCATTCGCTTCCATTGTCAGCGGGAAGAACTGGTGCATCGCAGAACCGTTAGGCAGCTGAACGCTCAGCAGCTTTTTGATCAGCGCTTTACCTTCTTTCGGCGCGCTTGCGAGTACGCCCATAACGTCCTGGGAGCTGTCACGGAATCCGAGACCACGTGCGCCCAGACCGAGCTGGTACAGAGAGAGGTAACGAGACCAGTTCAGTGTTGTGTGACACTGACGCGGGTTGTGAATGTTAACCATGGAGTTGAATGCTGCGTCCGGCGTGTTGAACTGCGCCATGGACAGGTAACCGTCCCAGAATTCGCCCAATTTCGCGAATGCCGCGTCAACCGCTGCTTCGTCACGGTATTTTTCAACCGTCGCGCGGATTTTAGACGGCTCTTCCTGACCCAGCTGCGTGATTACGCGCTTAGTTTCGCCCGGTGCCATTGCGCCGAGTTTGTGCATCAGTGCCGCGATGTTGTCGCCACGACGTACTTCGCAGTTGGAGAGGCTCTCGTTCTGCAGTTCGAGCGGGTTTTTCCATGTACCGTACTCGTTGTCGCCGAGGAATACTTTGCGGTCACTCTGGAAAGAGTCAACCGGGTAGTTAGAAGTGAAGAAGTTGTTTTCGTACACTTTTTTCATGAACGCGTACTGCTTGAGCAGAACGGTACCGTCCTCGTCTTTTTCTGCGTCAACAGTCATAGTCTGCGGACACCAGTCGGCGTTAGTGTACTGTTTCAGTGCGTCGAAGTGAGTGAACTCAACCACCGGGATCACGTCCAGCTCGAGAGCTTCGTCACGCAGGTTGGTTACTTTGATGTCACGGATCACAACGCTTTCGTTGTTCGGAACGAAGATAGTTACTTCAGTACGGATACCGTAGAACTCAGAAACGATGCGCTGGTAAGAGAGACCTACGTGGCACTCGTACAGGTCGTACTGGTCCAGTGTCGGCACGAAGAACGGAGAGAAAATTTTGTAGCCGTCGCCGTCTTTAAAACGGATGTAGAGTGTCTCGCCTTTGAAGTCCGAGCTCGGCAGCTGCGGGATGTATTTAACGATTCGGTTCAGCGCCGGGTCACCCTTACAGATCAGGGAGCCACCTGTGTGATCCACAATACCGCCGAATCCCAGCGTACCGACATAGTTGACCCATTTAACCGGGGTCTTCGGATTGGTAATGACGTATTCTTTCTTCGCGTCATCGAAGTAACCGTATTTCATGATTATCTCTCCTTATTTGCCTGGGAGCAGCGACTCCCAGGGGTTTATTTCATCTAAAAACAATGCCTGAACAGGCTGACTTAAACTTTCCCGCGTCGCGCTTCGAGCTGCTCGCGAATCTCAGCCGCTTTCTCCCGGTTAATCGGGAAGAACTTGAGTAGCGCAACGGCCAGAATCAGCGCGGTTACCGGGATGGCGATGTAGCCGATGCGCATAGAGCGCAATACGAACTCCGGCTGATCTGCTCCCAAACTCGCATCAAAGCCGGTCCATTCCAGCAACGGCCCTGACAGGAGAAATCCTAAACAAAAACTGAGCTTCAGCACCCATGAGAAGATGGATGCGAAACTGCCCTCACGACGCTCGCCGGTTTTCAGCTCGTCGAGGTCGACCACATCGATCTGCATCGACGGGATCATGAGCCACAGGCCCGCATAACCCGCACCGATGAAGACGGTGTTCAACAGCATGACATAAGGATAATCCGGGTTGAACGTCCACCAAGTTGTCGACGCCGAAACGAGCACCATGCATACCGAAATAAGCAGGCATTTAGTTTTGCCGATGCGCTCGGACAACCAACGGAACAGCGGAATAAATGAAAGGCTGAAAATCGTGTAGACAAACGTTCCGTAGCCGGCAAATTTGGCGCTCAGGTCCCAGTTGCCACCGAGAACGTAATAGGTTCCGACATAGCGGCCGTAGCTGTCGAAAATCGCCGTACCCAGCAGGAAGAAGATAGTGAAGAGGCACAGGATCAGGAACGGTCCGTTACGGAACGTTTCACCCAGACTCTTGAACAGGTTCACTTTTTTCTGATTCTTCGTCAGGTTGCTTTCGTAGTAGCGCTCTTTCACGAAGATCGCCGGAATGATTCCGCAAATCATAATAACCACACCGATGATCAGGCTGATCTTACGCATGCCGGTTACCGTACTGGCTGCGCCGGTTACCGGATCAGCAAACATCGGACGCAGTGTGATCCACCAGATCCAGCCATTAACAAAACCGGCCAGCGTCTGCAGGTAGCCGCGAATCTCAGTCACACGGGTGCGCTCATTGTAATCCGGCGTCATTTCCATCAGCAGACTCTGATACGGCATCGCCCAGATAGTGAAGAAGGTATAAAAGAGAATACCGAACCCGATCACCCACAGCATGATCATTTCCTGGCTGAGATCCGTCGGGAACCACCAAATCAGCGGATAGGTAAGCCCGGCGAGAACCGCACCAATGAGAATAAACGGACGACGGCGCCCCCAGCGGGTACGGGTGTTGTCAGAGATACAACCCATGATCGGGTCGATAATGCCGTCCCAAAGACGCAACGACATCAAGATGATCGACACATACAGCGGTCGCATCTGCAATTCCATGTTGAAGAAAGGGTATGCAATACTAACCAAAACCCAGACGCCGAGAATATCAACCGGCCCGCCTAACGCGTATGCGAGCTTTTTGCCAAAAGGCACGCGGTCTTCCGGTGCAACGAGGGGCTTCGTGTCAGATCGTTTAAACATATCTCTCTCCAATGGTTACGGTTAAATCTTACTCAACATCTCTGCGCGCTTGCAGATCAGCCTCAACATCTCTCAAGTTCTTGTCGTTCAGCGGGTAGAACAAAATCAAAACAAAGCCAATGATACACGGGATCGCGGAGATCCAGCTGATCATGCCTTTAATTCCAGCCAGCGCTGCGGAAGTCTGGACCGCATTGGCCTGATAACCAATATATGTCAACAGGGCCATCGTCAAGCTTCCGCCTAAAGTGTATCCGAATTTTTGTGCCATGGTGCATGCGGACATGAACAGGCCGGTTGCGCGTCGCCCGGTCTTCCATTCGGAATAATCAGCAACATCCGTATACATAGCCCAAATCAACGCCGCGGTCGGACCGAACATAAAGCTGATCAGGATGTGTACGGCAAACAGCAGCGGCAGGTTGGAATCCGGGATGAAATAAAACAGAAATGTCAGGATGGCCGTTACCAGCATAAGCACGGCATAGCCGGCCTTCTTGCCGAGATACTTTTCGAGCGGGCCGAGCACGACCGCGGTAGCAATCAGGCTAGTCAACGTTCCCGTCAGCATAAACAGCGACGCAACATTCTCATTCCCGAGGTTATACTTTGCGTAATACATGACTACGCCACTTCGCAGGCAGACATGGAATAAAGTGATAATCCCCAGCGCAAACAGAATCAGCCACGAGCGGTTCGTTACGAGGTCGAGCAGATCGCGGCGCAATGAGGTCCGCTGGCTCTTGGACGGGCTGACCCGCTCTTTGGTCGTCGTAAAAGTGATGATGAATAAGAAAGCGGCAAGACCGGCAAATACGGCAATCGCCGACCGGAACCCTTTCTGCTCATTGATAACCTTGAGTGAAATAGTGGCCGTCGCCAGATCCAATCCAGCAAGCGACTCATCGCCGGCCGGGAAAATTTTATTCAGCGGAATGCGCTGCTCACCGAAACCGCTGACGGCATAACGGATCTTTTCAAACGCATCCTCGTCAGAGCTCTCCAGATACGGGAGACCGGCATCCTGGAAATAGCTCTCGGTGTTTACATTATAAGCTTTGGCCTTGGTGACTCGACCGAGACGTTCCTCGTCGACCACACCATACAGCAGGCCCAGTTTTGTAAAGAAACCCGGCTCCTGATATTCAGGCAGCATCGCGGCAACCTGGAGCCTCGAAGAACCCCTGCCCTGCTCAGAAACAACCACTTCCTGCTGACCCTGCAGCTCCGCGCGAATAACGGAGTGATTATCCCCGCCGAAATGAGCAACCATCGGCATGGTCGCGGCCTGAACGACCAGCCCGCCGGCAAACGCCATCACGAAGCGCATCTGCGAAAACTTCGTGCGCGTCTTGGGTGCGGCAGAAACCACCCCCATCAGCGAAGAGTACGGGATATTAACGACCGTATAAACCAGCACCATCAATGCGTACGTGATGTACGCGTATGCGAGCTTACCGGACGGAGAAAAATCGGGAGTGGAGAACGTCAAGATTCCCACTACCGCAAAAGGAATCGCCCCCCACAGCAGGTAGGGGCGAAATTTGCCCCACCGGCTTTGGGTCCGATCCGCCAGTAATCCTACCAGCGGATCGTTGACACTGTCCCAGATGCGTACAAACAGCATCATGGCAACCAGCACGGAGGGGGCTAATCCGAAAACGTCGGTATAAAAGATATTCAGATAGAAGACAAATTGCATCCAGAACAAGTTAGACGCGAAATCGCCTAACCCGTATCCGAACTTCTCTCTGAATTTAATATTCTCAATCATACCGACTCGTTATGAACTCAGCTGTTAGCCAAGAACTACAGTCACCTCGTACGCAGCACCCTGTTCGCCCAGCGGAAGCACGTTGCCTTCCACTTCTTTGCCGTCTACCAGCAACTGCTTAACGCCTTTGCATACGCCATCCGGGTTCTGCACGGAGATTTTGTATTCCGCACCACGGAACTTACGTGTCACCTCAAACCCTTTCAGGTCGCTCGGGATACACGGATCAACCAGCAGACCGTTGTAGTCCGGACGAATACCGAGGATGTACTGCGTAATCGCGTAGTAGTTCCACGCCGCCGTACCAGTCAACCAGGAGTTCTTCGCCTGACCCGGTGTTGCCGCATCTTTACCGGCGATCATCTGAGCGTAAACATACGGCTCAACTTTGTGCAGGTCCTGGATATCTTCGAGATATGCCGGCGCGATTTTCTTCCAGTAATCAAATGCCTGATCACCACGGCCGATCATTGTTTCACCAATGATAACCCACGGGTTGTTGTGACAGAAAATACCCGCGTTCTCTTTGTAACCAGCCGGGTACGTGGAGATCTCGCCGTATTCGATGATGTACTTAGTGAAGGCCGGCTGCTGCAGTACGATACCGTACGGCGTATCGAGCCACTCTTTCACGGAATCAAGTGCTTTTTCGCAGAGGCCTTCTTCTTTACCGATTTCAGCCATTGTGCAGAAGCCCTGAGACTCGATCCAGATCTTGCCCTCTTCGTTCTCGTCGGATCCGACCTTCTTGCCATAGTAGTCGTAAGCGCGCAGGAACCATTCGCCGTCCCAGCCGTGCTCTTTGACCGCTTTAGTCATCGCATCAACGTGCTTCTGAGCTTCCGTAGCCTCCTCGTCGCGACCTGCTTCTTTACAGATGCGTACGAACTCGGAACCGTAGAGAACAAACTGACCGGCAATCATCAGAGACTCAGCCGTTTTGCCCATCTTGTTGCCCGTAGTCTGGAAGGACTCGTTCGGGTCTTCAGAGAAGCAGTTCAGGTTCAGGCAGTCGTTCCAGTCTGCGCGACCGATCAGCGGCAGGCCGTGCGGACCGAGGTTGTTGACCGTGAAGTAGAATGAGCGCTTGATGTGCTCGAACATGGTATCAGCCAACTCGTCGTTGTTCTCAAACGGCACCACCTCGTCCAAGAAGTCCCACTCGCCCGTTTCTTTGATGTAAGAAGAAACGGAAAGGATCAGCCACAACGGGTCATCGTTAAAGTCGCCACCGATTTCGCTGTTACCTTTTTTGGTGAGCGGCTGGTACTGGTGATATGCGGCACCGTCGCGAAGCTGTGTAGCCGCGATGTCCGTAATACGCTCACGAGCACGTGACGGAATCTGGTGAACGAAACCGATCAAGTCCTGGTTAGAGTCACGGAAGCCCATACCGCGGCCAATGCCGGACTCGAAGAAGGAAGCACTGCGCGACATGTTAAATGTCACCATGCACTGGTACTGGTTCCAGATGTTAACCGAACGGTCGAGTTTTTCGTCGTCGGATTTGATGCTGTAAATAGAGAGCAGGTTTTCCCAGTACTGAGCCAGCTCAGCCATAGCGGCATCCACTTTCTCAACAGTGTCGTACTGAGCGATCATCTCTTTGGCTTTGATCTTGTTGACCACGCCTTTGGATTCCCACTTCTGATCTTTTTCGTTCTCAACATAACCGAGAACAAATACCAGCTCGCGCTTTTCGCCCGGCTGCAGTTCGATTTCCAGGTAGTGAGATGCGATCGGAGACCAACCGTGTGCATGTGAGTTAGAAGCCTGACCCGCTTCAACAACCTGCGGCTTTTCGAAACCGTTGTACATACCGACGAACGATTCGCGATCCGTGTCGAAACCGTCAATGTCAGCATTCACAGAGTAGAAGGAGTAGTGATCACGACGTTCTTTGTACTCAGTCTTGTGGTAAATAGTGGAACCTTCGATCTCAACTTCACCTGTAGAAAGGTTACGCTGGAAGTTCTCCATGTCCGTGCTGCCGTTCCACAGACACCATTCAATGAAGGAGAATAGTTTGATCTTCTTAACCTGGTCCGTAGTGTTTTCGAGAGAAACTTTGTGAACCTCGCCCATAAAGTTGAGCGGGATGAAGTAGAGCGTCTCAGCCTTGATACCGTTCTTCTCACCGGCAACGCGCGTGTAGCTCATGCCGTGACGACACTCGTAGCTATCCATCTCCGCCTTAACCGGTTTCCAACCCGGAGACCAGATTGACTCACCGTCGTTGATGTAGAAATAACGACCGCCGTTGTCCATCGGAACGTTGTTATAGCGATAACGAGTCAGACGACGGAATTTCGCGTCCTTGTAGAAA
>JBHORO010000003.1:0-63914 GCA_042566005.1 Verrucomicrobiota bacterium
GTTTTCCAGATCGTAATGCTCACGCATTTCCTGCGTGAACATGTGAACCATCATGTTGTTGTAATCCAGCACTACCCAGCCGCTGTCTGCAGAACCGGCCTTGCGATAAGGACGATACCCCGCATTCTTGAAGACGCGCTCCAAGCCGTTCTGGAGGGCCTTGAGGTGCGGCGCCCCGGTTCCGGTGCAGATTACAAAGTAATCAATTGAGTCTGACGCTTCGCGCAGATCCATTACAGCCACATCAGAAGCTTTCTTTTCTTCGATAAAGGTTACTACCTTTTCTACATATTCAGGTGCTTTACTCATAAAATATCCTTCTTCATTCTAAATAGAGTTTATTATCACGTATGTACTTGGCAACTTCCGTAGGAACCAGATGCTGTATACTCCTGCCCTCGCGTACATACTCACGAATCATCGTTGATGAAATGTTGAGATTACATGCTTCGGTGCGGTCTGCAAGCAATTGTTGAACCGTCTGTGAATCAAAATGGATGTTTTGGCACAACTGATCAACGTCTATACCCGGTCTGCTGACCGTTATAAAGCGGCACAATTTCATCAATTCATGGATAGATTTCCAGCTATGCAACTGAACCAAAGAATCGTCGCCAATGATGAAACAGAGCTCACGCGACGGGTCCTCTTCCCGCAAGGCACGGATCGTATCAATCGTATAAGAGACCCCCTGACGCTCCAGCTCTACAGTTGAAATACGGAAACCCGCGTGACCGCCTAATGCCAACTGAAGCATCCGCATTCGCTGCTCAGTTGAAACCTGCTGCTCTCCTTTATGCGGAGGCGTATGAGCAGGAACAAAGAGCACTTCATCCAAATGAAAGTGCTCCGTCGCAGCCCGCGCAATTGCAAGGTGCGCATTGTGTATAGGATTAAAGGTGCCGCCCAGTATTCCCAGACGAGCACCTTTAGATGCAGAATTAACATTCATCTTATGCAGTTTACAGAATGCTTCTCCATACACGGATCACGTCATCTGCCTCAATCTTAGGATCCTTATCGGGAGAACGTTCAAGCTCTCTTCCGTTAAAGAAGTATGTATCCGCACCGCGGCTCAGCTGAATCTTCTTCTGATTCGCGTAGGGAGAATAACCACCAGTTGAAGCAACCGCCTGCAACAGCGTGGTCCCAGAGCTAAGCGGGTAACGACCAGGAGATCGAACTTCACCCCAAACATAAAAACTCTTCTGCTGCGCAGTAACCGTTACAGAGATGCTGCTTTTATAAATCTCACCATCTACATAGGCTTTATAAATAGCCTTCTCCAACTCAGAGGTCGTGCGGCCTGCCGCCGCCACCTGGCCGATATACGGCAGGGTGATATTCCCCTGCTCGTCGACTACATCCTCCATACCATCCGCGCCAGCAGGAAGCCCCTTGAGCTGGACCACAATCGGATCCATCGCCTTCAATCTATAGACAACAACCTTGTTTTTATTCGGCGTTGTAACCTGCGCTTGCTGCGGTGCCGTGGCACAACCCACCAGCACGGCGCACAGGACGACCAAAAGAGATGATGTAAACTTCTTAAACATGAATTCCCCAATCATTAAACGTTGTTCCCTATTCACCCGGAGTTGATTCAACTGGTGAACTGGAATCATTATAGTAGTAAGACTGATAGTAATAGTAGTAGTCGTCGCGCATCACATTGATATTATTCAATACAACGCCTAACGTTTTTGTGCCGGACAGATCCAGCAGATGCTTTGCCTTAGCAGCCATATCGCGCGGATATTTACGATACTGAACCACCATGACAGCGCCATCAACCGCAGTGGCCAAAATGGCAGCATCACTAATGCCGATTACCGGCGGAGCATCGATCATAATAACATCATATCGGTTACGCAGATTACGAATGAGCTCTTTAATACGAGCCGACTCAAGCAGCCCCATAGATGTCCGCGGCAAGCGGCCTGACGGCAAGAAATGCAGATTCGGAACCGTAGTCGGCTTGATTGTCTCCTCAACCGGCGCATCACGCAACAGGACGTTCGTCAAACCGAAGCGGTTATCCATATCCAAAATCTTGTGCTGAACCGGACGGCGCATATCGGCATCGATCAGGAGAACCTTATCTCCGCGCTGCGCACAGACATACGCCAAGTTAAAGCATGTTGTCGATTTACCTTCACCTGCACCACCAGATGCAACAAGGAAGGCACCATGACTACTACCCTCGTTTGTGAAGGTGAGGTTTGTGCGAAGTACGCGATACGCCTCAGCATGCTCGCTCTCTGCACCCTCTTCAACCAACGGGCGAACCTTCTGCGGAATCAAACCCAACACCGGCAAGCCGACATAGCGCTCAATATCTTCAGCTGTTTTAACAGACGTGTCGAGGTATTCAATGAAATATGCCAAGCCAACACCCGCACCGAAGCCAAGCACCACACTTAAAATAACATTCAAGAACAGATTCGGACTGACCGGGCGGCGAATCGGAATCGCGTCCTCAACCACCTCAACCGGTGTCCGGGAAATTTCCAGCGTAATGCCTTCCTGCGTCACTCGTGACTTGAGCGCATCCAGAATAACCTGCTGCGTCTCCAACGCACGCTTCGCTTTATTGAACGGCAAAAGGCGCTCGCGCTGAGTTTGTTTCTCAGCAACCTCCAAGCCTCTCAATTCAGCCTCAAGTGCCTCAACGTTAGCTTTAGCCACTTCATAGTCAGCACGCAAACCCTGCTTCAAACCCTTCAAAGCTGTAGCCAATTTGTCTGCCAGCTCGTCGCGGCCCGCCTCAAGTTTCCTCACCTCCGGGTGATTGCGACCATAATTTTCAAGCATCAGCTTCAAAGATACGTCCGTATCCAAGACCTGCGAGCGCAAGGACTGAATGTATGTATTACCTACAACAAACTCTGCAGCTGCAACCAAATCCGCACCGGAAAGCGACTCCATCTGATCAAGGCGAGCCTTTTTAACAAGCATATCGACTCGAGCCTGGCTGCGATTTCCTTCCAGCTGTTGGATGCTGGCAGTATCGATTGTAGTATCAGCACCCAACATTGTTACGCCAAGTTCCTGGCGGATTTTTTCAAGCTCCTGTTCAGCAAGATCTACTTTATCCTGCTGTTTCTGCAGCTCGCGCTCCAAGTCAGCCAGACCCTTACGCATCTCGTCCTGCTTAACATCCAGGCGAACCTGCTTATAAACATCCGCGACCTCATTTGCAATGCGTGCCGCCTCATCCGGGTCTTTACTCTCCGCAGAAATAGCAACCAATGAAGTATCACGATGCTGATTTACCGACAGGCTTTTGCGCATCAAAAGAATAGCGCCTTCAATCGGCAGTTTCTCACCCCTTTTGCCCCACACCTCTTGCAAATTCAGGCGTTCAATCACCTTTTCAGCAATTGGCCGGGACTGAATGATATTAAACTGGGTACGCAAAAAATATGGATCGTACACATTACCAGGCATCTGCTGCCCAAACGGATCCACGTCCAAGCGCTCCACATTGACCTTGATCAAGGCCATAGAGCGGAACATGTTCGGCAGTGTGAGCGTGTATACCGTCCCCGCAATGGCAACGAGCAACGCAACCGCGAGGATAATCTCCTTACGCGATTTAATTACCCGCCAATAATCCAAAAAGTGCAGCGTCTGAGCGGCAACATTTTCCTGGTTAGTTGATTCCATGCTTCCCCTTTCTAAAACGAGACGGCGAGGTAAACCTCGCCTCTCTTACACGTACTACGTCAGTTGTTTAAAATTTAACAGTCCAACCAAGATCGAACTGATGACGATCGTAGTCAGCCGAATTATCACGATCTGTTTTGCGGAATTTGTATCCTGCATCCACAGCGTGAACTCGGTTGATTTCATACGTCAACTTAGTGCCGAAGTCAGTATATGTCGTTTCAGTTTCGCCGCCGACGGTTATGAATTCAACAGAATAAGTATTCTCAGAGCGACCGACTTTTGCATCCAAAGATATTTTTTCAGTGAAGCTGTGGCGACCATTCAGCTCAAAGCGAAGACTTTCTGAGCCCACAGAAGCACTCTCAGTAACATCCTCGTTATAGTAATATTTCACGAGTCCCGTAAGCGTAGTTCTCGGGGAGAAATAATACGTTACCTGACCATTAACGTACGGCACCACCTTATCATCTGTACCGGCTCCGTCAGGATCAACAAACGATGCACCACCCGTAACAGAAAACAGAACATCCGGATTCACCTGGTGGTTCACGCCAGCGCTGACAAAAACAGTAGAGTCGCCACGGCCGTCAGCTGATTTATCAAAATCCTTACAGCTGTAATCCAGACCAGCAGAACCGAACGTGCGTTCGCTCAGATCCTTTTTGTACGACGTACCAATCTTGAACAACTCATAATCGGATACCTCAGCGTCTGACTCGCTGTAACGTTTGAAGGTACTGGAAGCAGAAACAGAAAGGCGCGCGTTATCACGCATCACTCGATCCAGGCTCAACTCGGCAGTATTCTTCCAGTAAGAGTTATCATCAAGATCACCCGCGACCGTAGCATCTTCATCCTCCTGGAACTTGAAAGTGTCCTTAAAACGGACGGTGCTACGCTCAGAAAGCTCGTGAGAAAGCATACCAATAAAATCCTGGTAAACTTCCACATCACCTTTTTTCTTATTCGGGCTAACCGTCAGAGTCGGCTTATAAGACACCTGCGCAGCCGTACGAGCAGAACTCGCACTCAGGCTCAAACTCAGAGCATCACGATAAACCATTCCGCTTTTTTCGCGCGAATCAGAGTAGATGTTGCTGTCATGGCCAACGGAAAGACGATTGCTAACTTCCCATGAAGAACGATTAATATCGAAGAGACCAGCCAGGAAAGATTCTTCCTCTGAAGCCAGCGCCGGAGCTTCAACAGCCGGAGCCGCCGGAGCAGAAATACCCATAATTGAGCGAGCCTCGGCCGTAACCTGTGAAACCTGCTCCTGATAACGGGAACCTTCAACAACCACACGAATACCGAGTTCAGCAGCATCAAAATTCTTTTCGCCAGCACCTTTCAGGATAGCCGCCGAGACCCACTTAACCGCGCGTTCATCCCCAGTCGCGACTGCACCAGTCATCAACTGTTCGGCAACTTTCATAACTTCTTCCGCAGAAGCCCCGCCGTTCAAAGACTGACCTTCCAGAATCTGCATTGCTTCAACAGCAGATGCTTTTGCATTTCCACCCGCTAGCGCATCATTATAAGTGTCCATTGATGCTGCCATCGAATGATCCACCATACCCAAAACCGCACAAAGCGCAAACGCGCTAACCATGCCGTATTTACGAAAACTACCTGATACATACTGACTACTCATTGAAACGCCTCCTATTAACAAATGACTCATATTTCTAAACTTTATCAGTTCTTTCTGCAAGTAACATTTTACAATCAATTAACATTCTTAAAGGCCAAGCCCTCAATACATCATAAATCATGCGACAAAACTCGCTGCCTGCGCCAGACACACACTCCAAGCAAAACAGCAACAACCACCATACACAGAGAGTAAAGCTGCCCCTTCGTCATCCAACCCCAGTACACCGTACTATCCGGCTCACGGAAAAACTCAACCGCGAATCGCACAGACCCGTACACCAATAAAAACGCAGTACTCAAGGCACCACAACACCTCGCCAAAGCGGACCTGCGAATAACCCACAACACCAGAAACAACAGCAGCCCCTCCCCCGCAGCTTCATACAACTGCGATGCATGGCGTGGTTGCATATCGCCAGACTGAGGAAAAATGACCGCCCAAGGAACATCTGTCACACGGCCCCATAGCTCGCCATTAATAAAGTTGGCAATACGCCCGAAGAAAAGCCCGAGCGGCACAACAAAAACCAGATTGTCCATTATGTTCCAGAACGAAAACTCATACTTGCGTGCATAACAAAACACATAGAGCAGAACCCCAATCATGCCGCCATGACTGGCCATACCACCCTCCCACAGCTTGAAGGGGTATAACGGGTCCTCCAGCACATACTGCCATCCATACAACAAGCAATAGCCAAGGCGCCCGCCCAGCAGAACGCCGAACAACGCGAGCCCCATCATAAAGCTCTCAACCTTATTAGACGGAACCACGAACACCTTCTGCTTGGAGAAATGATACAAAAGCAAAAAAGCCGCAACAAAACCGGCTACATAGGCAAGGCCGTACCACCGGATACCCACCTCGCCGAAAAAACGAACCACGAACGGATCCAAATTGTGAACATAATAATCCATGACCGCGAAATACTACAGCCAGCACCTCATTTAGCAATTTAAAACCCGACATAACTCCCGAACTGTTTTCAGGCATTGATATTGCTTTGATACCTTCACATGAATAATATTACGCTTTGTTCGGATTTAACCAGATGCAGGAGATTTCATGAAAAAAACATCCGTCACCTTTCTCAAAGACATGGTCAATGCGGTCAGCCCGTCAGGCTACGAAGGATGCGCCGCCGCCGTCTGGAAGCAGGAGGCTGAGAAATTTGCCGATTCAGTGGAAACTGACGTGCACGGAAACAGCCACGCGGTAATCAACAAGGGCGGAAAAGTTAAAGTAATGTTTGCCGGACATTACGACGAAATCGGATTTCTGATCACCCACATCGACGACAACGGATTCCTCTGGATCGCCCCGATCGGCGGATGGGACCCTCAGATCGCCCAGGGACAGCGCGTCCAGATTCTCGGCAAAAAAGGCGTTGTCACCGGAGTGGTCGGCAAACTGGCCATCCACCTGCAGAAACCGGAACAGCGAAAAAAAGTTTCTGAAATCAGCGACCTGTGGGTCGACATCGGCGTCAAAAACAAAAAGGAAGCCGAAAAACTCGTCTCCATCGGCGACCCGATGGTCATCGCATACGGCTTTGACCAGCTACAGGGCGACATCGCCATCGGCCGCGCATTCGACGACCGGGCCGGCGCGTTCGCCATTCTTGAGGCCGCACGCCTGCTGGCAAAAATGGACAGCCAATGCGAAGTTCACGCCGTCGCCACCGTACAGGAAGAGATCGGCCTGCGCGGCGCAAAAACCGCCGCGTTCGGAGTTTCGCCCGACATCGGCATCGCCGTCGACGTCACATTCGCGACCGATCACCCGAGCATCGGCAGCGTCGTCAATCACGAAGGCAAAATTGAAATCGGGAAAGGCCCCGTCATCACACGCGGCCCGAACATCAACCCGAAACTTTTCAAGCTGATGGTTGATACGGCCAAAAAAGAGGATATTCCAATCCAGATCGCCGCAGAAGCGCGCGGAACCGGAACCGACGCTAACGCCATCCAGCTCAACCAGGCAGGCGTGGTCACAGCCCTGGTAAGCATTCCGCTGCGCTACATGCACAGCCCGTGCGAGTTGCTCAGCCTGAAGGACCTCGAAAATGCTTCAAAACTGTTGGCCGCAACGGTTGCCAACATTACAACCCGCACAAACTTCATTCCGTTTTAATGGCTTATTTCCAATACATAGCCCGCACCAAAAGCGGCGAAAAACAGGAAGGTCGGCTGGAAGCAGCCGATCGCAGCCTTGCATTGATCCGGCTCGAACAGATGGGACTGTTCCCTATCTCCATCAAAGAAGCCACCGGAATGAAGTCCGGCCCAAAAGCGAAGACCGCATCCTTTAAAGGCCACCAGTTCAAGTTGCACATGCCCGCACGCAAACACCGCATGCCCATGCGGCTGGTGCTACTTTTTTCACGCGAGCTCAGCGACCTGCTCAGCTCCGGCATGAAACTCGGCTCAGCGCTACACACCCTTGCAAGCCGCGACAGCGGCCCGGCTCAGAACGAAATCGCCAAGCATCTACGCGACGAGGTCGTGCAAGGGGTTGCACTCTCAGACGCGCTTATGGCCTACCCCGAAACCTTCCCGCCACTCTTTCAAAACATGATCAAAGCCGGTGAGGCGATCGGCTCTCTGCCCGAAACGCTCAACAGCCTCTGCGACCACTACGAGCGCGTGCAGGCAGCCAAAGAAAAAGTGTTGATGGCCCTGCTCTACCCCGGCATCGTCCTGGGTGCCTGTGCGGTAACACTGGTCGCCATGTCGACATTTGTTATTCCGCGTTTTTCCAAGGTATTCGAGGACTTGGGCGGCACCCTGCCTGCCCCCACAAAAATGCTGATCCAATCCAGCGAATTTATGCAGCAGCACGGAATCCTCGCACTCATTTTACTCGCCGGGATCTGCTACGCTGCCCGCCGCGCCCTGAAAACGGAAAAAGGGAAACTCTGGTGGCATGAGCGCCAATTGAAGTTACCCGCACTCAAAGGCGTGGTTACCGCCAATGCCTTCGCCAACTTTTCCCGAACACTCGAAACCCTGATCCGCAACGGAGTCCCCATTCTTCAGGCACTGTCCATCGTAGAAAACACCGTCACCAACGTAGTTATTGCCAATGCCCTTGCCGTTGCACGCGAGCGCGTAACCGACGGCTCAAGCATTTCCGGACCACTAGCCTCGGCAAATGTTTTCCCTCAAACCCTGACCGACATGCTCGCGGTCGGCGAAGAGTCCGGCGACCTGCCCGGAGCACTCAGCCACATCAGCCGCCGCTACGAACAGGAGCTCGACCGGAACGTGAAAATTTTCACCACGGTACTCGAACCATTCATGATCCTATTTGTGGCCATTCTGATCGGCTTTGTCGCGGTCAGCCTGATGCTACCGGTTTTCGACATGACCAGCGGACTTCAACTCTAACAAGGAGAACAAATATGAATGAACAGCAGCGCAAAAAATCCGGTTTCACATTGATTGAAGTTCTACTCGTTGTAGCCATCATCGGCATTCTGGCCGCCATCGCCGTGCCACGACTCGGCGGACGCATGGAACAGTCCCAGATCGCCGCAGCTAAATCGGCCATCAGCAGCCTCGGCTCTGCGCTCGACCTGTATGAACTGGACAATGGCAAATACCCATCCTCACTGCAGGACCTAGTCAAACAGCCCGGCAGCGCGAAAAACTGGCAGGGCCCCTACCTCAAAAAAGGTCTGCCGAAAGACCCGTGGGGCAATGACTTCATCTATCAGCATCCCGGCGCACACAACACGCACGGCTACGACCTCTCCTCCAAAGGACCAGAGGGCGGCAAAACCATTACCAACTGGGAGTAATCCGACAGGTGCGAATGGCTACAAACTCCACGAACAGATCCCGTCATGCCTTCTCGCTGATGGAATTGCTGTTGGTTGTAGCCATCACGCTCATTCTCTCCGCAGTCTCAATCCCGGTTTTTGTCCGCTCACTTGAAGGTAACCAGCTCAAAACCGCCGCGCGCAGCATCAACCGGATGCACCGGTACGCACGCGCCATGTCCGTACTCAAAGGTACCGAAATGGCTTTTGAGTACAACTCGACCAACAGGCTGCTGACCGTTTCCGCCGGCACCAATACCGTCCCGCTGATCAAACGGGAAATCCCGGAAAAGGTGACGCTGGAATCCTTCACGCTGCTGCCTGACGAGGAGCTCGACGAATTCCCGCCGGTATTTTACAGCACCTCCGGCCAGTGCGTGGACTATGCCATCACACTCACCGACACCCGTGAAAAGCGAATCACTGTCGAAATCGACGGAATCGCCGGCTCCGCCCGGTTTAAAGACGAATGAAAACCGCAGCCAAAAATGGAATGACCCTGATCGAGGTCCTGCTGGCGATGCTAATTCTCGGAATGAGCATCGGCGCACTGATGACCAACGCCTCGCGCTGCCTATCCGTTATCCGCAAATCACGACAGTACGAAACTGCACGCCAACTGATTCAGCGTATCGAGCTCGAATATCCGCTCGATGACGAGGATATTTTCCGTTCGGAAACAGCTGGCAACTTTGATGAATACGAAGAGTATCGCTGGGAGCGCGGAATCGTCGCAATCGACGAAGAGACCCGGCCGGGCCTTTTTCAAATCACCACGCGTGTTTACTGGAGCGACCGCAACCGCGATATCTACGAAGAGCTCACAACCCTGCGCTACCTGCCGGATCAAGGGGGTTTGAAGTGATCCCTCACAGAAACTCCGGATTCACCCTGCTCGAACTGCTGATTTCAATCGCCATCCTGTCAATGGTGTTTGCAACCTGCCATCTCGCCTTCTCCTCCGCACTGAACGCTTGGCGGCGCGGCACGCAATATCTCGAAAAGCAGCACCACAGCGACTTTATTCAGGAACAAATCTTTTCGGCCCTGCGCTCGGCCGCCTTTCTAGAGAGCAGCAAACTCAACTATGGATTCTGGCACACCGACAGCGAATTTGACGGCATCCCGCAGGACGAGATCAGCTGGGTCACCGCAAGCCCGGCCTTTTCTCGGGAGCCTTACACTTACGCCCCGCACCGCCTGCACCTGACCATCGACAAAGAACTCGAAGAGCCGGCACTGTCCGCCAAAACCCACTTCCACTTCGCCAAAGAAGAGGAAACTGAACTGGCGGAATACCGCGCGATTTCCCGTGAAATAATCGGCATCAACTGCCGCTTTTACGATGTCGTGAACGATGAATGGGACGACGAATGGGAAAACACCAACACCATTCCGCGCGAAGTCGAGATCACGCTCTACGCCCCGCCGGCTGATGAAGGCGAAGATCCGATCACTTTCACCCGCATCATCGAAATACCCGTCGCTGAACAAACAGCTAAAAATTCCAAATCCAAAAAATAATGGCCAGCAACAACACCCATTCAAAAAATGCCAAAAGCGGTTCCGCGCTGATTCTCGTGCTGTGGACTGTAATTATCATGTCATTGCTGATCGGCACCTTTGCCTTTGAAATGCATATCGAAGCCAAAATCGCGACACTGGAGCGTCAGCGCTTCAAAGCACAAGAGATCGCGCGCGCCGGGTTTGAATACGCCAAAGCCATTCTTACCGCCCCGGAACAGACGGAAGAAGAGGACGTAGCGGAGGTCGTTGAATTCCAGCAGGGTGCCAAACGCATTCGGCGCGGACTGAACCTCAGCAACCTGACCTACGAGTTGCCCGACGGACGCTTCTCGGTTTCGATCGAGCACGAAAGCGGCAAGCGCAACATCAACAAACTCTTAGCGGATGAATGGGTTTTGCTGCTGGAACAGTGCGACATCCCTCCCACAGAGCAGAACAAACTGATCGACTGCTACACCGACTGGATTGACGAAGGCGACTTGCACCAGCTCAACGGAGCCGAATCGGACGACCCCTTCTATACTGAACTCGGCTACAGTTGCAAAAATGCGCCAGTTGAAACCATCAAAGAACTACTGTTGATCAAAAATTTCACGGAAGCCACTCTGTACGGCGGAACCACCGAGGACGGCGACGAAATTTCCGGGATCGCTGACAAACTGACCGTATGGGGTGACGGAAAAGTTAATTTAAACAGCGCCTCGCGGGAAGTCCTGATGACCTTCTTCGAGTTAGAGGAAGGTGTCATTGATGAAATTCTGGATCTCTGGAAGGGGCTCGATGGTGAAGCCGACACCGAAGATGACGGATTTAGCAGCCTTGCAGAAATCGGGCTCAACCAATTTAAAAACAAGTTTACCACCCAAAGTTCGCACCTGCGGATCATCAGTCGTGCAAGAACCGAAAACTTCGTTTATGAAATCCAGAGCGTAGTCCACGCTGACGGAAAGGAGTTGCAGGTACTCTATTGGAATGAGTCGTTTCTTTCGCCCGACAAACTCGTAACAGAACCGGAACAAAAAGAACCTTCCGAAAATCTGTAGAACCGCTAATATCTCACTTTTACCAACTACGAATGGCTACTAACTACACAATCGGAATAAGCAGCTCGGATACGTCCGTTGAGTGGACGACCTTACACGCCACTCAGGACGGACTGGAAATCAGAGAGTCCCGGAAGGAAAACTTGGACGAAAGTGGCGCTTTGCCGGCACTCTTTCATGACCATCATAAAGACACCATTGTCTCGGGTTTGCCTGCCAGCACACTGCTCACCCACGTTTTCAATCTCCCCAGCACGGATCCCGACGAAATTGCTGGAATGGTCGAGCTCCAGCTGGACAAGATTTCACCCTACCCGCTTCAGCAGCTGGTTGTTTCCTACGAGATCCTCGCACAGGGTGAAACGTATACCCGCGTACTGGTTGCCGGTGTTCGTCGGGAAATTATTGATCAACTGGGGGCGCAACTTAAGTCGGCCGGGCTCGTGCTTAACAGCCTCGATCTGGAACTGCTCTGCCGCTGGGATCAGCTTCTGCGAGCGGACAAAATCGAAGCAGAGGGCGGTGAAGCAATCCTCGTTTTTGAAAAAGGTGAAGCCGGCTTGATTATCGCCGAAAACGGCGAACCGCTCCTGTTTCGCGCACTTCCTGTCACCAACGACACCCCGGCAAACGAACTGTTCGCAGAGCTCGAATACAGCATGACGATGCTCGAACAGGAATTTCATATGCAAGAGCTTCACCGCATTGACCTGTGGAGTGACGGATCCTTGCCCGAAATGGCCCAAGCGATCAAGCAACAGGACGATCAGACGGCCAACTGCTTTGACCTAGCGGAACTGCCTCCGCTCTCTAACGCGTTAGCACGCCGCTACCAACGACGCGAAATGCACCATCTTGAGCTCGTCCCCAAGGAATGGATTGAGGCTGCGACAAACAAAGCCCTCATGCGCAAACTCTATAAATTCAGCGGCATTGTTCTAGGCATCTGGCTGGCCTTGGTTCTGATGGCCAGCATCGCGATTTCAGTTCACAAGCACCAGGTCACAGAGCTGCGCAACATCGCCGAGCAACTCAACGGCCCAGCGAAAGCAGTACAGGAATCCAGCCGCAAAATGAACGCCCTGCTTAGTTACACCGACCAAAGGTATTCAGCCATCGAATCGCTTCGCGAAGTCAGCACCCTGCTTCCGCCGGGCATTGACCTGTCCGCGTTCAACTACAAGAAAGGCCGTGCCCTGACCCTGCGCGGAGAGGCAGAATCCGACGACGCAGTCTACAAGTTTTTCGATACGCTCGCCCAATCCGATTTCTTCAAAGAGATCAAAGATCAGCGCGTAACCACAGCCACCCGCAAAGGCCGGAGGATCTCCCAATTCTCGCTGACCGCTACTCCGGAGGGAATCGAATAATGAAACTTTCCCGACGCGAAATGATACTCGGGGGCCTGACACTCAGCGCAGTGGTCATCGGCCTGACCTTCTGGATCGGTGAATCCAAACTGAAAAGCTGGAAACAGCTCTCCAGCGAAAAAGAGAGCCTGCGCGAACAGATTGAAAAAAGAGAACGGATCATCTCTCGCAAGAGCCTCTTCGACAAAAGACTTACGGAGCTCCAGCAGCAGATCCCTCAGTTTGAATCCAAACGCCAAATCACCCCCGAGCTGCTGAAAGGGATCAAGAGCATCGCCGACAAGCATGACCTGAAACTGCCGCGCATTCAGCCCGGCAAAGAGAAACAGATCGGCGATTTATACGAACTGCACATCACCTGCTCCTGGGAAGGATCCCTGGAAGCCGTGACGCGCGTTCTTTTTGACCTTCAATCAGCGGGCTCACGCTACGATATTGCACAGATGCACGTCACACCGCTTTCAGCTGACAAGCTAAAGGGAAGCATGGAAATCGCCTGCGCCTATTACCGCAACGGCAATCCGAACAAAGCAGCGAATTTAGAAAAATAAGGTAAACGCATGAAATTTCACAATCTCCCGTCCCTAACTACGGTCGTCCTGCTGGCTCTCAGCCTCAGCGCAAGCGCCCAGCAAAAAAAATTCAATCTCAGTTTTGAATCCGCACCGGTCGAGCAGGTCAGCAGCTACTACGGCGACCTCGTCGGCCGCACCGTGCTCCAAAACCAGACCATCAAAGCCAATCTCTCCCTCAAAGGCCGCAACCTCACTAAAGCAGAAGTGATCCAGGCCATCGAAACCGTACTCGAAATGAATAACGTCGCCCTCGTGCCGGTCGGCGATAAGTTTCTCAAAGTTGTCGTCTCCAACACCGCCCGTAAAGAAGGCATACCCCTCGAAATTCATGCTGAAGATGCCACACTCAGTGCCACAGATAAAGTCGTTACCCGCATCCTCACGCTCAAACACGCCGACATCCAGGAAGCACAAGGCATCCTCCAGCAGCTGATGGGCCGCAACGGCAATATCCAGCCGCTCGAACGCTCCGGCAGCCTCATGATCACCGACAGCTCCCTGAACCTCAAACGCATGCTCGAAGTACTGGAATACATTGACCAGCCGACCATCAAAATCGAACCGCGCATCTACGAACTCGTACACGCTGAAGCCGGCAAAGTCGCTTCAAAGCTGACCGAACTCGTTGAAATCGCGCAAGCCCAGTCCTCCAAACCGACAACCACTCCCGCCCGCCAGGCCCCAGCCGGTGTCATCCGGGCACGTACAGCCACTCGCGCCACACCGGCCCAGACGACAACCAGTACCTCCGGCGCCCCCGGCAGCGGAATGATTGAGGGTTTTGTTAAAATCACATCCGATGAACGTACAAATATCCTGATCATCTTCACCAAAGAGTCCAATTTTGAATTCTTCGACAAAATCATCAAAGTACTCGACATACCGGTTGATCCAGCCGTCATTGTCGAGGTGGTAAACTTAGAATATGCCGAAGCCAAGGAAATCGCCGGTGTTCTGAACGAGTTTGTCGGAGCGGCCAAGGAAACTGAAAAATCGAAGTCCGCAGGGGCCAATAATAAAGCCGAAACTACCACCCCCGCGCGCACAGCCGGACGTGAAGGCAACACCGAAGCACAACAAGCCATTGGCCGCCTCTCTGAAGACACAAAAATCCTCTCTGACGAGCGGACCAACTCCCTCTTGCTCATGGGCCGCAAATCTGACATCGCCGCCCTGCGACAGGTCATTAAAGGGCTCGACGTCATGCTCGAGCAGGTCCTCATTGAGGCCGTCATCCTTAGCGTCGGGCTGGACGATTCTCTCCAAACCGGAGTCCAGTGGGTTTATCAGAATGTGCCGGGACAGGGAGATCTGATTTACACTGTCACAGAACACTCCATAACAAACGAACCAGTTATCTACAACAAACCCGAATATCAAAACAACAACCTAAACCGCGTCGGATTTGATGCCGCTGGCCTGGCCTCCAACATGGTCGACGGGGCACTGAGTTACTACGGATCTTTCCCCAGACTAAACGTAAAAGCCATTGTTAGTGCGGCAAAAAGCGACGGGGATGCACGAATTCTCTCCACCCCGGTTGTGATGACGACGGACAATACCGAAGCCAAAATCACCGTTGCGGAAGAGCGCCCGGTTGTTACCTCTTCGGTAACCGGAACAAGTAGCACCACTGCGCGCTCGACCTATCAATACAAAACAATCGGCATTGATCTCACCGTCACACCGCACATTAACCCAGGGCGCTTTGTCCTCATGGAAATCAAACAGTCTGCCGACGATGTCGGCGGAAACGCTACGATTGACGGAAATGAAGTACCGATTATTTCCAAGCGCGAAATCAATGCGACTGTCGCTGTGCAGGATCGATCAACCATCGTGCTCGGAGGTCTGGTTCGAAATGCAACTTCCGAGAGCGCAACCAAGATTCCGCTACTCGGCGACATCCCTTTGCTGGGCTGGTTTTTCAGCTCGCACAAGAAAACCAAAGACCGGCAGGAACTGGTTGTTTTGCTGACACCCTATGTGCTGACTAACAATGAAGAGGTGCTCCGCGAATCCGCACGCCGACTAAACGCATCTGATGCCAAAAACAGCGAATGGCCGCGCGGCTGGTCGGAAAGCCCTCTCCGCAATGATGAGCCGGCCAAAAAGAAGGATTTAAAAAATCAGGAGCAGAAATTCAAAACCTTGGACCAGGCACTGAATGAAATAACAACCGCCTCGCACTGATCAATTATCAGGCACTACCCCAGAAAACGGCCGGATCTTAATCCGGTCGTTTTTTTGTCGGCGATGATTTCTGTGCCATTAACAATAACGTGGCGCATACCCGTCGAGAGTTGGTGCGGATCCGCGTAAGAGGTTTTCTCCTCCACCTCATCCGCCGCGAAAACCAGTACGTCCGCAAAATATCCGGCTTCCAGGCGTCCGCGTTTTTCAAGGCCGAACCGCTCGGCAGGCAGAGAAGTCATTTTACGCACGGCTTCTTCGATGCGAACGGTCTGCCCGCTCAGCGCAGCCCGCAAAAATTTGGTAAAGCTGCCATAGGCGCGCGGGTGCGGATGATCGTCGCTCAAAATGCCGGTCGGCGCGCGCAGTGATGCGTCACTGCCCAGCATCACATACGGCTCGCGCAGAATACGCCACATGTTCTCTTCGGACATCCCGAAGAAAATGCCGCCGGTTTTCAGGTTGTCGCGATCGACCAGCGCCAAAACGGCATCGACCGGCTCACAGCCCATCTCTTTAGCCGCATCCAACAGCATCCAGCCTTTGTACGCTGATTCTGTCGAACCGATCATTACGGTTTTCCAATAGCCCGGATGACGTTCCGCCTGCATCTCCTCGCGGATCTTTTTGCGCATCACAGAATCGCGCAGACGACGCAACACGCGTTCACGTCCGCCGTGCCCTGCCCAGTCGGGCAGCACCACATCCAAGTCGGTACAGGCGGCCGTATACGGATAACGATCCGCTGCCACCGGCAAGCCCTCAGCCAACGCGGAACGCATCTTGTCCAAGGCTGCGTCAATCAGGTGCCAATTACCTTTACCGGACGTTTTCAGGTGCGAAATCTGGGTGCGGACTTCTGCACGGCGGCAAAGGTCGATGGTTTCATCAAGCGAGTCCAGCAACCCTTTGCCCTCACTGCGCATGTGCGAGGTATAAATTTTTCCGTGTGCGCCAACCACCTTCGCCAGCTCAACCAGTTCGGCCGCGGGAACAGCCGAACCGGGCGGATAGAGCAGGCCCGAACTCAAGCCACAAGCCCCCTCTTCCAATGCCTGTTCAAGTCGCTTTTTCATTACGCGCATCTCATCCGAATCAGCACCGCGCGGCTCGTAGCCGCAGACGCCGGCATGCAGCGTGTTGTGACCGACCAGCATGGCCGCATTTACAGCAGGGGTGATCTCGTCAAACAACGTGCGGTATTCCGCAACCGTGCTCCACTGCGCAGGATACTCTTTATCGAGCCAATCTGACGGCATGCGGTATTCACCCATGAGCGGAGCCGCCGACGCACCGCAGTTGCCGACTACTTCCGTGGTGATGCCCTGATAGATTTTGCTGGCAGCGGAAGGCTCGATCAACAGATAGGCATCCGAATGAGAATGTGCATCAACAAATCCGGGGCAAACATAACAGCCGGACGCGTCAATCACGCATTCAGCTTGAGCGGATGACAGTTCCCCAACCGCCGCGATCTGATCCCCTTTAATTCCGACATCGGCTTTCAGGCCAGGCGTACCGGTTCCGTCGACAACGGTTCCGTTTAAAACAAGGAGATCAAAATCCATAGAATCCAGTTCCTAGCGAGATTTTTTGGCAAGGGAGAGGTATTCACGAATGCCGGTCGCAATGCCCTGCGCCATCGCCTCGCGGAAATTGGCTTCGATCATTTTAGACTCTTCCGCTGCGTTACTCACAAAGGCACCCTCAACCAGCGCGGCCGGACAGGGTGCGTCCTTGAGCACCTTAAAGCGGGCGCGTTTAACACCGCGATCAGGGCGCTTGGCCGACCTGAGCAGAGCTCGCTGAATGCGATAGCCCAAAAGCATATTGGCGGAATCATGCCGGTTTCCGCGGCAGGCGGTTTTCCGGGCTTTCTGACCATAATGATTGGTCGAATCCTCACCCGTCGGTGCCAACACATAGGTTTCCGATCCGGCGACGGACTTATCGCCGCTGGAGTTCATATGAATACTAACAAAAAGGCTGGCCCCGGCCCGGGCGGCAATCGCGGCACGTTCGGTCAGAGATAAATACACATCGCGCGGGCGTGTTTTTTTCACCCGAATGCCGTGCTTTCTTAATTCCCGTTCAACGCGCTTGGCAACATCCATCACAACCAGGCGCTCTTTCACATTGCGGACACCTTTAGCCCCATCATCTTTTCCGCCGTGCCCGGGATCGAGCATAACCAAGCTGGTCGGGGCGTTTCTCAAATAAGTGGCCGGTCGTAAAACGGGATCAATTGTACGGGTAAAATCACGCTCATAAATGGCCCAGCTCCCCATAACCTTACGTACTGGATGCAGCAACCAGACACTTACCCCATCGATGGTGCACTTGCGGCTGTCATGTTCGAAGGTCAGGGTGTGCCAACGGTTCTTGTAGGTATCATATCGTGAGCCGGCAGAACGACTCATACCATAGGTGCCTCCAAGGGCGCTGAGGCTGAGATATCGGCGACCCTTATAGGTGTGAACCTGCGCAGCCGAGCCCTTTCTTGTAAAAAACAGGGTGCTGGCTAATAAACCATAAATTATTGATGCAACTCTACTCGCCATAACAGACTGGAAATAATGACATTTTCGCCCGAAAGGTTCAAAGCCGGATTACGACATATTTCGTTACATTACTGAGGCAAAAAAATATCCCTTGCGGTACGCAAGGGATATCAACAAATCTGAAGCAGATGCTTAATTATTCCATCATAGAAGCATCATCCTCGACCACTTCCTCAGCAACCGGAATCACGTCTGATTCAAGCGGGTTCTCGATTACTTCAACCTGCTTATCCAGCTCAACTTCTTCGATGACCAGCTCACCCTCGACCGGATCCTCCAACGGAAGCATTTCAACCACCGGCTCTTCTTCCGGTTCCGGCTCAGCGTCATAGTCGATACCTTTATACTTGCGGTCAATGTATTCGCCCAGGTTGTGATAGTACCATTTATCACCCAGATACTGCGGGTTGATTTCAGAAACTTTGTGGCCATAACGCTCGGCAAACCACTGCCAGTGCGGGTAGCTGAACTTAAAGCCTGTGCCCAGGAAGTTCAACAGGCTGACCGTTTCATCAGAGTCGGTGCGATAGATCTGCTGACACCATGTGGAGCTCGGGATCAGCGCAGCCGGAGCATCTTTGCCCTCTTTTCCAACCAATACCGCGCGGGTCGGGGCCTGACGGAAGAAATTACCTGCCTTGTATGCATCGGCGGAAACTTTTACCCAGTCCGCACCGTCCCAGGCATGAATCTGAACCTGACCGTCCACTTCCTCATACGTAACCAGAATAACGGGATAACCTTTCACGCCGACATCAAATGCAATCTGCACAGCCTCTTCCGTTTGCGGCATGGCCAACAGCGTCAGGTCATAGCTGATTCCGGTGCGCTCGCCGCCCTGCTGCATGCTCGTGCAGGCCGTCAGCGCAAACGCCACAGCAGAAAACAAAAATCCACGAATTACCTTACCGATCATTTTAGATCTCCTTTTTATTGGCCGATAACCGGCATCTGAATCGGCAGCGGGCGCTGGCCGAGTTCCTTATCAATCATCATCAGGCTGGCGCTGTGATCGCCTGCCATTTTAAGTTGGTCAATAATGTCACGCGTCTGCGCCTCTTCTTCGACCTGTTCAGAAACAAACCATTCAAGAAAAATTCGCGTGGCGTGGTCGCGCTCTTCGAGCGCAATTTCCATCAAATCATTAAAGTTAGCCGTAACGCCCTCTTCATGCTTAAGCACCACCTGGTACATCTCAAGCAAAGACCCGAACTCTGCGGGAGGGGCATCAATCGGCAGCAAAACAACCTTGCCGCCCTTCTGCTGAATGTAGTCGTAAAGTTTCATCGCATGGGCGCTCTCTTCCTGAGCTTGAGCCATGAACCAATGTGTCGCACCGGGAATTCCCTGCGAAGCACAATAGGCCGACATTGCCAGATATAAATATCCGGAATAGAGTTCGTTTTTAACCTGGCCGTTCAGGGCCTCTTCCATACGTTTTGCAAGCATTACACTCTCCCAACTTTGGCGTTAAATATTAACGCCTCGCACTTTTGAGTCAAATAAACAATAGCAATCCGAGCCCGACAAATCACGCCATTCAGCCAAAACAGACCCCGATCCACCCAACCAACAAAAAAAGACCCCCGCAAGCGAGGGTCTTTTAAGCGTTTCAGGAACGCGTTTCGACTTAGCCGAAGAGCAATTCAGCGTAAGACGGTAGCGGCCACAGATCCGCCGGAACGATTGCTTCCAGCGCATCTACGGATCCACGAAGAGCGTCCATTGCAGCGATCTGAGCTACAGCGCCTTCAGCAGCATCAACTGCTTTAACACCCGCCAGAGTCTTAGCAACGAGGTCGCTCATCTCAGCAACAACATCGTTCAGTGCCGCACAAGCAGCGCCTGCAGCAGCGTACTCGTTAATTGCAGTAACAGCCGCCGGAATAACCATAGTCTGAGCGATTGTCACGGAAGTATCCGCTTCGATCTGAATCAGCGTTTCATAGGCTTCCGTGTACACTTCGTAGCGAGACGCCAGCTCGTCCTCAGACAGTACTTTGTACTTAGTGAACAGTGCTTTCGCTTTTTCAGTAGTCAGAGAACCCAGAGCTGCCGGAGTTTTCACCAAGTTCGGCATGCCGCGTTTTTCAGCTTCAGCAACCCATTCGTCTGTGTAGCCGTCGCCGTTGAACAGAACGCGCTTGTGCTCTTTGATGATGTCAGCCAGCACATCCTGCAACGCTTCATTGAAGTCGCCTTCCGCTGCTTCAAGCTTCGTGCAGATCTCATCCATTGCTTCCGCAACGATCGTGTTCAGTACCACGTTTGCACCCGCCGGGCTCTGGTTGGAACCAACCGCACGGAATTCGAATTTGTTACCTGTGAACGCGAACGGAGACGTACGGTTACGGTCCGTGTTATCACGCGGCAACTTCGGCAGAGCGTCAACACCCAGGTGAATGTGTCCACCCTCTTTAGTGTTGCTTGCACCACCCGCTTCAATCTGCTCCATGATGTCGAACAAACAGTCGCCCAGGAAGATAGATACAATTGCCGGCGGAGCTTCGTTAGCACCCAGACGGTGATCGTTACCCGCAGAAGCAACAGTAGAACGCAACAGGCCCGCGTGCGTGTCAACCGCTTTGATCAGAGCACAGATCACTGTCAGGAACTTAGCGTTCTCGTGCGGGCTGTCACCCGGGCTCAACCAGTTTTTGCCATCCGGACCAGCCAGTGCCCAGTTGTTGTGCTTACCAGAACCATTGATGCCCGCGAACGGTTTCTCATGCATCAGGCAGGCGAAACCGTGATCGCCAGCAATCTTGCGCAGCACTTCCATCGTCAGCATGTTGTGGTCAACCGCCAGGTTCAGTTCCTCGAAAACCGGAGCGATTTCGAACTGAGCCGGTGCAACCTCGTTGTGACGAGTTTTTGCCGGGATACCCAGGCGCCACAGTTCTTTGTCAACGTCAGCCATGAACGCAACTACGCGGCTTTTGATTGCGCCGAAGTAGTGGTCGTCCAGCTGCTGGTGTTTCGCCGGAGCTTTACCGAACAGTGTGCGGCCAGTCTGCTGAAGGTCGAGACGTGCTTCGTACAGAGCCTTGTCGATCAGGAAGTATTCCTGTTCCAGACCACAAGTCACTACCGCGCGTTTGCCATCCGTGTCGATACCGAACAGTTTAGCCAATCGGCAAACCTGATCAGACAGCGCACGCATGGAACGCAGAAGCGGAGTTTTTTTGTCCAGTGCCTGACCGAAGTAACCGCAGAATACAGTCGGGATAGTCAGTGTCGGGCCATCAGCGTCGTATTTGATGAACGCCGGGCTGGACGGATCCCAACCTGTGTAACCACGAGCTTCGAAAGTCGCACGCAGGCCGCCAGACGGGAAAGAAGATGCATCCGGCTCGCCCTGGATCAGTTCTTTACCGGAGAAGGAAGTAACTACACCACCCTCGAAATCCGGGAAGATGAAGGAGTCGTGTTTTTCAGCCGTAGCGTTTGTCAGCGGCTGGAACCAGTGCGTGTAGTGAGTCGCGCCACGCTCCATAGCCCAAGTTTTCATCGCATCAGCGACTTCATCTGCAATGGACATATCCAGCGCAGAACCCGTGTTAACCGTTTCAACCAGCTTATCATACGCTTCTTTAGAAACATAATTGCGCATCACTTTGAGGCTGAATACGTTTTCACCAAACGCCTCAATGGAGTTTACATTAGCCATTATCTTCTCCTTAGTATTAACCATTCCGGGTTTGAACCGGATTTAACTCAAACTTTACTCAAATTTTCAACGAGTCATCTTAAAGCACGTTTCGTGCCAACTCAAACTCATGCATTTCAGAAACATTCACTATCCACTACTAACCAGTGAATTACAACACCAAACACACGGCTGCACCAATCAACACGCCCCACACTCGCGAGACAATATTGTAACCATTTGCGCGATATTGATTCAAATTTGTATCTTTCTTACCTCTTTATATAGGGCGACTGATCAAAACTCACACACCGCGAATCACCCTACAAGGCATGGGCCACAAACAATACCGATCGTGAGACATTTTTGTAACTATCGCTCAACCACGAGATTTTTGCGCCAGCCGGTCAATCGTCCCTGAACCTCATATCCACCGCACCATATATGCCCTGACACCACAGGCCAAGCCTTTTGCCGGATGGAAGCTCATATCCTCAAACCGGCGCCGCAATCGTACGAAACTCACACAAAGAAAAACCCCGGCGAATAATCACCGGGGTCTTTTATGTCTAACGCAAAAATGAAGCTTATTTAACTTTTGCGTTTTCGCGCAGGTAATCCAGCGCCTTGCGGAAGATCACCTGTGCCTCGATGTCGCCGAGCTCACCGCGCTCTTCGAGCTGCGCGCGCAGCTTAGCAGCGTCCGCACGCTGAGCAACCGCGATTTTCGCGATCTCTTCCTGTACTTCCTGTGCTGAAACTTCGAGGCCCTGCCCTTTAGCGATTGCCTTTGTGATGAAACGCAGTTTAACGCGATCCGTTGCAATTTCCTGAGCTTCGCTCATCAGGTCTTCCATGCCGCTATTGATATCAGCCTGGTTCATACCGCTGCTCATGCGCTGACGGTACAGTTCGTACATTGCGTTACGAGCCTGACTCTGAACCATGGATTCCGGAACTTCGATTTTTGTTTTCTTGAGCAGGAACTGAATGATCTCATCTTCACGACGAGCCTGTTCACGGCGAACAGAAGCATCTTCCAGGTTTCCGCGCATCTGATCGCGCAGACCTTCTTCAGAATCAACACCGAACTGCTTCATGAACTCTTCGTTCAATTCCGGCATTTTCTGTTCGCGGATGCCCGTTACAGTAACGTTGTACTTAGCTGTTTTGCCGCCCAGGGACTTAACAACGAACTCGTCGCGGAAAGTGATGTCTACTTCTTTGCTGTCACCGATGTTCATGCCAACCAGCGCATCACCGAGACCCGGCAGGAAGCTGTCCTCGTTAGCCATCATCCACCAACCTTCGCCTTTACCCAGCGTTTTGGCTTCCGGCTCAACTTCAGCCAGCGGCTGTCCGTCGATTGTCGCTTCGTAAGTCAGCTCGGCCATGTCGTCTTTGACAACCGCGCGGCCTTCAATGTCCTCGTAAGAAGCGTACTGACGACGCATCATTGTCAATGTTTCTTCAACGCGCTCATCCGTTACTTCTTCTTTTTCGTCTTTAACCGCGATGCCTTCGTATTTCGGCAGTTTGAATTCCGGCGGAACATCCACAGTTACAACGAACTCAAATTTTTCACCTTCAGCCATGCTCGGCTCAGTTGCGTTAACAACAGTCACCACGTCGAGCTCCTGCTCTTCAACGGCCTGGCGGTAGTATTTCGGAACGAGCTGATCGCGAGTCTGGTCAGCGATCTCTTTAGCAAAACGTTTTTTAACGATACTGATCGGAGCGCGGCCTTTACGGAAACCCGGCACAGATGCGAACTGTTTGTACTGAGCAACCACCTGATCGCGTTCTTCGCCTACTTTTTCAGCCGGCACTTCAATCGTCAGCAGCTTGCGGCATGCTCCCTCGTCTTTAACAGATACTTTCATTTACAAATTCTCCTATGACTTTCCTCTATGCGAAAAAGGCGTAAAGATATGGCACAGAACCGGTCAGGTCAAGCCGCTAAAACGCACTTTCGCACCCTATCAGCACACAAAAAAAAGAGGCCGTACAGATGCAACAGCAATCCGCACAGCCCCTTTGAACACTAGAGTTAATTAAGCCTGCAGGGTCATCAGGAACTCGATATTGCTCTTGGTCTTCTTCAAGCGGTTGATCAGCAATTCCATAGACTCTACGGCCGGCACATCTTTCAATGCGCGACGCAAGGTCCAAACCCGCTGCAATTCATCCGGATGCAACAGCACTTCCTCTTTACGCGTGCCGGACTTCTCGATGTTAATCGCGGGGAAGATACGCTTGTCAACCAAGGTGCGGTCGAGCGCAATCTCCATGTTACCCGTACCTTTGAACTCCTCAAAGATCACCTCGTCCATACGGGAACCCGTATCAACCAGAGCCGTCGCCATAATCGTCAGACTGCCGCCGTTTTCGATGTTACGAGCCGCGCCGAAGAAACGTTTCGGCTTATGCAGTGCGTTGGCATCCACACCACCGGAAAGAATCTTACCACTGTGCGGCTGGGTCGTGTTATAGGCACGTGCCAGGCGCGTGATACTGTCGAGCAGAATGACCACATCCTCGCCCTGCTCCGCGCGACGCTTCGCCATTTCAATCACAACCTCGGCCACCTGCACGTGACGCTCCGGCGGCTCATCGAACGTAGAAGAAAGCACTTCCGCTTTCGTGTTACGTTTCATATCCGTCACCTCTTCCGGGCGCTCATCAATCAAAAGAATGATCAGTTTCGCTTCCGGATTGTTAACAGAAATGCTGTTGGCAATCTTCTGCATCAGCACGGTTTTACCCGTACGCGGCGGAGCCACAATCAGACCACGCTGACCTTTACCGATCGGCGTAACCAGATCCATTACACGCATGGAAATCTCTTTCGGATCCGCAGCCAGCTCCAACGACAGACGCTGATCCGGAAAGAGCGGCGTCTGCTGCTCGAACGGGATACGGCGACGGTTTTCATCCGGGGTCATTTTATTGACCTTCTCCACCTTGAGCATCGCAAAGAAGCGCTCTTTCTCTTTCGGCGGACGGATGGCTCCCTCGATCAGGTCACCGGTCTTCAGACCCATGCGGCGGACCTGCGACGGCGAAACATAAATATCCTCCGGACATGCCAGGTAGTTGTAGAGAGAGGATCGCAGGAAACCAAAGTTGTCCGGCAGGACCTCCAAAATTCCGCGGCCGCGGATCTGTCCATTATTACGGGCGTGTACTTTCAGAACTTCAAAAACCAGCTCATGACGACGCAGGCCGGCAAAATCCTCAATCCCGGCCTCCTCAGCCTTTTTGTAGAGCTCCGTCTGCGGCAAGGTCTGGTAATCCCACAGGTTAATAAATGGGCCGGTACGAATCTCTTCTTCGTGATGACGGCCACCCTTGCGACCATGCTTACCGTTACGTCCCTTGCGCTGCTGGCGATTATCACCCCGCTGCCTATCGCCGCCCTGTTTCTGACCCTGCGGCTTTTCTGCCGCAGCAGGTTTTTCGGATTTCGGCTCAGCCGGTTTTTCGGATTTCGATTCAGCCGGCTTTTCGGATCTCGGTTCAGCCGGCTTTTCTGACGGCTTGGCTTCAGCCTTTTCTTCCGCCTTCGGCTCATCACTTTTCGCTGTCTTTGCCGCAGTTTTTTTGGCCGCAGTTTTTTTGGCGGGCTTAGCTTCAGCCTTCGGTTTTTCCTCAGCAGCCGTCTTGCGCGGTCGGCCACGGCGTTTGGGCTTTTCTTCAGCCTCAGGCACTACTTCCACCTGAGCCTCCACCGACTTGCTCTCAACCTTTTCTACTTTTTCTTCCGGCATTACTGCATCCTTTCGCATTTGATGCGCTCAACGACGCCAAGCGTGTTTTCTCTTAATTCCGCCAGCGTTCCATCGTTATAAATCACATAATCAGCCCGGCTGATCTTTTCATTTAATTCCATTTGGGCCTGAATACGGCGACAGCTCTCCTCCTCGGAAAACCCGCGTCGTGTCAATCGCTCCAACATATTCTGCCTGGAGGCGGCCACACATATCACCGCATCCCACATTTCTTCCCATCCGACCTCATACAACAAAGGAACCATGACCGCGCACAATCCCTGCTGAGCTGAAAGCCAGGACCGAATAGCATCCTGCACGGCCGGATGAACCATTGCATTGAGCCGTTGGAGAGCTTTCGGATCACAAAAAACAAGCTGCCCCAAAGAGCCCCTGTCAATTGAGCCCTCCTCATTCAACACTTGCGGCCCAAAAGCGCGCACAATTTCCTGAAATACTGGAGTGCCGGGCAACATCTGCCGGTGTGCAACCTGATCTGCATCGCAGACCGCCACCCCGAGGGCTTCAAGAATCCGACCTGTTTCGCTTTTTCCGCAGGCGATTCCTCCGGTTATACCGATCGAAAAAGTTGTTTTGCTCATATGTGAATATTCACCGAGGCGGCTGATGAATTATCCCCGAGGTATTCTGGAAATTATCATGAGGGAATCCCTAGTGCAGGATTTTTTTGTTTGTTGAATTTTTAATGTGAGACAAAGCCCTGCCAAAGTCAATGGTTCAATGTTAGATATTGATCCGTAATTCTTTTCGACAACACATCAATCTTAATGCACATATTTCCTGTCAACTCGTACCAGAAAAGCGCATGTTCTTTAAGAGGTATTATCACCATGAGCACACAACTCCAAATTCTAATTATCGCCAGCGCTTACGCCGAAACGACACATTTGACCCCGCTCCTGCGCGAGCTGGGATATAAGTTCACCTTCTTGGACGATGTCACGCAACTCGCCAAGCCCTCCCGGCTCGCCGAGTTCAACGCGCTCTTCATCTCGCTCCCCTATCTGAGGCAAGCGGACATAACTTCTCAGCAAGCACTGAAAAGCGTCCCAAAACACGTGCCCCTTTTCTTCGTCGCCGACCAGCTTGAGGACGAAAACTGCCACCAATGTGCGGGAGTACAATCCCTTGATACCATCGTCAACAGCGATGAAATGAGAAAAGATACGGAACGCTGCCTGCGTATCGCAGAACAGATGCGTTGCTGCGCATCTCCGACAGCATCGCCTGCGGCGAACACATCACTTACCCCCCTCTACGCCCAGCGCTCCGGCATCCGCACGCAAAATAAGCTGATGCAGGAAGAGGTAAGCCGCGAACAACTCATTAACAATATCTTCGACAATATGCGGAGCGTTGCGGTACGGGGCTACAACAAAAATCGCGAAGTGATCTTCTGGAACAAGGTAAGCGAAGAGTTTTACGGCTATAGCGAAGAGGAGGCACTCGGCCAAAAATTTGAAGAGCTGATCATGCCCGGCTTCGCAGCTCAGGCAGCCAAAGGCTGGGAGGAAAAAAGAATCCCCATTCCGGCCGCCGAGTTCGCACTGAAACATAAAGAAGGTCATCTGGTTCCGGTTTTCTCCAGCCCTGCAGGTTTCAACAACCCGAATGGTGAATTTGAGATATACTGCCTGGACATCGATCTCTCGGAAATAAAAGAAGAGCAGGAAGCCGCGAAAAAACTGTCAAAACTCCCGAGCGAAAACCCCAACCCGGTTATGCGCCTCAACCAAGACGGAAAAATAGTTTATGCAAACCCGGCATCGGACCAACTGCTGAAACTGTGGGGCAAGCAGGTCGGAGATTCTATTCCCGATGAATATCGGGAGTTTTCCAAGCAGGCAATACAGGAAAAGCGCGTACTCTACCGCTCCATTGCATGCGAAGAACAAATATTCGATGCAGCCTTCACCCCTGTTGACCACGGGGCCAACTACCTGAATATTTATGCATTGGATGTGACCGATCGCGAAAACGCATTCAAAGCGCTCCACAGCGCCAAGCTGGCAGCGGAAGCCGCCAACCGCGCGAAAAACAACTTCCTCGCAAATATGTCGCATGAACTGCGTACCCCCCTGAACGGGATCATGGGGATGGCTCAGCTACTCGAACACTCCCCGCTGGCAACCGGAATGCAAAACGAAGTCAAATTGATCATTTCCTCGGCCAACACCCTTCTTGGTATCATCAATGACATTCTCGACATAACCGCGATTGAACGTGACAAGATCACGCCCAAAAACGAGGATTTCAACCTCAAACAAATACTCCAGTGCGCAATAAACGTTATCACCCCAGCCGCTGACTCTAAAAATCTCAGCATTTCCCACGACTACCCCGTGGACCAGCCCGAATCCTTCAATGGGGACCAAAAATACATCAGCCAGACCGTCGTCAATCTGCTCAATAATGCGGTTAAATTCACCGACTACGGCTCCATTACTCTAGGAGTAGAAATCGACACCTCTCAGGTCAGCCTGTCCGTTACAGACACCGGCATCGGAATCCCCTCCGACAAACTGGAGTATATTTTTAAAAAATTCACACAGATCGACACCAGCAAAACACGTCGCCACGGCGGCACCGGGCTAGGACTCAACATCGCCAAGAACCTTGCGGAAAGCATGGGTGGCAGCATCAGCGCCAGCAGCAAAGAAGGTAAAGGCTCAACATTTACCGTTACCCTTCCGCTGCAGGCCACTCAGGAAGAAAAGGCTCCAGAATGCGAGAAACAGACGTGGTCGAGCAATCGCACCGCTCACATCCTGCTGGCTGAAGATAACCGCATAAATCAACTGGTCGCGACAAAAATGTTCATGTCGCTCGGTTGCGAGGTGGATGTTGCAGAAAACGGAGCAAAGGCGCTGAGCTATGCCCGAGACAACGATTACGACCTGGTCGTAATGGATATCCAGATGCCGGAAATGAACGGCATAGACGCCACCCGCGCCATCCGGCAAATTGAAGGTGCACGCGGAAAAGTTCCCATAGTAGCCCTTACCGCGCACACAACAAACAGCGACATGCGCGCCTGCAGCGACGCCGGCATGAACGGCTTTTTCTCCAAACCCTTAAAGCTCGAGGATCTGGAAAATATGCTCACCGACTTTCTGCCACCAAACAGCGAAGAAACCGGACATGATTCCTCTAAGCACCCCTGTTAATCCGCTGCCGTTGCGCTCGCCGCTTGGGCACTCAGACGGAATTCTTGCCTTCGGGTCCTGTTTCGCGGAAAACATTTCAGCGAGACTGGACGCGTACCGTTTCCGTATCTGCGCCAATCCGACGGGCATTCTCTATAATCCCGCCTCAATCCAGCGAGTGCTTGTCCGGCTTTTAGAAGGGCGTAAATTCACAGAAGATGACCTATTCATGCACAATGAGCTTTGGCGGTCATTTACGCACCACGGATCATTCGCGCACCCCGACAAACAGGAGGCTCTGGCGCAGATAAACACCGCATTTGAGACCGCATTAAACCAGATACAAAGCACCCGCGTCCTCTTTCTTACTTTCGGCAGCGCGTTTGCATGGTATCTGAAAGAGCAACCCGGGGTGGCCGTCGCAAACTGCCATAAACTTCCGGCGGAAACCTTCGAACGCAGAATGATCCCAGCCCATGAAATTGCCCGCCAACTAGGCGAGGTGCTGCAAAAACTCAAGGCACGCAACCCGGAACTTCAGGTTATTATGACGGTAAGCCCCGTACGGCACCTGCGGCACTACGCCCCGGAAAACTCGCTCAGCAAAGCGCAATTGATCACGGCCAGTCATCTGCTTACTGCCGAACTCGACTTTGCCCACTACTTCCCTGCCTACGAAATCATGCTCGACGAACTGCGCGACTACCGCTTTTACGCCGACGATCTGGTTCACCCGAACGAACTGGCACAACGAATCATCTGGGAACGCTTCTGCGAAACCTGCCTAAGTGAAAAAAGTCGGCAGTTTATCGCCGACTACACGCCCGTCCTGCAGATGCAGAATCACCGGCCGATCCATCCGGAAACAAAAAGCGCGGCGAAATTCCAGCAGGCACTGGAAAAGAAAATCACCGCGCTTCAAAAAAAATACCCGGATATAGGGATTCTCTAATCTACCAAAGACCGACCTCGCTCGCCGGCACCCAGCCCTGGTTGCCGTCGGGCAGTTTCGCAAGCACCCAATCACCGCGAATTTTACTGATGCTAAACTCGGACGCCTCAGCCAACGGCCGGCCAAATGCCGGCTCATAGATATAGCCATCCCCTTTGCGAGCCTGCGTCTGATAACTCAGCACCACCCCGTTACGCGGACCGCCCAAAAATGTAATGAGAACCGACAATGAAAAGATTAAACTCAGCCCGCAGAAAGCCGCCAAAATCGCGACATTCAACTTCGCGCGCCATTGCCAGACGACTACTGCCGTGACAGCCAGCAGATAAAAAACCATCAAAAGCAGCATACGCACCCGCAGCGAAAAAATGATCCTTAGTTTCTGCCACAACGACACCTCTTTGTTGACTGCCACTTCGCCACCGCTCAGCTGAACGAGGTACGCAATATTATCTTTAAGCTCACGATTGAAAGGCAGTACCTGCTCCGCCCGGCGATAGGCATGCAGTGCGCGCCCCCGCTCTTCCGCAAAGAAATAGGCGTTCCCGGCATTATACAACGCATCCGCCTTCAGCTCCGGCCGGCTCTCTGCCAGCGCCTCAAATTTCAGTCCGGAAAGCTGAAACAATTTGCGCGCCTTCAACGGATCAGATTTAGACACCGTTTTGGCTTCAGCAAACAATGCGGCGCCCTCTGAACAAAACCCGGACAGCGGAGCCAAGCAAACCAACAACATCAACAGAAAATGTTTCACCGGGAGACCTCCCCTTCCAATTTACGAATAATCGAAGCCGCCAGTTTTCGTTGATTTTTTGGCTCCGAACGAGGGCTGAAATGTTCCTGATCGAGCCCGCTCATCAAATCAATCAACTCATTCACCACTGACTCAGAAATACGGTGCTGCTGCAGAACCTTCACCATATCGCCGCGAGTCACCGTGCCTCGCTGAAAGCCAAATCGCTCGGCAAGATAATCCTGTAAAAGTTCAGCGGTATCCACGTGATTTCTGATCAGACGGCGGCGGAAGCGCGAATACGCGCTCAAGGCGCGCGCACGTTTCGGGTCCGTTAAAAACAATCGATGGCGACGCGCAAAGGGCTCAAGCAACAGGCAAATAGCCAGAGGCACGGTCAGCCAAAGATACCAGTACGACACCGCCCAGCGCGCCACTCGATCCAACAATCCGGCCGACACCTCGCGGTTAAACCAGATCCCTTCCGCGTTCAGCTCGCGCTCATGTTCAGTATCGTCCAGCTGGGGAGAAACAAAGCGGGTCTGCCCCTCATTCGGCAGCACGTCTAAGGAGATCGCCTCCGACGCGACCATCTCATATCGCGCGGTTTCCGGATTAAAAACCAGCAACTCGAGGGGCGGAACCATTTGCACGCCCGTGTGCAGCGGACGCACAGACTGCTCATAAACGCGCGCGCCATTTTCCACCCGGCCCTCACTTTGCGCCTCCGGAATCCAGAAGCTCCGCGCCAATGCATTAAAGCTGCGCAGGTCCGGCAGTTTCAAAGCCTGCACAAACGGTGCTTGCAGACGGAGCGTAAGCTGAAGTGGAGCGCCCACTTTTATTTCCTGCGAGAAAACCTCAACTTGCAGCGAGCTCTTTCCGACGATCCCCGAAAACGGGGTCATGCTTTCATTCACGGGTAACGGCCTTACCGTCAACGTCAGTGGCTTACTTTCTGCGTAATACTCACTGAACGCCTCGTGGGATTCCACCTGCTCAAAAAAGCTGTTGTCAAAATAGCTGGGGACGTTCTGATAAAATCCGCCTTTTGAGCCGGGCACCCGAGAGCAAAGCAGGTTCATCGGCGGAATTCTCAGTTCACCGGGCTCCTGTGGAACAATAATCTGCTCAAAGCGGTAAACGGTCATTTTCTTCCCGTCGAGCTCAGCTTCCGCAACCCCAGCCATTACACGCCGATTTCCCACCGGGAGCCCGACCACTTTTTCAAAATCCGGCACTACATCCAAAGCCCGCAAATGGGTCATGCTTTGCAACGGCTGAAAAATGCTCACCGCCCGGAGTTGACGCGGATCAAATCCAACACGCCACTCTGCAACATAACGAATCGGTTGGCCGACAAATACCTCCTGCGCCGACACCGACGCGGAAAGCGTCAAATCGGCGGACTCGCGCGGTTTTTGCACCGTTACGACCTGCGGCTCGGTCTCCAGTTCCTCATTATCACAAGCGACCCAAAACAACGGCAACGCCAGCTTCCCAGCATGCAGCGGAACCAACCGGAAAGAGAAGGAGTGCGTCTGATTAGTTCCACTTCCGACAACCTGACTATCGCGCTCGATCACCGTGAACCCGGCACCGCGCCATTCGGGCTTCGAGCACTCTGCGCCCCTCACAAACAGCACCGCATCAAATGCTCGGCCCGCCACAAAACTTTCCGGCTCCACTTGCAGTGCCGCCGTCGGCTCCCCGACAACCACGCCACACAAAAGCAGCATTAACGAAATCGCGCTACCAATCTTTTTTAACATCACTATCTCCTCCGCGGCTCTTCTGCTCACGGGCGCGGTTATTCTCCGCCTCTTCCTTCAAAATCTCTTCGGCTGAAAATTGGGGTTCCGGCAACTGGCGGCTCTCCAGATCCATTCGGCCGGCCGCACTTTCCATCGGCATCGACTCCATCTCACCCTCACCCCACTCATCCGACATCTCATACTCGCCTTCGTCATCCTCCGACTTTTCGGGCTCCTCCCCTTCGGAAGACTGTTGATTAGCAAAAAGGCGCAAGACCTCCTGCATTTTTCTGAAAGCCGTCTCGCTCGAAGTATGCGCCTGTAGCCCCAGCTGTTCGGAGAAGTTCTGGAGAGCCATCATCAAAGCCGCATCCGCTTCATCCAACAAAGCAGTCGCCTTCGCAAACTCATTATCCTCATCGCCCTCAATGCCCAGGCGGTCGCGCACCAACAGCTTCATCATATCAGCCAAAGTTGAAAACTCATGACGAACCGGTTCCAGTTCAGCGGAAAGGGTCTTTTCCTGATCCGCACCGCTTGCACAGAGCCGGGCAACCTGCTCAGGCGTTGGCTGCGGCTGATGTCTTCTCGGCCTCAACGGGCGGCTCTCATTGACAACGGCCCGCTGCCGCTCAACCAGTTCCTGCAGTTTTGTGAGTAACGCCCCCATCTGCTTCTGCATCTGATCATCAGCCCGTTCCTGCTCTTCAATAATGGCGACCGCCTGTGCCTGCACGTCATACACGCAACACAAATCACGCAGGACACCCTCATCTGCCGGGGCCAATCTTCGCTGGGCCAACAACGCCAATTCCGCCCGTTCAGCCATACCCGCCGCGACATACGGATCTTCATCCAGCATCCCGAATGACGCGCGCCCCATCGCCTGCGCACTTGCGTATGCCAACGCCCGGCGTTCACTCTCCGCGCCGACAAAATCCGCCGCCAGGCTATAGCACTCCGCAGCCGTCTGAAAATCATCCGATTCCAACGAACTCCGCGCCGCATTGACCAACACCATAACGCGGTCCGCATCCGTCTGTGCACTGGCCAGCTCCTCCGCCCAATCAGACTCTGCCGCCTCCTGCGCCCAGCCATTCGCACTAACCAGACCCGCCAGCAACAGCACCGCCATTCGACGCCGGAATCTCCCCAAACCCTGGCCGACAAAAAGAGACAGCAACGCCGCTGCCAAAAAACCGATAAAGCGTTCCTTATATGTCAGCTGCAACTGTCCATCGCTCGCCGCACGCTCAAGATCGACCGAAACCGACTGATACGCCGAGCCCAAATGAAACATGCCTTTAGACGCATTCAGATAAACCCCGCCGCACCGACGCGCCAGCTCGCGCAAGGTGTCCTGTTCCTGCTTAACCCTGACGGCCTCGCCTTCGTGTTGCAGGTACCCACCCTTTTCGCCGTCAAAAACCGGAATATGGGCACCGAACTCACTATTACCGAAACCGACCACCAGCACACGCGCGCCCGACTCGGCCAACATTCCCGCACTGGCATCAATCGACTCATCCGAATGGTCACCGCCGTCCGTCAAAAAAATCACATCCTGAAAACCGCGGCGCTTATCGCTTAAAAGGCGATCCGTCACCTTTTCAACTGCTGACTGCAAATAGGTACTGCCATACGAAACCGAACCCGGTCCGGCATCAGCCAAAACCGTCTGCACAAATGCGCGGTCCTCTGTAAGCGGACAACGAATCGAAGCCGACCCGGCAAACAGCAGCAACCCGATGCGGCCGCCCGGCAAAAATTCCATACAATCCTGCACCGCCAACTTAGCCATTTCCAGGCGCGAGGGTTGCATATCCTGCGCCAGCATGCTGCGGGAAACATCCAGCACAAAAATAACATCCCGCCCCTCACGATAAACCGGCGACGGCTCCGGATCGGAAGCCGGCCGTGCCAAAGCCAGCACGACAAATAGAGCCGCTATCAAGCCGGACCAGGCTGAAAAGCCGGTCGCCTTAGTTGTGCCGCCCATCTTTGAGCGGATCTGCCCAATCGTGCGCTGAGCTCCGAAAACCAAAATGCCCAGCCCCGCAACAGCAATAAGCAACACAAGCCAGGACGGCTGCTGAAACACGAACTCACTCATGCCGCCACCCTCAAAATGGTTGACCGCAAAGCGCATTCCAAAAGCAAAACAGCCAACGCCAACGCTGCGAACAGATGGTATTGCTCTTTGACTTCCAGATGGGTCACGGTCTTAATTTCACTCTTTTCGAGCATATCAATTTCCTCATAGACCGAACGCAATGTGTCGTAATCAGTTGCCGTCCGGAAAATCCCGCCCGTCTCCTCAGCCATACGCTTCAAAACCAGCTGAGCCTCCGACAACTCCTCAACGCGTTGAAAGAGCTCGCCACCCACCACCTCTTTCCGCGTGGCGGGCGCATCGGTAATGCTGATGGTATAAATACGGAAACCCCACTTTTTGGCCAAGGCGGCCGCCTCCAGCGGCAAGTGTCGGCCGCAGTTATTCTCCCCGTCCGTCAGCAGCAGGATCACCTTACTCTCAACCGCAGCACCGCGCTCTTCGCCGGCCTCTTCCAGATGACGCAAACGCGCAGCGGCCAACGCTGACGCATCACCATAAGCCGTGCCGTCCTCGTTCGGGCGCTCATTCACCTCGACATCACGGATAATCTCAACCAGCGCATCGTGCGAATAGGTCAGCGGTGAAAGTGTATCGGCATAACGAGCAAACGTGATCAGCCCGATCAAATCATCGGAACGCCCTTCCAGCGCCTCATCATCTCCGGCCACAAATGCCTCGAGCACCTGCTTAGCCACCTCGATGCGCTCAACCTGCCGGTTATCATACGTCATCGTAAAACTCATGCTGCTGGAAATATCTAACAGAATTTCCATGGCGATGCCGTAGGTTTTCTGGACCTTCGACTCCAGTTCATGCTGCGGCCTCGCGCAAGCGGCAATCAGCAAGACCGCGGCCAATACACGCAACCACGGCGGAAGCCATAGCCATTTCTGGCGGCGACTGACACCACTCTTACGCCAGATTTCAAGCGACGGAAACCGGAGCCCTTCCTCCTGCCCTTTTAACAGTAACAGCGGACAAAAAATCAGTGCCCAAAACACGGCCGGATACAGAAACGTCATAGCGTCACCTCCACCGGATCGTTCCACTGCAAACCATTCTCCGTCTGCACCTCAATTCCGCGTACGCGTACCGGCAACGGCGGCAGCACCAGCTCACGCGACTCCCCTTCCTTCAAAGGTTCTCGGACGCGCACTTTTATTTCCGGAATGGACGGTGTACCGGGCCGACGCACCTGCAAGTGATAAATGTGACGATACGTCAAATTGCCGCGGCCGGTCATTGCGTACGCCGGATGCTCTTCGGCAAAAACCAAAAAACCATCGAAGGTGAGCCTTTTAAAATCCACATCCAACTCAGCAGGAGCTTCGAGTTGAAGCTCAAGTGTGGCCGTCGCCCCCGCCAGAAGATTGGTATCGCTCAAACGGCAGCGCAATATAACGCCGCCCTCTTCCTGCGCACGGACCACGGCCGCTTCAGGCGGCGTGTCAGGACGTTGCGCGCACCCTGCCAGCAGCAGAGTGCAGATAAACCATTTAGCCACCGGCTTCATCAATAATCCTCCGATAGCGTTTGTTGAAAAATTCAATAAGGACAGGAACCACGTCCTGCTCGGTCGACAGATCGATACTGTCTACACCGAGCTCCATCAACAACGTCAGCAATTCCTGACGTTGCTCGGCGTACTGCGCCTCAAATGCTGACCGGATTGAGTCCGAGCGGGTGTCGACCAGCAGCTGCTCACCACTCTCGGAATCGCGCATCAGCACAAGGCCCGCATCATCGAAACGGCGTTCCTGCGGCGATTCAACCTTCACCGCAATCATATCGTGGCGACATGCCAGCACGCCCAGTGAATCTGTAAAATCAGTATCAATAAAATCGGATACAACAAACCCGATTGCGCGTTTGCGGGCGACATGCCCCATAAAGTCGAGTGCCTCGGAAATCCGCGTGCCGCTGTGTTCGGGCTTGAACGTGAGCAGATCATCAATCAGCCGCATCACATGCAACTGCCCCTTCATCGGCGGGACATAGTGCTCAACACGGTCCGTAAAAATCATCAGACCGATACGGTCATTATTGCGCAACGCACAGAGCGCCAGCATCATGCAGACCTCGGCCACCACATCGCGTTTCGAACGCGCACCGCCGGAAAAGTCCCCGGACGCAGAATAGTCCACCAGCAGAAAGACCGCATTTTCACGCTCTTCAATAAAGCGTTTAACGTGCGGGCGGCCCGTACGAGCGGTGACCTTCCAGTCAATCATCCGGACGTCATCGCCGTGGGCATACTCACGCACGGATTCAAACTCGATCCCACGCCCCTTGAACACACTGTGGTACTCCCCGGCGAGCAGGTGCTCGACGGGATATCGGCACCGCAACTGCAGGTGGTGCAGGTGCTGTTCAACATCGTATTGCACAGGGCAAACCTCCGTTAAGGAATGCGAACAGACGAAAGAATCTGACCGATCAGATCATCGGTAGTAATACCGCCCGCATCCGCTTTATACGAGAGCGCCAAACGATGGCGCAGAATATCGGGAACCACCGCCTTAATATCGTCTGGAATCACATAATCACGTTGCTGCAAAAAGGCCACCCCACGCGCGGCTTTTGCCAGATAGATGGACGCACGCGGCGACGCCCCGTAGCGGGTGTACGCGTCGATATCCAAATCATACTCCGACGGCGTACGCGTCGCATTCACGATATGCAGAATGTAATGCTCCAGACGCTCTTCCATGTGAATTTCATCAAGCATACCGCGCATCGCTTCGATTTTCGCCAGGTCCAACACCGGGTCTACATTCAACACAGGGGCCGCACTGGACATACGTTTCAAGATGCTGTGTTCTTCGTCAAAGGACGGATAATCCACCTTCAGTTTAAACATAAAGCGGTCCACCTGCGCCTCAGGCAGCGGATACGTTCCCTCCTGCTCGATCGGGTTCTGCGTCGCCAAAACCATAAACGGGCGCGGCAGCGAAAAGGTGTCTTTTCCAAGGGTAACCTGCTTCTCCTGCATCGCCTCAAGCAAAGCACTCTGCACCTTGGCGGGCGCGCGGTTAATTTCATCGGCCAGCAGAATATTGGCAAAGACCGGACCCTTTTCGGAAGTGAACGCGTGCGTCTCCGGATTATAAACCATCGTTCCGATCAAGTCGCTCGGAAGCAGGTCGGGCGTAAACTGAATGCGGCTGAACTGCGCGGAGAGCGACTGAGCGAGCGTATTCACGGTCAGTGTTTTGGCGATACCGGGAACCCCTTCAATCAGCACATGCCCGTTACACAAAAGGGCCAGCAACAGACGATCCACCAGGTCAGCCTGACCAACGACCACCTTAGCAATTTCCCTGCGCACCGTTTCCAACAGCGCGGCCGACTCTTCCAGTTGCTTCTTCATTACTTCCCCCGAAAGCCTAATTAGATCTTATTTAAAAAAGATATTTTTACTACTAGATAATATGCAGGTCGATCGTTTTCCCGCACTCAAAAGTGAAAAATATACAGCCGTACAACCGCGGAAAATGGTTAAGAAAACGAACTGCCTCGATGCCTTTCAGAAAGCACTTCCAGCCCCCGACAAAAACAGATCCCGCTTTACTTCGCGACAAGTTATGAGCACATGATCAAAATGTCGACAGGAGAAGATTATGGTTAGACCTCACAAACCACGACGCATCGGTCATCGGCCGGATGCTGTTTTATACAAACCAGCCGGCATCCCTGCCTCACGCCTCAATTGCGTGGAATTATCACTCGACGAACTGGAAGCCCTGCGACTGGCCGACAGCGAACACCTCGATCAAGCGAGCGTCGCTGAAAAGATGAACGTGTCGCGCCCCACCGTCGGCCGCATTCTGGCAAGCGGACGTGAAAAGGTCGCCAAAGCGCTCAGCCACGGCATGGCAATCTCCATTGAGGCGGGACCTGCTGATCTGGAATTTTATGATGAACTCCCGCGCCGCGGATGCTGTAAAGGTTGCAGGAACAGAGCCGAGGAAAATGACGATTAAAGCAGCAATCTGCAGCCGTAACGGCGACCCGAACAGCGCGATCGATATTCACTTCGAACAGAATCCGGCCAGATCTACTTTTGCGTGTTCAGCCGCGGAAAAGGATGTAACTGCCCAGAATATAAACCGCCAGCATGATCCACGAAATGCCGGAGATGCCGGCGACGGTGCGGCGCGGTTTGAGGCGCAGGGAAATCAACACGAGTGCCGTCAGCACGACGATCATTGCGGTTGTCACCAGATGACTGGGTGAGGCGTAACGCAGCAGCGATCCCTGACGCAGGCCGACATCACAGGCAAATACAATCAACAGGTTAAACATATTACTGCCGAGCACATTGGCGGCGGCCATATCCAGGAAACCGAGGCGCACGGCAGAGATGCCGACCACCAGTTCCGGCAGGCTGGTTGAGATCGCCAGAAAGATGGAACCGATAAAACTCTCCTCCAAGCCGAAGCCGCCCTGTTCTGCAGGCAACGCCATCCGCCCCCCCAGCACCGACAGGCAGATTCCGCTGCCGACAATTACCAGTGCGAGCAGCGCAACCGCACTGTAAAAGCGGGCGGCAGACATCTGCACCAGTTTCTGATTGGCCTCTTCCTCCTCTTCCGGTTCACCACTCTTTTGCTCACGCAAAATCAGAACCAAATAGCTGACCGGAAGCAACAGGGTCAACGCGCCGCAGGAGATGAACGGAAGCACAACTCCGCTCTGTTTGGCAAAAGCATAGGAAGCGACAAATACGGCCAGCATAATCAAACCGTAAACCGTCGGCTGGGTGTGCGGGTAACGGAGGCTCCCGATCAGCGCCCCTTTACGATAGATCGCATCCAGCACCACGATAATCATGAGATTAAACACATTGGAGCCCAGCATGTTCCCCACCGCCAGATCGGCGCCTGCGCGGAAGTGGTTTTCCTGCACAGCCAATGCCATATCCGGAGAAACGGCCAGCGACTCTTTCAAAACGGAGGTCAACGAAACGACCAGTTCCGGCAGACTGGTTATCGCCGCCAGAAAAATCAATCCGGCCATGCCGCTGCCGATTTTTGTGCGCTCACCAAGCGCGCCGCCATACTCACTGAGTAGCGTGCCGCTCCAGACAATACAGCCTGCAAAAAAGAGGAACGAGAGAACCAATCCGATTTGTGTTGTCCAAAAGAAATCCATAATGCGCGGATAGTAACGCGTGGACCGCCAAAGAGAAAATGATTTTAAAGCTGAATCGCCAGCCCGTCGTATGGAACTTCAATCCCGTCCGGCAACGCGGCCTGCAACGCGGTATGTTCATTATCGTGGGTCAGGTGCGTCACAAACGAGCGCTTAGCCCCGATCTGTTGCAACATGGCGACAGACTCCTCCGTCGAAAAATGGGTCTGGTGCGCCTTTGGGCGTAACGCGTCCAGAATCATCACATCCGGCTGTCCAATCAATGTCAGCGTCTCGGCCGGGATGCCGTTACAGTCCGGCGCATAAACGAGAGTCCTCGTCCCATCGTCGACGCGGTACGCATTAATCAGCCCTTGCCCGTGCCGGACCGGCAGTGGAGTAATGCACACGCCGCCCAGCTCCACAGGTTCCGTCAGATCGATAAAGTCGACCCGCGGAACGGCATTGACGGCATAACTCGGCTTCTGGGCATAGTCAAATTTGAGCCGCATATCCGCCATGGTTTCGGGAGAGCCGTAGGTCGGAATACAACAACCCTGCAAGGCGCAGTAACGGCGGATATCGTCAAAACCGAAAATATGGTCTGCGTGATTATGAGTCAGGAAAACGGCATCCACGCGTTCGACGCGGTTGTCTATTGCCTGCAAGCGGAACTCCGGCGAGGTATCAAAAATCAGGTGCATACCGTTCGCGACCACATACAGGCCCGTCCGGCGACGGTGATTACGCGGGTCGCCGGAGCTACAAACAAAACAGGAGCACCCAATCATGGGCACTCCGTGTGACGTTCCGGTTCCGAGAAAAACCGCCTTCATTATTCCTCCGGCAGCGGAGTGGCCATAATGACCTCATCGGCGCTTTTGCGCGGGGCATGCCATTGCAACGGAAGGTTAAACAGCGCCAGGAAAAGGCCGCGACCCACCCACAGCAACATTGCCGTGCCCAGCGTAAAGGATGCAACAAACAGCTGCATCAGGTGACGAACCCCGTTGCCTTTCATGAATCCGGCAAAGATGCTGGTCGCCAGCATGCCGCAGGTCAGGAAAAAGTTACGTACAGCAATCCAGTTGCCGGCAACCGAATGCTCATTGAACGGCTCAGCACTGATGATGGCATTCACCCAAAAATTGAGCGTACCGAAAATCAAGTTAAGCAACAGCAGGCCACTCATCAGGTACCCGCCGGAAAAGATGATCATCGCCAGCTTACGGCGAAGCATAATCTTTGCACGCGCAATGCGGCCCAGGTGCGTGAAGCAGGCACGTGTTACGCCATACGCCCAACGCATCTGCTGTTTATAGAGGTCCAGCACGCGGTACGGCGTTTCCCCGTCCACAACCAGGTCTGGCAGATAGTGGATATGGCCGCCACCCTCCATGATTCGGAGTGCGCAATCCACATCTTCGGTCAGGGCCTCTGTGCTCCAGCCGTTGATTTTTTCAAGCGCGGCCTTTTTGATCAGCATGCCGGAACCACACAGAAACGCGCCTTTAAGGACGTATTTCAAAAACGGCAACATAATCATGTGAATGGTATCAATGATCCCCGCACCGAAAAGGGTCGTCAAATTCTGATGCGCATTGTTGATGTGCCAACGCGCCTGCACAGCCGCCAGATCCGGATTGATCACCACCGGGCGCACGAGTCGGCGCAGAAAATCTTTAGTCGGCACGAAATCAGAATCCAGCACCAGAATATAATCACCGTTTGAAATGGCGTTCATTGTGTTCAGGTTACCCGCCTTGAAGCCTTCATTGGTCGGGCGACGACTTACGCGCACGCCGGTTTTCGCAGCAAACTCGTCAATTTTAGCCGAAACTTCCGGCTGATTGCTGTCATCACCGATGATGATTTCGTAACGGTCCTTCGGATAGTCAAAGTCGAGGCAGCACTGGGCGCAGTTCAAAACAGCGGCCTCATTACGGCTCGGCAACTGAATCGTGACGTGAGGCAGCAGTTCATCGTCTTCGACTTCCGGCAGATGTTCCTGTTTACGGCAGAAAATCAGTACACTTACCGTCGTCACCAAATACATCGCCGACAGCAAAAAAGCACCGCACAAGACGCCATCAAACAAAATTGAAATTATTTTTGAGAAAAGTTCCATCACTGTTCCTTTGTGAATAAAAGCGTCCTTGTAGCTGTTTGCTACGTGAATGTCAATGCCGCGAGCTTTCAACCAACAAGACTTACATACCCGACATTTAACAAACGTCTTGAACCCGAAATTTGATCAGCAACCATATTCCCAGTGGTCGCAGGCTTCGCCCGGCAATAAATACAAAACGGTAATCGTTGATCGAAATTGTATATTAAAACGAGCGTGACCCTGGAGGGGTCGGACTCATTCCAATGCTGAAGCAACTCCTTAGAAAGGATCACCCCTTGCAGAGGCGGTAGAGCCAAATCAGATCTTTGGGAGGAATGCGGTATTCCGAGCCCTTGCCCTCAAAAAAACCGTGATCGCGAATCATGTGTGCATCCAGCGGCGTAAACTGAATACAGCGCTCTCCGGCGTGCACCTCAATCAGCGCCTTATGGCAATGTGCTGAACACTCGAACGGACAAGGAATAACCCCCATCACCTCAATAGAGCGCGCCGTTATCTTCCCGTCGAACATCGATACCGCGCCTTCCCAGCTGCGGTCGGCCTCGCGATGAATCTCTTCCAGGAAACCTCCGACCTCTTCCACCGTCAGTCCTGCCGCCTCGATTTCCCCTACATCCGCGGCAATAATATCTGAAATCGGACGATCGTCGTGTCCGAGAAAGCCGTCGACAGAAAGTGCGCCGGGTTCCAGTCGTTCGCGAATCAGTTTTTCAGCTGGATTTTTTTTCATATCAGCCCCTTTTTTAAACGGAGAACGCGCGGTTCTAAAACTTATCGAAGAAAATATTCTCTTCCGGCATACCGCGACTGGTCAAAGCGGCGACAGACGCATCAATCATACCCGGCGAACCGCAGAGGTAGGCCTCCATCTCCGTCAGATCCTCGCAGTACTTTTTCATCACCTCAGTTACGAGGCCGACATCCCCGTCCCACTCGTCCATTTCAGCCGGCTCGCTCAGGCACGGCACAAACCTGAAGGTCGGGATCTGGCGCTCAAACTCAGCCATCTGATCCAGACAGATCAGGTCCCTCCTGGCCCGTGCGCCGAAGAAATAGGTTACGTTGCGGGTAGTCCCCTCATTGCGAATATGCGCCAACATGCTCAGGAACGGAGCCATCCCGGAACCACCTGCGATAAAGACAACGTCCCTCTCTGTATGAGTCAGGCGGAAATCGCCGTACGGCCCGTTAAAGACAACCGGCTGCCTCTCCTGCAGGTGCTCAAATACATAAGTCGTGCAAATGCCGTTCGGAACCCGGCGCACACAAAGGTCGACATGTGTCTTGTCCTGCGGATCGCTCGCCACCGAATAGGCACGGTAAACCGGCGTTTTATTTTTGGCATACTTCGGCGCCTGCAACTGGACATACTGACCCGGAACGATGCCGATATCTTCGCCGGCTGGCAAAGCCAGGCGCAGCAGCTTGATGTCATGATTCAGATCAATGATCTGTTCAACAGAGCCCACATATTCACGGATACTGAAGAGCTCTTCCGGTACCTCAATCGCCATGTCCTCGCGAACTTTAACCTGACAGCTCAAACGAACATTTTCGGAGATCTCCTCTTTAGTGAGATGCGGTTCCTCGGTCGCCAGCAACGGCGGGCCGCCGGACTTGACCTTACATTTGCACATCGCACAACTTCCGCGGCCACCACAGGCAGAAGGGATAAACAGCGCCGATCGCGTCAGACTGCCGAGCAGCGTGTCCCCGCCCTGCACGGTGAGTTCTTTTTTCCCGTCGTTAATCGAAATTTTGCATTCGCCGTAATCATTAAAATAACGGTCGGCAATCACCAGCAGTGTCGCGAGCACCCCGCAGATCGTGCACAAGGTTCCAACTGCAATCAGGAATGTCATGCGCCCTCCTTAAAACTTGATCATGCCGCTGAATCCAATGAACGCCAGAGCGATAATACCCGAGACAATAAGGGTGATCCCCGAACCGCGCAGCCCCGGCGGGACCTTGTCCTCTTTGATCTTCTCGCGAATACCGGCCATCAGCACAATCGCCAACAACCAGCCAATCCCGGATCCGAAACCAAAAATCAGCGATTTGGTGAAGTCGTAGCCCTCTTTGTTCAGCATGAAAAGCGACACCCCGAGAATCGCGCAGTTAACCGTGATCAACGGCAGAAAAATGCCGAGTGAAAAATAGAGGCTCGGCGAAAAACGCTCGATAATCATTTCGACCAGCTGCACGAACGCCGCAATCACGACAATAAAGAGAATATATTCCAGAAACTCGATACCCAGCGGCACAGTGATGTATTGGTGCACCAGATAGTTGATCGCAGCCGTACACGTCGTCACAAAGACCACCGCAACCCCGAGCCCGACACTGGTTTTCATCTGACGGGAAATCGCCAAAAACGAGCACATCCCCAAAAAACGGGTCAGCAAAATATTATCCGTCAGAGCGGCTGCCAGGAAAATCACCAGCAACTGGATCATGTAGGTCGGTTCAACCTGAGGAGCAATTTCAGCCAACATCATTTGGAACCTCCCCCTTCATTCTTCAGCGCGACCGCATTCCCGAACCAGGCCACCAACGCCAGCATGAAGAACGCCCCCGGCGGCATCACCATGATCGTCCACTGATACCACCACACATCGCGGAACGGCAGTTCATAACCGAGAAGCGTGCCGAAACCCATTGACTCGCGAACCACGGCAATAAACAGCAACACCACGCTGTAACCCAGCCCCGCGCCAATCCCGTCCAGCAGCGAATCCACCGGCTCGTTCTGCGATGCAAACGCCTCAGCGCGTCCCATAATAATGCAGTTGGTGATAATCAGCCCGACATACGGCCCGATCAGCTTGTGCACATCCGGAAACCAGGCCCGGATCGCGATATCCACGATAATCACATACGCCGCGATGATCAGTACCTGCACCATCATACGCACCTGCTTAGGTGTGTGATGCCTTAGCAGCGAAACCGTAAAATTGGAAAGAGCCGTCGTAAAAATCAAACCCGCGCACATCAGGACCGTGTTTTTCAACAGGTTGGTCACTGCCAGCGTCGAACAGATGCCGAGCACCTGACGAAATACCGGATTGTCCGCCCACAAATTGGCGATCAGAGCCCTGCCTCCGTTCGTATCTCTAAAAGCCATCACTGACCTCCTTCACTACGCATCGCACGGTTGAACCGCATAATGTGATCGTTCAACATCCGCTCCATCGCCATCGACGTCTGGGTCGCACCCGTAATCGCATCAAACTGACGTTGGTACTGCGGGCTGCCCGGCTCCGGCTCAGAGGTACCCATGTAAATGCACGGCGCCCCTTTTTCCGGCGGAGTGATCAGCAACCCTTCCTCAAACGGCCGGCTGAAAAAAGCTTCTTCAATACGACCGCCGAGCCCCGGCGTCTCTTTCTGCTCCACGATAATACACCCGAGCGTTTTTTGCAGATCCGGTGAAACCGCGAGCAGTCCTTCAATCGGGGCCCAGAAACCGACTCCGCGGAATTTAAATGCGTACGACTTAAGCCGCGTACGCTCCGCATCCTCGTAAGCTTTGAGCAATTTGAATTCCCAACCGGTCTCAGGGTCGGTGCGCGTTTCGGAATCGTCAATCTGGCGACTGACGACCTGCTCGATCTCGTCCTTACTGAGCCGGCTCACATCCGCCAATTTAAACAATCGGATCAAGGCCTTCTGGCGAATCAAGCGGGCGTTCTGCTCCAGCGTTTTGCGGGCCAACAGATTAATGCCCGTCACCCCCGCACCGAATACAGCGGCAACCGCCACCATAAAGAACACAATATACAAACGCTTCATCATGCCCGCACCTCCGCCTTAGCGGCCGCGGCCTTCTTCCTGTTTTTGTCGGCCCGCGCCTTGCAGACCATTTCGACCGTCGGGCCGATCGTGTTACCCAACAAAATCGCAAAGGCCACCCCGCCGGCGAAAACCGCCTTCCAGCGGAAGAACACAATCATAAACCCGATAAACGCCCCGTAGATCAGCTGCGCGTTTTTATTTTTCGGTGCACTGATCGGGTCGGTAACCATAAAGAAGGCCGCATACAGCATCGCGCCAGAGCAAAGCGTCCAAAGTACGGGCGGAACCTTTTCCGCACCCAGGAAATAGCGAAAGATCACCGTTGCCGTGACCGCACCGCCCAACGTACTGACCGTCAGCCGCCAATTCGCCGTCTTAGTCCAGAGCAGATAAATTCCGCCGATGAATACCAGTAACGCGGAAACCTCGCCCATGGATCCGGCCGCCAGCGCGCGGGTCACACCGTCCGACGAGGTGAACACATCCCCGATATTTCCGAGAAACAGATTCAACAGCCCGGCTTCATAAGCGTAATCGCGGCGCGACCACATCGGAGTCGCCGCCGTCATGGCATCGATCCCCTCATAAAAAGTCTGTACCGCCCAGTGAGCGAACCCGCCCGGAAACCCCTTCCAGACCGGAGTAAAACCACTCGTCATATCAACCGGGAAGCAGACGTAAATAAATCCGCGACCGACAATCGCCGGGTTGAACGGGTTACGCGCAAAACCACCGAACACCTCTTTACCAAACAGGATGCCCACCACAATACCGACCGCGGCCTGCCAGAACGGAAGCGTCGGCGGAAGCGAAAGCCCGAACAACATCGAAGTCACAAACACGGCCTCAGTCACCGGATCGCCGCGCCGTTTTGCCATGATAAACTCAGCAAGCATCCCGACCAACGACACCCAGACCACCATCGCCAAAGAACGCCATCCGAAATAATAAACAGAACCGATGAGCGCAGGGATCAATGCGATCTCCACCTTGCGCATCATCGGCTGTTTCCTGAACCACGTTTTTTTCTTTGCGGGAGCTGCGTGGGCCATAGTTCTGTTCTCCGTTTTAACCGTTTAAAATCATTGATGGCAGGCGCACCCGTTCCGATGCGTCCAGGTCATGGTCAGTCCTTTACCGAAAAACGAGGGGTCGTAATCAAAAGTGCAGTCACGGATCAGGTCGGCCATATCGGGTTTGACGAAAAAAAGAAGGCCGCCCGCCTGAATAATCTCCTCACCCGAAGGAGTTTGGCCGACGGGTCTGAGAACAGGCGTGCTGCCGCTGCAGGTTCCGAGGTAGCCCTGCACCTCAAACCCGACACTTCCCGCGGGCAGTAGCCCGGTCAAACGTTCTCTGGCAGCGTCCGACAAAGTCATCACGTCACTCCTTAAGCGCAACGGCGCCAGTCGAGTTCATTTTCTTTATTCACAAAAGCAGCACCAACGTATCCAAAAGACACATGCGTTAACATAAACAAACGCAACGACTCTGAAAAGAATATGATGTGCCAGAACAAAAAAAAGACGGCCCGCTGGGCCGCCTTTTCAGATCGATTTAAAGAAAGTTTCTACATGCGCTGCCGCATCAGCCTATTTATCCGTGCCTTCGGCCGGCGCTTCCGCAGCAACCGCGGACGTAGATTTTTTAACGACCACCACCGCTGACGCTTCTTCAGCCGAAGCCGAAGCTGCGTTGAAATTGGCACTAGAGAAATTAGCCAACATGAACCGGCGCAACTGCTCGTTCTTTGCATTCACTTCAGCGAGCCCCGCTTCAGCCTGCATTTTCAGTTCCAGAAGGCGCTGAGTGAAAAGTTCTTTCGCGTCAGCAACTTTTTTCTCGGCAACGGCCAGCTGAGAAGCCAATTCAGTCGCGCGCTTAGATGACATTGAGCTTTCGGCTTTCAGCTTTTCAACTTCCTGCTGAGCTGAAATCAAAGCTGCACGGCTTTTGCTCAACTCCAAACGAAGCGGAGGAAGCTCACCCTTCACGTTATTCAACTCTAAGACATTCGCTTCAAATTTCGCGGAGGCACTCGCCAGCTCTGCGCTGACTTTCACCAACTCCAGTCTTGTCGCCTCATGTGCCGCCTGCTCGGCCTCGTAATCTGATTTTTTAACCAAACAACCCGTAAGCAAGATAGATGCGGACATTGCCATCAAAATGGACTTTTTCATTTGTTGCCTCCTAAAGCTTCAAAACTAAACAGCGTGCTAATAAGAACCTTATATAAGCACGCTCCTTTACATGACAAGCCTATACCAAAGCCCCAACAAAAAAGAGGCGCCGTTTGGCGCCCCTTTAACGAGATTATGCCATCACTGGCTCAGCCGAAGCTTGGCTGATCACCCTTTGTGCCAAATTGGCCGGCACCTGGTCATATCGCGAAAACTCCATTTCAAATGAACCCTGACCGCCGGTCAGCGAACGAAGTTCAGAACAGAAACGGAACATTTCCACCTGCGGCACATCCGCCTCAATCACCTGCAATCCGTCATCCTGACCCATACCGATGATCCGGCCGCGCTTGGAATTCAACAGCCCGCTGATATCACCCATAAACCCTTCAGTGACATGCACCTTCACATTCATGATCGGCTCCAACAGAGCAGGCTTCGCTTTTTCAATCGCCTCGTGCAATGCGCGTGAACCCGCGATTTTGAAAGCCACTTCACTGGAATCCACATCGTGATACGACCCGTCATACAGCTCAACTTTCACATTGATAACTTCCGCACCAACCAGCGGCCCTTTATTCAGGCCTTCGACAAACCCTTTTTCACAGGCCTGGATAAATCCGCCCGGAATCGCGCCGCCGACGATTTTGTTCAGGAACCAATCCGACTCGTACTCAGCTTTCGGAGCAACGCGCACAAAACACTCACCATACTGACCACGACCGCCCGACTGTTTTCTGTGACGGTAATGTCCTTCGGCTTTGCCCGTAATGGTCTCCCGATAGGCCACTTTCGGGATGCTGTGATCCAAATCCACATTACTGCGGTTTTTGATATGCTCAAGCGTCACATCCAGATGCAGATCACCCATGCCCCAGATCACCACTTCGCGCGTTTCTTTGTTATGATCCACTCGAATAGACGGATCCTCATCAGCAGCACGGCTCAAAGCCAGACCGATTTTATCCTCGTCCCCTTTACCCTTAGGATGAATCGCATAGGCCGTCACAGGATTCGGGAATACGATCGGATCGAACTTGATGTTGCTGCCGTTTTCACAAAGCGTGTCATTCAGGAACGTCTCTTTCAGCTTAGTCAGCGCAACAATATCGCCCGCCTTAGCCTCTTTCGCCTCCGTCGTTTTTTTGCCATCAACGTAAAGGATCGTGTTGATTTTTTCCTTCACGCCTTTAGCGCTGTTGAACACCTCCATGCCCGGCTTGAGCACACCGCTGTAAACACGCATGAAAGTCATCTGGCCGACAAACGGATCGTTGAAACAACGCCAGACCTGACCGGAGAACGGCTGGTCCTCTTCCGCCGAGATCTGATTACCTTCAGCGCAGTTAACCGGATAGTCATGCGGCGACGGGAACAGACGGCTGATGCTGTCCATCATCTCTTTCACGCCGATATCAGCTTTGGCCGAAGTCGCGAAGACCGGGATCAGGTGTGCGTCGTGCACGGCCTTACGGATACCGTCGGAAAACTCATCCGCGCTCAGCTCTTCGCCATTAAAATATTTTTCGATCAGGGAATCGTCGGTTTCCGCCGCGAGTTCAATCAGATGATCCTTAATCGCTTTAACGCGATCTTTCATATCGTCCGGCACATCGACCATTTTTGTATTCAGAACATCAATGGAACTTTTACCGTCAGAAGTCGGCAACACAACCGGGACACAACGTCCCTCGCCCCACTGCGTCTGTATAATAGAAAGCGACGTTTCAAAATCCGCCCCGTCTTTATCCATCCCGGTAACGGCAATCCCGCGCGGCAGGTTGCGTTTTTCACAGGCACGCCAGGCACGCATTGTACCCACCTGAATGCCCGAAGTTGAATCCAATGTAATCAGCGCGGCATCGGTCACTTCCGCCGCAGCAACCATTCCACCAATAAAGTCAGCGTATCCGGGTGTATCCAGCATGACCAGACGGCGAACGCGGCCGCTGGCTGCCGTATAGACACCATCAAAAGGTTTCGACCAGATAGTCATCTCATGTGCCCGCTCTTCTTCAGTCCAATCGGCCACACTAGTACCGTTTTCCGGAGAACCCGCGCGCTCAACCACTCCCAATTTAAAGAGGATGTCGTCGACCAGTGAAGTTTTCCCGCTACCAGTGTGGCCCATTAGAGCAAAGTTGCGGACCCCATCAATGGGAATGTTTTTCATACGGTTCTCCTTTCGGTTCAGGTTCCCTTAATTAGCCCTATACATAACGCGTTGACGCGCTCAGGCATAGCGACCGGTGAGGTCTTAAAAATTAATCACCAATCTGAAAATCGTCAAGCAACGACTCCAGATCGCATGAAGAAAGTTCGTGCGATCCGCCCCCAATAATGTAACAACTCCGCGCTTATGCCTTACGGAAGTAACATTCGAAATAATCTAATGGCCATAGCAGCCTGTTTGCTGTGGGCAACGCCCTTTGCCGTAATCAAGCTGGCCCTGGAACATATGGACCCCCTCTCCATGGCCGGGATCCGTTTTATCATCGCCGGATTAATCCAGCTGCCTCTTTGCGGTTCGCTGATCCGCCCGTTCCGGCTGCTGCGCACGAATCTGAAAACCGTACTGCTCGTCAGCCTCTTTCAAACCATCCTGCTTTACGCCGGCTTCTTCATCGCAATGACCCTCGTGCGCGGCGCGCAGGCGGCCATCCTGATCGGAACCGGCCCGCTCATCAGCGCGATCGTGGCCCACTTTGCGATGCACGACGACAAACTCAGCCGCCGCACACTCATCAGTACCGGACTCGGCATCTGCGGAGTTGCCATGATCAGCCTGGCCACCAAACCGTGGACGCCCGTCGGCGCCGAAGAACTGCTCGGGATGGGAATCTTATTGCTGGGGTCCGTAGTCTCCGCCTTCGGCAACGTCGTCGTTGCCCGCCAGCGCGGCGGCGTAAATGCCATCCACCTTAACTGCATCCAGATGCTGATCGGCGGCGGCGCCCTGTTGCTGATCGCCCTGCCCGTTGAAGGCATCCCAAATCTTAAGTTGCCACCGATGTTTTACGCACAAATGTTATGGCTAGCCATTGTTTCGGCGGCCGGATTCGGCATCTGGTTCCAGCTTCTGAGCAAACTGAAAGTCTCCAAACTTAATATCTGGAAATTCCTGATCCCCGTCGGCGGAGCCGCCCTGAGCTGGGCCATCCTGCCAGACGAATCGCCCGACTGGCTGACCCTTACCGGCATGGCCATCATCGTCTGCGGTGTCTACATCGGTCAGCAGCGCCGGTAAAAACCCGGCCCATGCACTAAAAAATATGATTTTTCACAACCGGACTCGCAACATCCGGCATCAAGGCCGCGATAAAAAATCACAGCCGGCAACTCACCCTCTCCACTCAAACGAGCACCCGCCCTCAGCCAAACATTCATAGAACACACTGGTGCCACAGCAATTAGAACTCGGCCAACCCGCAAAACCCGAGCACCATCATTCTGCTGAAACGGACTGCCCCGACGCCCTTTTTCCGGAGCCACAAAAAAAAGCGAAAAACTGGATAGACAAACCCGCGGAAATCACTATCTTAGTGGCTCTCTTTTCGAGAGAAAGTGATACAAAACGGTGGGATTCCGGAGCGGTCAAACGGGGCAGACTGTAAATCTGTTGGCTCAGCCTTCGAAGGTTCGAATCCTTCTCCCACCACCACTTTTCCTTAAAAGAGAAATAAAAATTCGCTTATACCAAAGCGTTTTTTTGCGGCACCATCCAGTGCAGCAAACGGTGGGATTCCGGAGCGGTCAAACGGGGCAGACTGTAAATCTGTTGGCTCAGCCTTCGAAGGTTCGAATCCTTCTCCCACCACCACTTTTTTCTTAAAACACTCGCAGGAGCATTCCACTCCGCAACCAGCCAATCCAACGCACCCGGATAACGCCTATTTAGCTGTATCCGAAAAATCGCATTCCGATACCGGGCCCGATGCCGACTACTTCGGCCCTCGCTAACCCCGCAAATCACAAAACAAACGGGCAAATTCCCGTTGCGTAATTTCACGTACTTTCCTCCAGCAAAATATTGTGTCGCACCGGGCCAACGCATAAGTTAAAAAATTAATTAAAGATCCTGAACAAACCATAAGTAGAAAATAAAAAAAGCATTATACATCCTGGCGCCTGGAGTATTGGCGCTTGCACAGAACACGCAGACTGACCTCATCCCCATCACTGTCGACTACAACCCGGGCGATTACGCCAACGGATACGACGGAACCGGCACCCTGCAGCTTAGCACAGATATCGAAGTTACCATGACTGATTCATTCCAGGATCCATTCGGCCTCATGATTGTGGGCGTCAAGATGATGGCACCAGCCCAAGACACTTCTGCAACATCGACGCAGTGCGTTATAGCGTCAACGGTGGCGAGATACAAACAGTAGCAGGTACCTGGACAGTTCGCGAGTTCGGCGCACTTAACACATACTCCATGATACAATTTGGGGCCGGGAAATTAAACAGCGGAGATGTGGTAACTATCTACGCAGATCAGTGGAATGTAACAGAATATGGCTCGGATGGCTTTGACGCGACCAGCGAACACCTGACAACTGGCAGCTACACAATGTTTGCAGTAAACCCCAACTCCAGACCTAATGCCATCTCCCCCGACGCAGTGGCTGTTCCGGAACCTGCATCCGCGGCACTGCTCTCACTGGCCGCAGCCGGAATCCTGGGCATCCGCCGCTTCTTCAGCTAATCCCGCTGAAATATGAAGCCAAAAACTCCACCACAAGGTGGAGTTTTTTTGTGCCCTGACCACCCTGCTCCCACCCCGCCAAAGGCTACCGGTTAAAAAACATATTTTTTCAATGCGGACAATTGACAAGCCCGCCCGGCCTGTCTATATTCCCAACCTTTACTTCCTCAGGGGGCGTATAGCTCAGTTGGTTAGAGCGCATGCTTGACATGCATGAGGTCACAGGTTCGAATCCTGTTACGCCCACCATTTCTCAAAGTACCCTGCACCAAATCAAGCCCTCTACACCGGCTAATCCTATGCTCAGGATGAGAACCGCAGGTTCGATTGCGAAGCAAGACGTTGAGCAACACGAAACGCCCGCAGGGTGAGCGAGGCAAAGGCCACGCGAATCAATCCTGTTACGCCCACCATTTTCTACAACACAGCGTTCAACATCGAATACCCAACACGGAACCACCCTGATCTTCCGCGTGCCAAACTTGTATGTTCGATGTTCCGTGTTGAACGTTAAACATTCCCACACCAGACTAGTGCATTATTTTCACATAAAACAAACTATTGAAGCATCGGCATGTCGGGCTAATAATTCATGATGTCTTGCAACGAAGATTGTTACCACAGAATGATGTGCCATGTCGTTACTCGTACAGCATAAGCGAATCTGAGCACAAGGCTTCTTCATACAATGCCCGGCCGGCAAACCGCTCAACCCCTGTCCCCATTGCTTGCTCAACTAGTGTCCGTTTCCTCGGCCCCGCCTTATCTAGAGCACAGGCAGTTTTGTTTGCCACAGAATCTTTTGCAGAGTAATAATCAAGGTCCCCGCAACCGCAATGATATTGCAAAAGGATGGATTAAATGTCAGGCCAACGAGAAAACTCGGACAGAATCTCATCGCCTCACCAAACCTTACTTACACGCCCATACACTCACCCCATAACCCTCCCTCCAGCACTACACCTCACAAAAGACACCAATTTGGTGGCTTTCCGCTTTGCACTCCGCTTTCACACCCACTAATTTAACGCTTTTTGACAAGGAGGTAGACCTATGCCAGCTAAACCAGATTTAACCCAAGCTGAAAAAGATAAACTCGAGATAGATCCGGATTTTGATTTTCGTGAGATTGCAAAGACTCCGACCGAGGAGCTGACACCGAATATAATTGCGATGTTCAAGTGGAGCGGTGTCTACCAGCAGCTCCAGTCCAACTTTTTTATGATCCGCATCGTGATTCCGGGCGGGATCGTAACAACCAAACAATTCCGCAAAGCGATCGAGCTGGCCGATAAATATGCGCAGGGCGAGCTATGCATCACCACCCGCCAGACGCTCCAGTTCCACTGGATCCGCAAAGAGGATATCTACAAAATTATCGAAGGCATGGCCGAAGTCGGCATCACCACCAAAAACGGCTGCGGTGATGTGACCCGTAACCTGGTTACCTGCTCCCTGCAGGGCGTCTGCAAGCATGAAGTCGGCGACCGCATACGCCCGTTACTGGAGGCAATGGCCGTCGACCACGAACTGCAGGACCTACAGCGCAACTTTCCGCGTAAACACAAAATTTCTGTCGCCGGTTGCGACAAGGCCTGCGCCCAGACGCTGATGAACTGTCAGGGCTGGGTGCCGACCGAACGCGACGGCGAATTCGGCTGGACCTACCACGCGGGCGGCGGGCTCGGCGCTCGCCCGGTTTTGGCTCAACGTATTTTCGACTGGGTGCCCGATGAACTGGCCATGCCGGTAACGCAGGCAGCGGCAGAAGCGTTCCTTTGCCCGCCTGAAGTTTGTGGTCGACAACATGGGCGCCAAGGGATTCGGCGACTGCTTGATCGACATCATGAAAGAGCGCGGCATTGAAGGGCTGGATAAAATCATTTACACCAAAAATCCGGACGCAGAGATCGGGCGCATGTACCTCGACGGACAAGAAGTAATCGAACAGCGCCAGGAAGGTCTCAACACGGTCCGCATTATGATTCAGCGCTCTGAGCTGAAACTGGACGACGCGAACCGCCTCTGCGACTGGGCCGATACGTTCGGCGGCGGCGAAGTGATGTTCACCAACCGCCAGAACGCGGAGATCCATCACGTCCCGACGGCAAATGTACAGCCACTGCTGGATGAAATCCATGCTGCGGGCTACCGCACCGAAGGGCACGAGCGCCTGCCGGACATAGTGGCCTGTGTCGGCACGACTGAATGCCGCATGGCGGTCTCTGACACACCGCGAGCTTACCATCGCCTGTACGACGAGTTTGCCGCAGACAAAAATTTCTGGGAACAGGTCGGACCGATCCGGATCAACATGAACGGCTGTCCGAACAACTGCGCCCACGCCTGGATCGCGGACATCGGCCTGCGTGGCCGACGTACCCGTCAGGAGGACGGTACCAGCAAAGAGGGCTTCTCCGTATTCCTAGGCGGCAAGCTGAGCGAAGCGGGCCGCGTCGGCCAGCTGCTGGGCGATGTGCAGGCTGAGGAAGTGGCCCCGTTCGTGCGCGCCATCCTCGAGTTCTATCTGGCCGCACGAACCTCGCCGGAGGAACACTTTACCGACTTTGTAACGCGCGTTTCCGTGGATGCCTTCCGCGCCGCGTTGAAACTTAACTGATTTGGAGTCTGACATGAGTGATTTGATTAAACAGGCAGATGCCCTGCTAAACGAAAACCGCGCCCGGGACACGCTCACGCTGCTCTGCGACGCAGGCGTGCCGGACACCGGCGAGGTCTGCGCCCGAATGGCCAAGGCCTACCTCCTGCGCGGCGACAGCAAAGGCGACATCTATTCCGCCAACTTCTTCGCGCTTCGCGCCCAGGAAAAAGGGTTCAACGAAGCATGGGTGCAGGAAATCATCGACCAATGCCAGCCGGTACCGTCGGCCATGGAAGCCGCGCACACGAAAGTGCCGCACTATGAAATGGGCGCCTCTTACGAGACCCGCGAAGCGGGCGATACGCCCTACCCCTTCCAGCCGATCTCCAAAAAACTCGGCATCGCCAACGCCGCAAAAGACTTTGACTGGTGCTCGCGCAACGTCCCGTGTCAGGAGGCCTGCCCGGCCAAAACGGACATCCCGTCCTACCTGACCGCGATTTACGAAGGCGACTACGAAAAAGCGTACCGCATCAACCTGGAATGCAACGTATTCCCCGCCGTGCTCGGCCGCGTCTGCGCCCGTCCGTGCGAGGAAAAATGCCGCCACGGCTGGGAGAATCTCGGGGAATCCGTATCCATCTGCTTCTCCAAACGCTCCGCCGCTGACCTGCGCAAGCAGGAGCCGGTCGTGATGAAAAAATGGTTCCACAAAACCGGCAAGAAAGTTGCGATCATCGGTTCCGGTCCGGCCGGACTGGCCGCTGCGCGCAACCTCGCGCTCTATGGTCACGAAGTCACGGTGTACGAAAAGCACAACAAGCCAGGCGGCATGATGAATCAGGGCATCCCTGAATTCCGTCTGCCGCGCGACATTATCGCTCGCGAAATCGGCCAGATTGAAGCGCTGGGTGTCAAAATCCAGTGCAACACCGCGATAGGCGAAGATATCACCCTGGATCAGCTTCAGGCTGAAAACGACGCCGTCGTAATGGCCGCGGGAACCCTGCGCCGCAATCTGTTGAACCTGCCAGGCAGCGAGCTCGAGGGTATCCGCCACGGCCTCGACTTCCTACTGGAAGTCAATGAAACCGAGCAGGCCGACATCGGCGATCACGTCGTGGTCATCGGCGGCGGCTTTACGGCTATGGACTGCGCCCGCGCGGCCCGACGCCTCGGCGCTACAACGGTCGAACTGGAAGTGGAAGACGAAAAGACTGCCGTTGAAAAATCGATCCTGCGTATGCCTGCCGAAAAAGTATGCGTCTGGTATCGCCGCTCCATGCACGAAATGCAAGTGACTCCAGGCGAACTGGAAGAGCTGGAACACGAAGGCATCCCGATGGAGTTCATGGTCAGCCCGAAAGAATATATCGGCGCGGACGACAAACTGACGCACATGCGTTTCGTGCGCACCGAAATGGGTGAGCCGGACGCCAGCGGTCGTCGCCGCCCGGTGGAAATTGAAGGCAGTGAATTCGATGTGCCGGCCGACACCGTTCTGTTGGCAACGGGTCAGTTCCCGGACACCAGCTGGATCGACGGCGAACTGCGCGAAAAACTGGTCGATACGGATCAGTGGCTGAAAAGCGGCAACGCATCACGTACCGCAGTCGATAATATTTTCGTGGCGGGTGACTTTGCGCAAGGCGCTAACTCCCTCATTGCAGCGATTGGCCACGCCAAAGACACCGCGCGCGATGTGGATCTGTTCCTGATGGGTGAAACCCGCATCGTGGATCAGGTGGAGGTCAGCGATGCGACCGAAACCGGCCGTATTCGCGAAATGGATTACGTGTCCGCGCAGAAGATGCCAACCATCCCGCTGACGCACCGCGACTTGAAAGCAGAAGTTGAAGAGGGCTTCGATGAAGAGTTAGCCGTTGATGAAACGCAACGCTGCTACCGCTGTCACTACAAGTTCGAGATCGATACCGACAAATGCATCTACTGCGACTGGTGCGTCAAAGCCAAGCCGCGTCCGGAATGTATCCTCAAAGTGAAGAAGTTGTATTACGATGGTGAAGGACGGGTTGTCAGCTGGGAAGAATCAACCAACAACCAGGACACACACATTATCTGGATGAATCAGGAAGACTGCATTCGCTGCGGCGCCTGCGTTGCGGCCTGCCCGGTCGATGCGATCAGCATCCAGAAAGTTTCACGCCAGACTGTACCAGCACGAACGAAGAAAGAATCCGGTTGCGGAGGTGGATGCCCGAGCAAAGGCTGCAGCAGTTGCGGCTAAAATAAGGTAAGGACGGCTCGCTTAGCCGTCCGCGGGGCGCACGACGTGCACGCACCCCAAAAGGCGGCCCGTTTCGGCCGCCTTTTTATTAATCAGGCACACCCCGAATTAACGGAAAAAGAAAGCCCGCAAAATTTCGCGGTTGTTTCGCGTATTTTGCGGGCCTCTGAATCACTTACCGTAACGAGTTTAAATAATGTAATCCGGTGGAGGGGCGGTTTTCTTTTTAATCTTTTCCGCCAGGTCAGCAACCGTGATAGCCGCGCTCTCTTCACGCAGCACGGAGGAAAGTCGATTCCATACCTCACGCGTCGGACAGACGTCCTCCTGATCGCAGGTATCGCAACCGCTGCTCTCGACCAGCTCCAGCTTGCCTTCAAAGATTTCGATAATATCCAAGACCGTAATTTCTTCTGCAGGACGGTTGAGCAAGTAGCCGCCGTGGCGCCCGCGGACCGCGGTAATAACTCCGGCGTTACGCAACGGAATCAAAATCTGCTCCATATAGGCAGTGGAGATGTCCTGCTTCTTGGCAATATCTTTGCCGCCAGCCGGCTTGCCATCTTCCGTATCCACCGCGATCTGCAACAGAATCCGCAAACCGTAACGAGGTTTTGTAGAAAGTTTCATAAATTATATTCCCTGCCCTGCAAGAATCTCCTGCCGCACTTTATTTTCATCCAAGCGGTCCAACATGTGGCCCAGTCGTTCGCGGGACCGTCCGTGTTGCTTATAATAGCGAATGGTTTTATCGACCAGCTCAAGCACCTCGTCCTGCGTGGCGATGTTTTCCGCCAGCGGAACAGCCAGACGCGGCCGTTTACCGAGCGTTCCGCCAATCAGCACGCTGTAGCCGTATGAGTCGGCCGTCCAGCACCCCTTCGGACAACGCACCGTACAGGCACTACAGTTGATGCATTTCTCTTCATCGCGCAGATACTCGCCGTTCTTTTCTGTAATGGCTTTCGGCGCGCACAAATTTACGCAGAGGTTACAGTCAATGCAATCCCCGCGCTCCCAGCTCGGGATGCGGGTCCCCATAATACCAATATCGGCCTCGCGCGCTTTGCCGCAGTTGTTCGGACAGCCAGTTACCCCGATTTTCACCTTATAGGGTGTCTCCATCCGGAAATAGCGGCGGTCCAGCTCAGCGGCCATCGCCTTGGTGTCGATGGAGCCGTAGCGGCAGGTGGCGTTGCCGGGACAGGCAATCACGATTCGTACGCGATTTCCCTCAGCACCCATTTTCAAGCCTGCTGATTCCAGCTCCGCCTGTGCAGCTTTCAGGCTTTCGGTTTCCACCTCGTGAATTTCCACGCCTTGGCGCGAGGTGAGATGCACCCCGCCCTTGCCGTACTTTTCCGCGACGGACGCTATGGCCTGCAACTGCGCGGCGGTCAGATCTCCGCCGACCGCGCGCAGACGCAGCGCAAAGCGCCCTTTTTGCTTCTGCTTAATATTACAGCTGTATGCCTTCTCTGAACTCATCAATCGTCCCGTTAAATCTGGTAATCCAGAATCACCTGCTGGCGGTTGAGTTTTTCAAGAACCTGATTGATCGCCTCTTTCGGATCCAGATCGGCCGGAATACTCACATCCACCTCGTAATTCTGCAGCGTATTGTCGCCGACATTAACAACAAACAGTTCGTTCGGAGAATTCAGAATCTTAAGTTTCTGCAAATCGACCTCATCCGCACGATCCAGCGAACTGATAAAAATCAGGCCGGAATCAGTCAGGATACGTGACAGCTCACCGACGCGACGAATATGCTCATCGCGGTCAAAGAAGTTACTGCCGATATCCGCATCCAGACCTTCAAGCAGGCTGGAGATCCCCAGGTAGTACGACTGACGGCCCGCATTAAACAGCTGCAATTCCAAACGACGCGCAAGGTCCAGCTTGTCTACACCAACGTCACCCACAAACAGCACGGTTTTACCCTTGTGTCTATTGCGCGCCGCACGTGTCGCCGGATCAACCAAACCGCGCTCCCACAGGAACTCGCGTTTATCAACCTGCGCTTCGAGCGGATGCGATGCGGTTGTATCCGCGCCCTCCGGATCACCTGCCGCCAGCTGATGACGCTCAATCATGCCCGCTCCGACCGTATTGTTGGTGATCGGATCGATCAGCACAAAACTGCCGGTTTCGTGGTTATCGCCGTAGGCATCAAAGAACAGCGGCAGATGCGTCGTCAGCGTCAGGCGTCCGATCTGGTTCAACTCCAGCGACTGTGCCTTCTCTTTTTTGAGCGTGTTGATATCCACATGATACTGCAGCTCGGAAATACGCGCCTTCGTCGTACGGCTCGTGTGACGAATCTGATAGGTCTTACCTTTCGCCAGCGGAGTCTCGGACATCCAAACGATGCTTGCTTCAAAATGCGCCGCAACGTGCGGCAGGTTTTCAGCGTGAACAATCATCTCGCCCGAGCTGATATCAATCTCATCATTCAGTTCAATCGTCACCGCCTGCGAAGCAAAAGCCTCTTCGAGGTCGCCGTCAGCAGTCACAATGCGCTTCACGGTCGACTCTTTCAGCGACGGCAGCGCCTTAATGCGATCGCCCGGGCGAACCACACCGGAACTCACTGTGCCCGCAAACCCACGGAAATGCAGGTCCGGACGCGTCACCAGCTGAACCGGGAAACGGAAATCCGACAGGTTGCGATCCGCGGAAGTATCGATATCCTCCAGCGTCGCCAACAGCGGCTCGCCTTTATACCAAGGCGTCTGCTCGGAGGCATCCACCACATTGTCGCCTTTGAGCGCCGACAGCGGGATGAACTGCACGTCCGGAATATCCAGATCCGCGCTGAACTCTTCGAACTCAGCTTTGATCTCATTGAAACGCTCTTCGCTGAAGTCTACCAAGTCCATCTTGTTAACCGCCACCACGACGTGCTTGATGCCAAGCAACGACACGATGAAGCTGTGACGTCGGGTCTGCGTAATCACGCCTTTACGGGCATCGATCAAAATCACGGCCAGATCGGCCGTCGACGCGCCCGTAGCCATGTTACGGGTGTACTGCTCATGTCCCGGCGTATCCGCGATGATGAATTTACGTTTCGGCGTCGCGAAGTAGCGGTAGGCCACATCGATCGTGATACCCTGCTCACGCTCCGCCTTCAGTCCGTCCAGCAGCAGCGCGTAGTCGATTTCGCCCTCACCGGCATTACCGACTTTGGCGCTGTCTTTGTGCAGCGTACTGAGCTGATCGTCAAAGATCAGCTTGCTGTCGTACAGCAGACGCCCAATCAGAGTCGACTTGCCGTCGTCCACCGACCCGCAGGTCAGCAGACGCAACAGACTCTTGTTTTCGTGTTGGTCCAAAAAGTGATCAATATTCATTTTAAATCTCCGTTAAAATCGCTGGTTTAAAAGTAGCCTTCGCGTTTTTTGTCCTCCATTGAGGAATCGCCATCCTGGTCAATCACGCGGGTGGAACGTTCGCTGACGCGGGTCGTCATCATCTCTTCCACAATTTTCTCGACCGTATCGGCTTCCGACTCCACCGCACCCGTGAGCGGGTAGCAGCCCAGCGTACGGAAGCGGACTTTACGCATCTCCGGCTTCTCACCCGGCAAGAGCGGGAAGCGTTCGTCATCAACCATGATCAGCACACCGTCGCGTTCGACCACCGGGCGCTCTTTGGCGAGATAAAGCGGTACCAGCGGAATATTCTCGAGACGGATATACTGCCAGATATCCAGCTCCGTCCAGTTGGACAGCGGGAACACGCGCACACTCTCGCCCGGATTGATCTTGGCGTTAAAATTCGACCACAGCTCCGGACGCTGGTTTTTCGGGTCCCACTGATGGTTCTGGTCGCGGAAGGAGAAAATACGCTCTTTGGCGCGCGATTTTTCCTCGTCACGACGGGCCCCGCCGAACGCGCAGTCATACTTGCCGGCATCCAACGCCTGCAACAGCGCCTGCGTCTTCATCAGGTCCGTGTATTTACGGCTGCCCAAATCGAACGGATTCGCACCAGCCTCCTGGCCTTCCTTGTTGATATGCTCGATCAGGTCCAGTCCGTTCTCTTTGCAGAACTGGTCACGGAACGTGATCATCTCACGAAACTTAAAGGTGGAGTTCACATGCAGCAACGGGAACGGCACTTTGCCCGGATAGAAGGCTTTCTGCGCCAGTCGCACCATCACGCCGGAATCCTTGCCGATAGAATAGAGCATTACCGGATTCTCAAACTGACTGTAGGCATCGCGGATAATCCGGATACTCTCGGCCTCCAACTGCTTCAACTGACTTAGCTGATACTTACTCATGACTATTTCCCTCCAGATCTTTCGTTCTCACAAATTTTCCATTAACAAAATGCAGGCCGCACTCTTTCTGTTCCGGCCGTTCCCACCACCAGCGTCCGGCGCGGATATCCTCACCGGGCTGAACCGCGCGGGTACAGCTTGCGCAACCAATACTGATAAATCCTTTGTCGTGCAGCGGATTGTACGGAACATCGTTTTCCCTGATGTAATCCTGCACCTGCTCCAGCGACCAATCGTAGAGCGGGTTGAGTTTTACGATTCCGTTGCCCTCGTCCCATTCGACCACCTGCAGGTTCGTACGAGTCGTTCCCTGATCACGACGCAGACCGCAGACCCAACCGTCCGCCTCCGCCAATGCGCGACGCAATGGATGAATTTTGCGAACGCCGCAACAGAGCTTGCGGTTTTCGATGCTCTCGCGGAACAGGTTCACGCCATGCTCATCAACCATCTCTTCGACTTCCGTCGCATCCGGAAACAGCACACGCACCTTCAAGCCGTAGCGCTTTTCCGTCTCCGCCAGCAGATCATACGTTTCCGGAAACAGGCGCCCCGTATCCAGCGTGATGATCGGCAGCGCAATCTCATAGCGAGCGATCAGATCGGTAATAACCTGATCCTCCTGCCCCAGCGAACTCGCGAACAGCGGGCTCTCCAGATTAGCCGCCGCCCAGCGAAGAACCTCGACCGGCGACTTGCCTTCCAGTTCCGCCTGCAGCGCCCCGACACCCTCTTTACCAAAAATCGTTTTCATAAATCCTTACCTCGTTGATTCGTCTGCACCTTAGTTTGTTTATCGACATAGTAAAGTATAAATCTGCAAATTTTTATCCTGCCCGGACCAGCCGCCCTTCCGTCTATTTCCACCGGTCCCTGTTTTACAAAGGCCATCCAATTGTATAATTTCTTTTGCAAAATTATACCAATAGGAAGTGCCCAACAAACTTCCTTCTTTTTTTTGTAACCGAATCGTCAGTTGCGGCGACTAACATTTTTTGCAGCGCTTTTTATAGGAGAGAGAACATGAATAATTGTAGTTTGAGAACCTTTCGGCAGCTTCTGATTCCCGTATTGATTTGGTCCGTCTGTCTGAACATATCCGCACAGGATACAGATGACGCAAAAGCCGCACGCAAAGCGGAACGCAAGGCGCGCAGAGCGGCAGAAAGATCGGCTTCTGCAAAATCCCCGGGGGCACTCGAAACACGAGTGAAAGCAGGCGGAGCAGCCGCGGATGTAGCCGTCAACTGGGAAAACATCACGCTCAAAGACTGCATCGAAACTCTCTGCCGCGACCTGAAGATGGAATTTATCATTTCCCCTTCGGTCAACGTGGCGCAGGAAGTGAGCGTTCGTGCAGGCGACATCACGGAATGGAAACGTAACAACAAACTACTGCTTTTCGATGCGATTCTGGAAACAGCCGGCGTACAGCGCCTTCAGCGCGGACGCGTCTGGGTCTTCTCTCCCTCCAAGCTCCGCCCGATTGTAGCAGCCGGCGATAATAACGAGCTCAACGGCGGTACAGCCATCATCGGTGTACTCAAAGTGAAACACATCACCGCCGCTCACGCCGCCGATATCCTGAACACCATCGACGGCAAACCGTCACGCATCTTCCCTCAAAACGGATCCAGCACCCTGCTGGTATCAGGCACCAAGGATTATCTGCGCCAGACCGAAGAACTTCTCAAGCTGATCGATATGCCGCCGGCCATGCTCACGCACTACATGATCAAACACGCGGATGCAGGCGACCTGTCCAACGAGCTCAACAACCTCTTCTACCGCCGGGCGGGCGGCGACGGCTCCACCATTCGCTTTATCCCGATCGCGCGTCTGAATATGGTCGTGGTTCACAATGCCCCGGAAAGCATGCACGAAGAGATCAAACACTGGATCAAGATCCTCGACAGCGCCGAGGGCGCCAACGAACGCGTCACCCGCGTCTACCACATCCAGGTTATCGACGCAGACACCATTGCGAAAACCCTGAACTCGCTCTACTCCGACCTGCACAAGCAGGCACTGGAAAAACAGAAAAAATACGGCGCACAGAAAGCCCAGCAGCCAACCACTCAAGCGACGCAAAAGAAGACAAACAACGCTAAGAAAAAAACGGCCGCCAAAAATTCCACCAAGAAAAGTAACGGTTCTTCCTCCTCAAACGGCGCATCCCCATCGATCGACTACGCCGAAGAAGAAGTCATCATTCTGGCTGACAAAGATACAAACACACTGATCGTCAACGCTCCGCTGGA
>JBHORO010000030.1:0-9573 GCA_042566005.1 Verrucomicrobiota bacterium
GATGTCCGCCATTATAAGGATAGCGGTTCATGGTAACTGCGCAGGTTTGGCCGCGGTGGAGTAACAGGTTTTTGCGGTCATCGGACTCGGGTGCGTTAAAGATGTCGCACAGGAAACAATTCCCGTTTTTTTCGCTTAAAATATACTCAATACGCCACGGCGCCCACAGCGGTCTGTTGCTCATATTTGCTCCCTGAATTTGACTCAATCTTTAGCACGAAAAGGCGGGGCTGAACAATAGCACGGTTTTAAAAACAAACTGTGTTCTCTTTTTGCTGTTTCGGATCGGGCGAATCGCTAAAATGCCGCTCTTATTATGGCGAAAAAGAAGACAGAACAGGTGAATCCGGAGGACGCGCAAGTCCATCTGGTTTTTGGGGAAGACGATTTTCTGGCGCATCAGGCGGCTGAAAAGATCGTGAACGCATTATGCCCGCCGGAAGAGCAGGCGCTCGGTATGGAGACGCTCGAAGGCGATTCCGCCAACTCGGACGAGGCGATCAATTGTATCAAACGCTGTATCGGCGCGTTGCGCACGATCGGTTTCTTTGGCGGACGAAAGGTGGTCTGGCTGCGCGGAGTCACATTCCTCGGCTCCGGCTTTCGGGCGTCCGAGGAACTGAAAGAGGTGATCGCTCAGCTCAAGGATGAAGTCGCGAACGGGCTCGGCCCGGACCAGTTCCTGATTATCAGTGCCACGAAAATCGACAAGCGCGGTGCCTTCTATAAAGCCTGCAACAAGGCAGGTGCAGTACAGGAGTTCGCGATTCCCGAACGCGACTATCAGGCCCGGCCCCTGGCTGAAGAGAAGGCGCGCACGCTGCTGACGGAAAAGGGCATCCGCATGGATGGCCAGACGATGGAGCGCTTCCTCGGCAAGACGGGATTCGATACGCGTTCCATCGCCCAGGAAGTGGAAAAACTGTCACTCTATCTCGGTGACCGCGACTCGGTGACACCGGAAGATGTGGCGATGATTGTTTCCGCGTCCAAGGATTCGGCCACCTGGGATTTGGTCGATGCAGTGGCAGAGCGCAATCTGCCGCTGGCCTTGCAGGTTTTGAACCAGCTTCTGTTTCAGGGCGACAATGCAGTTGCGATGATTATCGCGATTGAAAACCGCTTTCGCGAACTGGCGCTGTTCCGTGATTGTATCGATTGCCGCGTACTGAGCGTTGATGCTTACGGGCGTCGGGTAAACCTTAAATGGTCCGAAAACCCGAAGGTTGACCAGTTGCTCTCGGGCATGACGCCCGTCCCGCGCTCGATCCACTCCTTCCGCGCGGGACTGTTGGCCGGACAGGCTAAAAAATATGCCGCCGCCGAATTGAATGAGCGGCTCGACTGGCTGCTTGAAACGCATCGCCAGCTCGTAACCACCGGCCTCTCGGGCGGTGTGCTGCTTGAAATTTTGATTGTACGCATGTGCGCCAAAAAACAGCGCAGAGCGGTATAAGGGATTCGATTGATGAGTACTTTTCAGGAACGACTGGATGAAATTCAGGCTCGCATTGCGGCCGCCTGTGAACGGGCAGGGCGCCCGGTTGACGATGTGACGCTGGTTGCGGTTTCCAAGACCTACGGGCCGGACCGTGTGCGTGAGGCTGCCGAATGCGGCCTGACTCTGTTCGGCGAAAACCGCGTGCAGGAACTGCAGTCTAAAGTGCCGATGTGTCCGTCAAATCTCGAGTGGCACCTGATCGGAACCCTGCAGCGGAACAAAGTGAAACAGGTGGTCAACCTCGTGACGATGATCCATTCGGTGGACTCGCTCAAACTGCTGGAAGAGATCGATAAGCGCACCGGCAAAATTATGCCGGTATTGCTGCAGGTCAACGTTTCCGGCGAGGCCTCCAAATCCGGCATGGCCCCCGATGAGGTGGCCGGCGTCATTGAGGCGGCCAACCAGATGAGCAACATCGAAGTTCACGGACTGATGACTATTCCGCCGTTTGCCGTTAATCCGGACGACGCGCGCAAACATTTTGTCGCCCTGCGCGAACTGCGTGACCGCGTGCAGGAGGAAACGGGCACGCCGCTGCCGGAACTCTCGATGGGCATGTCGGGCGATTTTGAAGTCGCTATTGAAGAGGGCGCCACCTTTGTCCGCGTCGGCTCCAGCCTTTTCGGCGCCCGCGATTATAAATAGAACCACGAATGAACACGAATTGATACGAATGGCAATTCTTGAAAAGATGCGGGTACTGTCTTTTCGGGAGGTTGTTATGTCGGAGGTCTTGCACAAAGATCTGGTGTATAAGGTCGTCGGTTGCTCGTTTGAAGTGCTGAATGATTTGAATCGAATTTGGAGAAGTAATGAAGATAGCTTTTATCGGTGCAGGAAACATGGCGGAAGCCATTGTCAGTGGAATTATCAAACAGGGTGTTTTTGCGGCGGGCGATGTAACTGTCACGGACATCCGCGAGGAGCGCCTCCAGTTTTTCAAAGATACCTACGGCACACAGGCGACGGCGGATAATAAGGCCGCGGTGGCGGAATCCGATGTGATTGTGCTGGCGGTCAAGCCGCAGATGCTGGATGAGGCGGCGGCTACGTTTGCCGGGGAATCCTGCGAGGGCAAACTGTTCGTCAGCATCATGGCCGGAGTTACGGCGGTCCGGATCGAGGATGTTTTGAATGCAAATGTGCGCGTGGTGCGCGTCATGCCGAATACGCCGGCGCTGGTCGGTTGCGGCGCCGCTGGCTATGCAGCGGGCAGCACGGCCACTGCTGATGACCTGCAGTTGACTAGCGATATCCTGAGCGCTGTTGGCGTGGCGGTCGAAGTTAAGGAAAATGAACTGGATGCGGTGACAGCTCTAAGCGGCAGCGGCCCGGCCTATGTTTTCTATCTGCTTGAATCCATGCTGGCGGCCGCGGATGAAATGGGACTCAAACCGGAAACGGCGCGCAAGCTCGCGCTGGCGACGGTCGAGGGTTCCGCCAAGCTGATGGACCAGTCCGGTGAGGCGGCGGACGAATTGCGCGCGAAGGTGACCTCCAAGGGCGGTACGACTTTTGCGGCTACAACCACTTTTGATAAATACGGCGTAAACGACGGCCTGGTTGCCGGGCTGATCGCCGCCCGCGACCGCTCTCTCGAATTGTCCGGCAATTAAATTTGTTTCACGCAGAGGCGCAGAGCGGCGGAGAGAACATTCTTTGCGCCTCTGCGCCTTTGCGTTAAAAACACTTCCATGAATATTTTGCTTATTACTCCGCCCCTGTTGCAGCCGAATACACCGTATGCGGCTACGCCGCTTTTGACGGGATATTTGCGTTCGCTCGGACACGACGCGCAACAGGCCGACCTTTCGCTGCAACTGCTTCTGCGCCTCTTTTCTCCAGAGGGTTTGCCGGAACTTTTTGAGGCCGTCCGTGATTCGTGGGCCGCGCGCGAGTTTGTTGAGCAGCAGGAGCAGTATATTCAGCGCATTCAGCCCGTCATTGCTTTTCTGCAGGGACGCAACTCCAGCCTGGCCTATCGAATTGTAAACCGCGGTTTTTTGCCGGAAGGCCCGCACCTGAGCCGCGCCTTTGAAAACGAGGATCAGCTCGGGTATGCCTTCGGCACGATGGGCCTGCAGGACCGCGCGCGTTATCTGGCCACCATGTTCCTGGACGATATCGCGGATGCCGCCAAGTTTGCCGACGAAAAATTCGGGTTTGCGCGTTACGCCGAAAAGCTGGCGGTCTCCCTTTCTTCGTTTGAACCGATGCAACAGGCGCTGGAGTCTGATCCCACACTATTCGACCGCTGGCAGGATGAGCATGCGCGGCAGTTATTGGCCGACAAGCAGCCGGAATTAGTTGCGATTACCGTGCCGTTTCCCGGATGCCTTTACGGCGCATTGCGCATTGCGCGGGCGATGAAACAGGCGCAGCCCGACTTGAAAATTACGCTCGGCGGCGGGTATGTGAATACCGAGCTGCGCGAACTCAGCGACCCCGCGATTTTTGATTATGTCGACTCCATAACACTCGATTCCGGCATGGTGCCGTTGCGTCAGCTGGCAGCCGGCTCATCGGAGTTGGTTCGTACTTATCTGCGCGAAGAGGGCACGGCTCGCTTTGTCGATACCGAAGGCGTACCGCCCGTTGCGCATAACGAATTGCCCGCACCCGTTTATGACGGCCTCCCGCTGGGTGAATACCTGCAGCTTTTTGAAATGCTCAACCCCGTCAACCGTTTGTGGTCGGACGGACGCTGGAACAAGCTGGTGCTGGCGCACGGCTGTCATTGGCACCGTTGCGCGTTCTGCGACACATCCATCGATTACATCAAGCGTTATGACCCCGCTGAGGCGGTCACGATCTGCGATTGGATCGAACAGGTGATTGCCGAAACGGGCCGGACCGGCTTCCATTTTGTCGACGAGGCCCTCCCGCCCATGCTGCTGGAACCCCTTTGCGACGAACTTCTGCGCCGTAAACTGAATATCACCTGGTGGGGTAATCTAAGGTTTGAAGCGCGCTTTTCAGAAACATTAATCCGCAAAATGGCCGCAACCGGTTGTATCGCTGTTACCGGCGGACTGGAAACCGCCAGTGATCGTACGCTGAAACTGATGCAGAAGGGCATACAGGTTGAATCCGCGGCAGGAGTGATGGAACTGTTGGCCGACGAGGGCATCCTGGTTCACACGTACCTGATGTACGGCTTTCCGACCCAGACCTTCGACGAAACCCTCGATGCACTCGATGTGGTCCGACAGCTCTTCGCCGCCGGCATCCTGCACTCGGCCTATTGGCACCGCTTTGCCGCCACCGCGCACAGCGAGGTCTCTGAACAACCCGAAAAATTCGGCATCGAAATCCTGCCGCACGAAACCGGCCGCTTCGCCGTCAACGAGATCCCGTTTGACGGTCATTTCGACTATGACCTCGACGCAACAGGGCTGGCCCTGAAAACCGCGACCTACAACTTTATGCACGGCATCGGGCTCGAAGATCCCGTCGAACGCTGGTTCCGTTAATTACCCCTCCAGCCTCCCGAATTCCGCCCACCTTGTCATTTCTCAGCAGGCCGATTCTCTTTTGCTTGTGTTTTGAGTGATGGTCGTTGTGGGGGAATCCCCTGTGCGCCTGATTTTGCAGGCTGAAAGTGGGCTTCGCAGGGAAAATAATCGGCTCGTTTTCTTCCAGAGGAATCGCTGTTTTGTTAAAAACTTTTTCACCTTGTGGCTGATTGCGGCAGAGGGAAGAATTTCAACGGACTTTTAGGGGATTGTATGTCAGGTGATCAGAAGCGGCAGTTGGAGCAGACGCTCTGGAATATTGCGGATGAGTTGCGCGGGAAGATGCATGCGGATGAGTTCCGCGACTATATCCTCGGATTCATTTTCTATAAGTATCTCTCCGAAAAACAGGCGCTTTATGCGAACAACCTGTTACAGGGCGAGGCTGAGGAGGATTACCACAAGCTGACCGACCCGGAATTGCTGCAGGCGATCCGTGATGAGTCGCTCGAAACACTGGGCTACTTCCTGGAGCCGGGCCAGCTGTTCGACACGATTGCCAAGAAGGGCAACTCCAAGGCGGAGAACGGGGAAGGCGACGGTTCCGTATCAAACTATATCCTCGATGAACTCGAAAGCGTGCTGACCCATATTGAGCAGAGCACGATGGGCACCGAGAGCGAAGAGGATTTCACCGCGCTGTTCGAGGATATGGATCTGCAATCCACTAAGCTGGGTCGCAGCGTCTCCGCGCGGAACGAGCTGATTTCCGCGATTCTCACTCATTTGAACGGGATTGATTTTAAACTCGGCGACACGAAGGCCGACGTACTGGGCGACGCTTATGAATACCTGATCGGCAAATTCGCTGCCGGTGCCGGTAAAAAGGCGGGCGAATTTTATACGCCGCAACAGATTTCCACCATCTTGGCGAAGATCGTCACCATCGGCAAAAAGAAGCTCCGCTCGGTATATGACCCGACTTGCGGATCCGGCTCGCTGCTGTTGCGCGTTGCCAAAGAGACGAAAGTGGCCGAGTTTTTCGGGCAGGAGATGAACCGCACCACCTACAACCTGGCGCGCATGAACATGATCCTGCACGACGTGCATTATCGCGACTTCGACATTCAGCAGGAAGACACGCTCGAAGAGCCGAAGCACCTGAACATGCGGTTCGAGGCTGTGGTTGCTAATCCCCCGTTCTCCGCCAAGTGGAAAGGGAAAGACAATCCGTTGCACCTGAGCGACGAGCGTTTTTCCGAATACGGCAAACTCGCCCCGACCAGTAAAGCCGACTTCGCCTTTGTGCAGCACATGATCTATCAACTCGCCGACAACGGCACTATGGCCTGCGTCCTGCCGCACGGCGTGCTGTTCCGAGGCGCGGCCGAAGGGCATATCCGCGAATATCTGATCAAAGAGTTGAACGTACTCGACGCCGTGATCGGCCTGCCCGCCAACCTGTTTTATGGAACCAGCATTCCCGCCTGCATTCTGGTGATCAAAAAATGCCGCCAGAAAGACGATTCGGTTCTCTTTATCGACGCCTCCGGCGACGGACATTTCGAGAAGGTTAAAAACCAGAACATGCTGCGCGACGAAGATGTAGAAAAAATCGTCGACACTTACCGCGAGCGGAAGGTCGAAGACAAATACAGCTACGAAGCGACCATCGCCGAGATCGAAGAGAACGACTGGAACCTTAACATCCCGCGCTATGTCGACACGTTCGAGGAAGAGGAACCCGTCGATTTGAAAGCCGTCGCCGAAGAGCTGAAAGCGCTCGATGCCGGAATGGAAGAGACCGATAAGGAAATCGCCGCGTTTTGTGACGAACTCGGCATTGCCCGCCCGTTTTAATTGGAACCGCTAATGAACACCAATAAAAACAAATTAAAGGTTCCCGAGCTCCGCTTCCCTGAATTTGACGGGGCGTGGGAAGAAAAACGGTTGGGGGAAGTTTGCGCGGTAGGTACCGGCAATAAAGATACCCAAAATCGAATTGAGGGTGGGCGTTATCCCTTTTTTGTTCGCTCGAACACGGTAGAACGAATCAATAGCTTTTCTTATGACGGAGAGGCGATTCTGACATCCGGTGATGGAGTTGGGGTCGGAAAAAATTTCCACTATATAAATGGCAAGTTTGATTACCATCAGCGTGTGTATTGTCTGAAAGAATTTAATCCAGAGATTTCAGGGCGGTTTATCTTCTCTGTTTTTTCTGACCGATTTTATCGGCGTGTTATTCGGCTCAGCGCAAAGAACTCGGTGGATTCTGTTCGTATGAGCATGATTACCGATATGAAGGTGCATTTGCCCCGTGCCGCTGAATAAAAAAAGATTGCGGGATTTTTGGGGGCGGTGGATCGGCGGATTGAGGGGCTGGAGAAAAAGCGGGATCTGCTGAAGGATTATAAAAAGGGGCTGATGCAACAGCTCTTCAACCAAACCCTCCGCTTCACCGACCACCACGGCAACCCCTTCCCGGATTGGCAGGAAAAACGGCTGGGGGAGGTTGCGTCAAAAGTTAAGACTAAAAATACGGCCAGCACTGAGCGCGCTGTTCTGACGAATTCTGCAACGCAGGGGATCATCGACCAAAGCGATTACTTTGATAAAGACATCGCGAACCAGGAAAACCTTGAAGGGTACTACATCGTTGATGTCGACGACTTTGTTTATAATCCGAGGATTTCTGTGACAGCACCCGTCGGGCCACTCAATAGAAACGAGTTAAAGCGGGGCGTGATGTCTCCGCTCTACACTGTGATTCGATTCAAAATTGGTAATCTCGCTTTTTACCAGTCATATTTTTCAACGACGTGTTGGCATAAGCATATGTGCGCAGTTGCAAACTACGGTGCCCGGCATGACCGAATGAATATCACCGGATCGGATTTCTTCGACATGCCGGTTCCGTATCCTTGCCCGGCAGAGCAGAAAAAGATCGCGGATTGTTTGTCGGCGGTGGACCGGAAAATCGGGCAGGTGGAAACGCAGGTCGCCCAAACCCGCGAATTCAAAAAAGGCCTGCTTCAGAAGATGTTTGTGTAGGGCGGCGGCTCGGGGTGATTGGCCGGATCGTGTTTTTGAAGGAGAGCGGAAAGATGGGCGCGAAAAAACTGAGACCGAGCGGGGGCTACCGGAATACGTGCAGCTTTCAGACGGCGACGATTATTTATGACGCGACGGTCTGGTTTTGCGAAAAGTTTGTCGATTCGCGTTCCCGCACGGTGGATCAGATGGTGCAGGCGGCGCGTTCGGGCAGACAAAACATCGCGGAGGGGAGTCGCGCGGCGGCCACATCGTCGCAGACAGAGCTGCGGCTGGTGAATGTGGCGCGGGCGAGTCAGGAGGAGCTGCTGCTGGATTACGAGGATTTTCTGCGGCATCGTCGTTTGGAGCAGTGGGCCCCGGATTCGGCGGAGGCGATGGCGGTGCGGAATGTGCCGAAGAATTTCAAGCGGGATCAGGCGGATGGGTCGGATCTGACGGATTTGACGGATCGAGAACGTTGGGCGTTGTATGCACCTTGGCTGGAGAATGCGGATCCGGCGGTTCGGGCGAATGCGCTGATCTGCCTGATTAACCAGGCGAACTATTTGATGGATCAGCAGATTGCGGCTTTGGAGGCGCAGTTTGTGGGCGAGGGCGGCTACAGCGAACAGCTGGCGGCGCAGCGGTTGCAGAAACGTTCGCAGGATAGGGCAAGCGATTCAATCCCGGATTGCCCGCAGTGCGGTAAGCCGATGGTGTTGCGTACGGCGAAGAGCGGCCAGAATGAGGGGCACCAGTTTTGGGGTTGCTCGGGCTACCCCGATTGCCGCGGAACGGCGAAGGTTTGAGGGATCTGCCCGATTGAAAAAAGGAAACAAATGACCACCCAACCCGAACAAGTTTTAGAAGACAATCTCGTGAAGCAGCTCGTGGCGATAGGCTACGAGAATGTGGCGGTGCATGATGAGTCGTCGCTGCTGGATAATCTGAAGGCGCAGATTGAGGCGCATAACAATGTTCAGCTGAGCGCGGGCGATTTTCGTCAGATCCTGAATAAGCTGAGCAAGGGCTCGATCTTCGAGAAGGCCAAAACCCTGCGCGACCGGATCGCCTACACGAACGACAAGGGCGAAACGAAGACGGTCGAGCTGATCGATCAGATTGACTGGTGCAAGAACCGGTTTCAGGTGACGCAGCAGGTAACAGTCGAGGGGCGTTTCAAAAACCGGTACGATGTGACGATTCTGATCAACGGTCTGCCGCTGATTCAAATTGAGCTGAAACGGCGCGGTTTGGAACTTAAAGAGGCGTTCAACCAGACGAACCGCTATGAGCGTCATTCGTACGGTGCGGGCGACGGGCTGTTTCAGTATATCCAGCTGTTTGTGATCAGTAACGGGGTGAACACGAAGTATTACTCGAACAACCGCGTTTCGGATCGCAGTTTCAAGCAGACGTTTTTTTGGACGGATAAGCAGAATAAGCCGGTGACCCAGTTGTCGGCTTTTGCGGAGGTTTTTCTGGAGAAGTGTCATCTGGCGAAGATGGTGACGCGGTTCCTGGTGCTGAACGAGTCGAAGAAGATGCTGATGGTGCTACGTCCGTATCAGGTGTATG
>JBHORO010000031.1:0-8915 GCA_042566005.1 Verrucomicrobiota bacterium
CGTTGGGCCGGCGATACGAACTTCATGCCGATCGTCAGTGAGACGCGCTGCATTCCGCAGGCCCTGGAAGACACATACGACCTGTTGAAGCCGGCATTCGCAGACTAGTTATCCGTTCCCCGTTATTCGTTATCAGGAAAGAGCCCGTTTATAGCGACAGCGAATAACCATGAACGGATAACAGCCGCGCAAAAACACGGCACCATAAGGAATTCGCCTGATTAGCCTTGTAATCACGGCAAATTTTTTCATTATACAGCGCGTTTAAACTATTTAGCTAAGTAATAGGAGACAGATAAATGGCAGTTAAAAAAGTTGGTATTCTGACAGCGGGTGGCCTGGCACCGTGCCTTTCCACAGCAATTGGTCGACTGATCGAGCGCTACTCTGAAGTAGCTCCGGAAATCGAAATCATCTGCTACACAAGCGGCTACAAAGGTCTGCTGCTGGGTGAAAGCATCAAAGTAGACGCAGAAATGCGCAAAAACGCAGCCGTTCTCTACAAACACGGCGGATCCCCGATCGGCAACAGCCGCGTGAAACTGACTAACGTCAAAGACTGCGAAAAACGCGGCCTCGTTCAGCCGGGTCAGAACCCGCTGGAAGTTGCAGCTAACCAGCTCGTAAAAGACGAAGTTGACGTTCTCCACACTATCGGTGGCGACGACACAAACACTACCGCTGCCGACCTGGCTGCATTCCTGGCTGAAAACAACTACGAGCTGATCGTGGTAGGTCTGCCGAAAACAATCGACAACGACGTTTTCCCGATCAAACAGTCTCTGGGTGCATGGACGGCTGCCGAAGAAGGCGCGAAATATTTCGAAAACGTAGTGGCTGAGCACAACGCGAACCCGCGCATGCTGATCATCCACGAAGTCATGGGCCGTAACTGCGGCTGGCTGACTGCTTACACTGCGAAAGTGTACCAGGAACGCCTGAACGAAATGTCTTTCGTTCCGGGTCTGGGTCTGAGCAAAGAGCGCAAAAAAGTTCACGCGGTATTCGTTCCGGAAATGGCACTGGACATCGCAGCTGAAGCAGCGCGTCTGAACAAAGTAATGGACGAAACAGACAACGTGAACATCTTCATCTCCGAAGGTGCGGGCGTTGAGTCCATCATTAAAGAGATGGAAGCAGCTGGCGAAGAAGTTCCGCGCGACGCTTTCGGTCACGTTAAACTGGACGCGGTTAACCCGGGCAAATGGTTCGGCAAACAGTTCGCTGAACTGCTGGGCGCTGAAAAAGTTCTGATTCAGAAATCCGGTTACTTTGCACGCGCTGCTGCTTCCAACGAAGCGGACCTGACTCTGATCAAAGAGTGCGCTGACAAAGCCGTTGAATCCGCACTGAAAGGTGTTGGCGGCGTTGTAGGTCACGACGAAGACCAGAACGACACTCTGCGCGCGATCGAGTTCCCGCGTATTGCCGGCGGCAAACCGTTCGACATCGACGAAGCGTGGTTTGGCGAACTACTGGAAAGCATCGGCCAGGCTAAAGGCGCTAAAGTGGAAGTGGCTCACTAATCCGAGCACACTGAAACGGCAAAGGGCTGCGAAATTCGCAGCCCTTTTTTTGTGCCCATTCAAGAAGCGCAAATGGACAAAGAAAAAAGCCATCCGACCGGATGGCTTTTTCAAAACTAAGCGACTAAATCAGGTTAGCCGAAGAAGGCGTTACCGAGCGCTTTAACCGCTTTCTGGCGGTCGCCGTCTTTGATGCCGAACATGATGCTGATCTCAGAGGCGCCCTGGTTGATCATTTCAATGTTAACCGCACCCTCAGCCAGCGCATTACATGCACGAGCGGCCATGCCGACGGTGTACTGCATGCCCTCACCCACAACCATCACCAGCGCCAAGCCGTGCTCGACGGTAATCGCATCCGGGTTCAACTCGTCCTGCAGGCGGGCGAGCAGCGATGCTTCCTTTTCCTTAGTCAGATCTGCCGAGCTGACAATCACCGACATATTGTCGATACCCGACGGCGTGTGCTCGAAAGAGATGCCCTCGGCCTCAAAAATCTGAAGCAAACGACGGCCAAAGCCGACTTCGCGGTTCATCATGTATTTATCTACATAGACAGCAGAGAAACCATCCGCGCTGGCGATACCCGCCACTTCGGCGTGCTCGTACTTACGCGTCGGCACCACCATAGTTCCCGGCGCTTCCGGACGATTCGTGTTTTTGATGCAGATCGGAATCTCGGCTTTAACCGCCGGGACAATCGCCTCGTCGTGGAAAACGCCAAAACCGGCGTAGGAAAGTTCGCGCATTTCGCGATAGGTCATCATCTCAATCGCGGGCGCATTATCAATCAAACGCGGATCCATGGCATAGACAGAATCCACATCGGTGAAGTTTTCGTACACATCCGCTTTAACGGAAGCAGCCAGAATAGCGCCGGTAATGTCAGACCCGCCGCGCGGGAAGGTCGCGACCTCGCCCTGCAGGGTGCATCCGAAGAAGCCCGGGAATACGATTACGTCGGCTTCATCCGACAGTTTGGCCAGTTTTTCGTAGGACTCTTCGAGCACCTGCGCGTTACCAAAGTCGTCGCTGAGCAGCATGCCGGCGTCGCCCGGATTCATATACTGAGCCTGAATGCCCTCGGATTTGAATGCTTCGGCGATAATCTTGGCGTTGTTGTCCTCGCCGGACGCCTTCATGGTGTCCATAAACTGGGAGTCATTGCTGCCGCGGCTTTCAATGCGACCACGAAGGTCGGCTTCAATCGTCTTAATGATATCCGCGGAAAGCTTCAGTTCCTGCTGAATTTCAGCGTAACGACCTACAACCGCCGTCAGCTCGCTCTCATATTCTTTACCCTCAAGAACCGCTGTAGCGCAGGCGATCAGCAAATCGGTTACCTTGGTATCATCCTTAAAGCGTTTACCGGGAGCAGATACCACCACAATACGGCGGTCCGCATCTGCCTGAACAATACCGGCCACTTTCAAAATCTGTTTTGCATCTGCGACGGAAGATCCGCCAAATTTTACTACCTTCATGTTCCATCCTGCTTTCAGTTAAAGGAGGTATAACTCATTCTAAAGACGCGTCTTTAAAGTGAAATTTGGCGCAAATTACAATGTAAAACCGGCAGGAAATTGGCAATAAGCCGATTTGAAGACAACGTATCCCAATGCTAAATTTGCGGGCAGCGCCGAAAGAATGCTCCAAATGTAAGGGAGCGACGGGACACGCCAAATGTAACGGCGCAAATCGTGCCGCACTCCTTACATCCACAGCGACATTGAAAAGATCTACATTGGGGACCCCCGGCCAAATCCACACAACTCGCGTATTTGCAGAGCATTACCCTCAAAAACGCCTTTCACGGGTCTTATAAACAAAAAGGGGCGACCTAGGCCGCCCCAAACATCGCATCACACTGCGCACTAAGGCATTACAGGAAGGTCGAGCCCGTCAAACTGACTCAAGAACTCCTGAATTTTAGCGGCAATCACAGCGGTCCCACCCTGCTCATCGCTCTCCACATTCAGCGGAATCTGCGGATCATGAAGAGATTTTCTCAACAAAGCCCATCCGGTTCCGGCGGACGAATCGCACGTAACGTGTACCCCCTCATAGTTCTTCGGGGTCAACGACCAGCCCTCGGTTTGCTCGACAAATTCAGCGAATTTTTCGAGCACCAAGTCGGCATAGGCAGAGAAATCTTCGACGTTGATTTTCGGGCGGTACTCCTTCGCCTCAACCGGCTCCGGCAGTTCAGCGATCATTTCATCCACCGTGCCCTCGCCCGCCGCTTTAAGCTGCGCGATTTTGATCAAGATCTTTGCGATCTGGTAAGCACCGTCATCCAGAAAATAATTTTCCTTCAGCGCACCGTGTCCGGAAGTTTCGAGTGCCAGCCAGGATTCCTGTCCCTCTGCATTCAAGCGCATGGACTCGTTAATCACATTACGATAACCGCGTTTAAAACGATGGTGTACGCCACCAAGCTTATCCTCGATCCACCATTTCAAGCCCGTGGAGGTCACTGAGTCGGTCACAATTGTGGTGCCCGGGTGTTCATCCAGGACAATCGATGAAATCAGCGCGATGAAACGATTACGGTTAATCGGTTTGCCGTTTTTATCCACCGCCCCCGCGCGGTCTACGTCCGTATCAAAAATAATACCGAAGTCCGCCTGATGCTCTTTTACCGCGGCAATAATGGCATCCATCGCATCTTTATCTTCCGGGTTCGGGATGTGATTCGGGAAAGAGCCGTCCGGATCCAGGAACTGACTGCCGGTCGTGTCCGCCCCCAGCGGCTGCAGCACCTTGTCGACGAAATAACCGCCCGCGCCGTTACCGGCATCCACCACAATCTTCAGCCCGTCCAGCGGTTTTTCAGCGGCGGCGCCGGTACGGATGATATTCACCAAGTGCGCGGCATAGTCATCCATCAAATTGACCTGAGGCACCACGCCGGCGTCAACCGCATCCAGCTCGCCCGTTTCAGCGGCAATGGTCAGGATCTCTTTAATATCTGTTTTCTCGAGGCCGCCTTCGCGCAGGAAGAACTTCATGCCGTTGCGGTTGAACGGCAGATGGCTGGCCGTCAGCATGATTGCGGCGTCATAGCCGTGGTTTTCGAAAACAGTGGACATGAACATGGCAGGAGTCGATGCCAAACCGCAGTCAAACCCGACGCAGCCCGCTTTCGTCAGCCCCTGGAAAACGGCGCCTTTAACCATCGGTGCGGAAAGCCGGGAATCATTCCCCACGGAAACGGTCAGCTCGGATGCCGGTTTACCGGTCCTGTTCGCCAGCCACTGCCCAAACGCAAACCCGATGGTGCGCACAATCGGCTCGGTGAGCGTTACCGGCTGTCCCTCAACTCCCTCAAGCGCCACCCCGCGAATATCACTACCATTCTGCAAACTAAACCACTTTTTCATCGTACTCCTTAAATCCAAAATCACTCCGTTCCTCGTCGGAACCAAGCATCATGTAATAACAAAGCTAAGAACTTAAGCAAATGCATCCGACACTTCAAACGGAAGAACGGAAATTCCCCAACAAATAGTTCCATGAAGGCTCGAGAAACCCTGTGCGGTTGAATATATTAACCGTAGCGTAAGCAGCGGTCTTTCGCTTTGTGCCTCGCCGATTACCGCGTGGACTGGAGGGTGCCTTGCATAAGAAAGGAAAAAGCGTTTCATTGATCCTCGGAAGCGGTGCGGCTCGAGGCTTAACCCATATCGGCGTCATCCGATGGCTTGAAGAAACCCATTACCGGATCGAATCCATTTCCGGCTGCTCTATCGGCGCACTGGTCGGCGGAGTGTATGCGGCGGGAAAGCTGGATGAATTTGAGCGCTGGATCTGCCAAATCACAAAACGCGACATGCTCACGCTGATGGATTTAAGCTTCTCAAAAGACGGGTTTATTAAAGGCGAAAAAATCATCAACACCCTGAAAGAGCTGATTGGTGAATGCGCAATCGAGGATCTGCCGATTCCATTTACCGCCCTGGCCGCCGATATTAAAAACGAAAAAGAGATATGGCTGAACAGTGGCTGCCTCTTTGATGCCATTAGAGCATCCGCATCCTTCCCCTTCTTCTTTAAGCCCTTTAAATACCACGGCAAAACGCTCATCGACGGCGGCATGCTGAATCCGCTTCCTATTGCCCCGACGCTTAATGACAAAACGGATCTCACCATAGCAGTCAACCTGAACGGACATCCGGACATGGACAAAATAATGCCCATAAAAGCAAAAGCGGTTTCGGAAGCCTCCTATTTTAAAAAGAACATCCACAAGTTCATCGCATCACTAAAAACCCCGCCTCACGAAAAGAGTGAGCGAGACCGCAATATGTACCGGATTGCGGTGCAGTCATTTGAAGCTATGCAGGGAGCGATCGCCCGCCAGAAACTGGCAGCCTACCCGCCGGACGTTTTAATTGATATACCGCGCAATGCATGTGGCGCCCTCGAATTTGATCGGGCCAATGAAATGATTGCGTTCGGCTACTACAAGGCTAACGAGCTGCTGGAACGCATATAACCGGACGCTACAAATCCTCTTTGACCCAATCCGCCACTTTGACCACATCCCCCGCCCCGATGATCAAAAACAGGTCGCCCGGCCGCAATTGACGCTGAATTTCACCCCAGGCCTGCTCCAGCGAAGTCACATAATGTAGCCGATGCCGCCACTCGGCAGAAAAGCGCCCGCAAAGATCTTCGGTCGTTCCACCTGCGATCGGTGACTCGGAGGCCGCGTAAACCGGAGCCAGCCACAATTCATTCACGCCCTCAAAGGCCGGGGGGAAATCAGCACCTAACGCCAACGTGCGCGTATAACGGTGCGGCTGAAACAGCGCGAGAATCCGCTGCGGATGATAACTCTGCGCGCTTTCGATCAGGCAACGGATCTCCGTCGGATGATGCGCATAATCAGAAACCACCGTAATACCGCGCTCCTGCGAGATCACCTCGAAGCGGCGTAACGGCGCCTTCACCCGCCCTAAAGCCTGCAACACAGGATCATCGTCGACACCCAGCGCAGAAGCCACGGAACGGACCGCCTGCGCGTTCAGCAGATTGTGCCTGCCCGGCAACGCAAAATCCGGAATCACACACTCGGCATCTAATCGATACCCGCCGCTTTTTTCAAGCGACTGACACACCTCGGACGCAATCCGGTCCTCGGCGCAATAGATCACCTTTTCCGACTGAGCGGCAAAGCTGCGGAACACATCGACAAACGACTCCTCACTGGCGTGATGCTCCATGTGGTCATATTCGATATTCGTGATCACGGCAATTTCCGGGGAATAAAGCGCGGCCGTGCCGTCACTCTCGTCCGCCTCAACCACCATCACGGGCCCATCGCCTGCCACGCCATCCAGCCCGGGAACTTCGCCGCCGATGCACCAGCCGCAATCGACGCCGCAAAAACGGAGTACCTGCGCGATCAGGGAGCTGGTTGTGGTTTTACCGTGCGTGCCGCTGACAGCAATCGTACGCCGCCCGCGCAACAGGGCCGGCAAAACTTCGCCGCGCCGCAGTACCGGAATACGCTGTTCCTTAGCGGCAATCACCTCGGGGTGCGAATCAGGTACAGCCGTCGTACGGATCACCCAATCGATTTCGGAAGAGATGTGCGCGGCATCATGGCCGATAGAAACGGAAACGCCATGTGACTCGAGCCACTGTGTCTGGCGGTTCGCCTGCGCATCACAGCCCGAGACATCGCAGCCGCGCTGCTGCAAAAGACGAGCGAGACCAGCCATGCCGATCCCGCCAATTCCCAGCATATGCACGTGCCGCTTCTGCGGATCGCGGATCAATGCCTCTGCCTGGTCGACCGGATTCATGCGACCGTCTGCTCAATTACATCCGCCAGCGCTTCGGCGCTGTTACGCTCACCAATTTTCTTGGCGGAAACGGCCATCGCCTTAAGACGCTCAGGCTGCTTGAAAAAGTTAATCAGATATTCGGCCAACCAATCCTGCTCAACATCCTTCTGCCGGATCACATGCGCCGCACCGGCCTTTTCAAGCGACTCGGCGTTGGCAAACTGATGATCATTCGCGGCATAGGGAAACGGAATCAGAAGCGACGGCAAACCGAATGCCGCCAGCTCAAAACAACTCGATGCACCCGAGCGACAAATAGCCAGATTCGCACGTTTATAAAGCGAGGCCATATCGTGCGCAAAGCCGATCGTCTCGTTCGGCACATCCAGCTCTTCATACAGGGCGCGGACTTTTTCCTCTTCAGCCACGCCGGCCAGATGAATCGCCCGCACCTTATAGCCCTTAGCCAGCACCTTAGCCAGCGCCTGCGGGATCATCTCGTTCAGCGCACGCGCCCCGCGGCTTCCGCCCATAATCAAAACGTTCAGTGTATCCGAAAAATCCGCGCTTTCAGCCGCGTTCGCCGCCTGACGCAAATCCGCACGCAGCGGCATACCGACCCCCGCCACGCGGTGGTTCTGCAGATAGTGACGCGTCTCTTCGAACGCCACGGCGATCTTGGCCGCACCGTGCGCGAATAACTTGTTGGCCTTGCCGGGGATCACATTGGCCTCGTGCAAAACATAAGGAATGCGTAACAGCTTTGAGGCAAACAGCGGCCCGAAGGAGGCATAACTCCCCATGCCGAGCACAACTTCCGGGCGATGCTTTTTCATCAGCGGCAGACACTTAAACCCGGCTTTCAGCATGCGAAATGCCGCCAGCAACGCACGCAGGGAAACCCCGTACTGCAGGCCTTCCGACGGAACCGTTACCACATGCCCCTGCCATTCGCGCAGCGCCTCCGATTCAACATCCTTGCCGGCCATCCAGATTGTGACATCGTGGCCGCGCGCTTTCAGTGCGGCCGCAACAGCTAGGCCCGGAAAAATGTGGCCGCCGGTACCACCGCAAGAAACAGCTACTTTCAGTTTTTTGCTCATAAATTTCACTTTTGACCGGATCAACATGATCCCGGCCATCCTGTTATCCCGTCTAAAACGTTATAAAAAATTAAGTTTGTCTAATTCGTTACGCCAGAAAAGAGAACCGCAAATACAGATCACGCGCCGCTCGGAATCATTCGCCCAGGCGACCGCCTTTGACAACACCTGATCGGCAGAGCCCGCTTCAGCCTTCAAGCCGGCCAGTTCCGCCTGCAGATTAAGTCCATCCAAATCCAATGCACGATCTCCGCTCAAAGGGACCATCCAGGCCTGACGCGCCAGACGGCTGATGGGTTTCAAAATGCCGCCGATATCCTTGTCGGACATAAAGCCGAGCACAAAGCCGACCTCATAGTCCGAATAGATTTCCTTCAGCGATTTAACCAATGACTCAGCGGCCGATGGATTATGCGCACCGTCCAGAATGACCGGCGGGTTTTCGCGGATCAGCTCGAACCGTGAAGGCCAGCGCGTCGCCTCTAGGCCGC
>JBHORO010000032.1:0-8710 GCA_042566005.1 Verrucomicrobiota bacterium
TGATTTTAATGGTCTTGTTTTTGTGCTTTGTAGCGGGAGCCGCTTTTTTGCTCTATAAATATCTGCCCTTTGTTCAGGCTCGCGTTGCCAGCGGATCGGCCGGGCGCTTGGAGCTGTGGCCGGGGGTGATTGAGATGATTAAAGAATGCCCGGCAGTTGGCTGGGGCGCTTGGGTTTTTCGCTATCTTTTCCCAGCTTATAAGATCGGGTTTGCAAATATTACCTGGCGTTATGCTCACAATGAGTTTCTGCATATTGCTTCTGAAACAGGGTTGATTGGGTTGGGACTTACGCTGCTGATGATTATCGTCTGGTACGTGCGCTGGATTTTGAATTATGCCCGTTCTGAGTCATGGAGAACGACGGTTGTTTCTGCGATTGCGCTAGCTGCCGTTTCGGCTTCGCTGGTACACGCGCTGTTTGATTTTAACCTGACAACGTATGCCAATGGGTATGTGTTGTTACTGATTGTGGGAACAGCCGCCGGAGTAGAATTTGCCGGTTTGCGCAAAAAAGAAAGGGTTCTGCCGAAGTTGGGCCTGGCGGTTAATGCTATCGGCGGGCTGGGGTCACTGTTGCTGTTGGGTGTGACGGCGGTCTTGTTTATGAATCAGCTGCACATGTTTATTGGCAATCGTCAGCTGTATATTGCACGGGATTACCCGGCCGCGCTGGAATCATTTGAAAATGCGGAGGTTTGGTATGACGGTTATTGGCGGACTTACTATCACAAGGGCGTAGCACATCGTCGCTTGATGAAAAAGCCGGGCACGCCGGTGCCGGAAATTCTGTCATATCGAGGACGGGCTTTGGCGGATTTGACCCGCTGTTATGAGCTGAATCCTTATTTTCAGGCGGGCGTGTATGAGCTTGGGGAGTTGTTCGAGCATCGTATGGATTACGATATGCAGGTTGCTTTGTTGAAAGAGGTAATTTCATTGGACCCGCAACGCAACTTTTATTGGCAGCATTATTTCCGTCGCCTGCGCCGTATGGGTGCGACCGATGAAATTAAGGAAGCTTGCCGCCTGGCATTACAGGCTGGGGTTTTGAACCAGAGGCAGCTTTACCATCTGCTGCGTAAAGAGAAGATCAAAGGTGTGGATGTGAAAGCGATCGCCAAAGAGGTGGCCGCGAACCCGCAGCCGGTGCCGCTCCGGATTTTCAGAACGGATGAGCAGGCGTTGACGCCGCTCTACTCCTGGGAGTATGCAGAGGACGGATCCATTAAAAGCTGGGATCACGCCCTGTTGAAGAAGTAATGGAAAAACCGCCGGTCCGTCCGGCGGTTTTCTTTTAGGTCTCCAGATTGAAATCGTCCCAGAAGCCTGGGGCGATTTTTATTTCTTTGCCTTTCCAGTCGAGTACCTCGCGTTTTTGGAGGCGCAGGATCAGGCGCGAAAGCGATTCGGGGGTGGCGCCGATAGCCGCAGCGATATCCTTTTTGGAGAGGCCGGATTTGACGGTATGGGTTTTGCCGTAGTGGTCGCGCAGAAAGAGGAAAAAGCGCTCTTCAATGTCATAGGTCGCCAGCCGCTGGATCTGTTGGGTCAGATAGCGCTGTTTCTGCAGCAGGTCGGCGATGAATTCGTTGCGGAAATGCTCCTCGTTCAGCAGGGCGAGCGTGTCGCGCTTCGGCAGGCGGATCACTTCTGAGTTTTCGATTGCGACGGCGGTGACGGGGTAGACATCCTGCTCAAAGAGGATGACTTCGGCAAAAATATCGCCCGGCCTAATCAGCCGTATTACGGTCTCTTTTCCGTCCTCATTGGTTTTGTGCAGCTGGATACGTCCGGAAACCAGCTGGAAAAAGGCGCTGCCGCGTTCGCCCTCGAAAAAGAGCAGATCTTTTTTCGCGATTTTTTCGCCGTAACAAAGCGAGGCCAGTTTTTCGCGGCTTTCACTGGAAAGGCCTTTAAAAAGGGAGGCTGCGGCCAAATGATGATTGATAATGTCCTGTTTCATCTTTTTAAAGATGGTCCTTCTTGATCTGGGTCAAGGTTCTATAATCGGGTTTATGCGACCGTCCGGGTAGCCTAACAAATAAGGAGAATTAAGATGAGCATGTTTTGTTATCAATGTGAGCAGACGGCGCAGTGCACTGGCTGCACTTCATTTGGTGTGTGTGGCAAAGACCCGGAGACTGCCGCGTTGCAGGATCTGTTGGTGGATTTGTGCAAAAAGATTTCAGTTAAAGCGGATGCAGCACGCAAGGCGGGGCAGGCAACTCGCGATGCTGACCTGTTTGTAATAGAGGGTCTCTTCACGACCGTAACCAACGTAAACTTTGACCCGAACGACATTGCCGGAATTATTTCACGCGGCGCTAAGCTGCTCGCAAGCCTGGGCGGCGACTGGACGCCGGCGACGGATATCGACGGCCTGATTGCGCAGGGCGAAGCGGCAGGCATTGAGTCCCGTAAAACAACGCTTGGCGATGATGTCACCGGGTTGCAGGAGCTGGTTTTGTATGGCCTGAAAGGCATGGCGGCTTACGCGGACCACGCTTGCATTCTCGGCAAAGAAGATGATTCCGTGTTCGCCTTCTTTCATGAGGCGCTTGCGGCACTCACCAACCCGGCACCGACCGTCGATGAGCTTTTCGCGCTGGCGATGAAAACAGGGGAAGTCAATCTGGCGGTAATGGGTCTGCTTGATGCAGCGAACACGGGCACCTATGGTCATCCGGAACCGACACCGGTTCGCGTGACTCCGGTTAAGGGTAAGGCGATTCTTGTTTCCGGTCACGACCTGAAAGATCTCGCGGCCCTGTTGGAGCAGACCAAGGGTAAGGGAATCAATATTTACACACACGGCGAAATGCTTCCGTGTCACGGCTATCCTGAGCTGAAGAAATACGAGCACCTTGTCGGTAACTACGGCGGCGCATGGCAGGATCAGCGTAAAGAATTTGAGGCCTTTCCGGGCGCGATTCTGATGACGACCAACTGCATTCAGAAGCCGAAAGACAACTATAAAGCGCGCATCTTCACTTGCGGTCTCGTGCAGTGGCCGGGCGTCCAGCACATTGACGATCAGGACTTCACGCCGGTAATCGAAGCTGCCTTGGAAGCGGACGGCTTTGCGGAAACGGAAGCGGAAAAAACGATCCTGACCGGGTTCGGGCACAATGCCGTGCTGGGAGTTGCCCCGCAGGTGGTCGACGCGGTTAAGAGCGGCGCGCTGAAACACTTTTTCCTTATCGGTGGCTGCGACGGTGCGAAATCCGGCCGTAACTATTACACCGACTTTGCCGAAGCGGTTCCGGAAGACTGCGCGATCCTGACTTTGGCTTGCGGAAAATTCCGTTTCAATAAACTGGAGTTCGGCGATATCGGCGGTATTCCGCGCCTGCTGGACATCGGCCAGTGTAACGACGCGTACTCCGCAATTCAGATCGCCGTGGCGCTCGCAAACGCATTCGAGTGCGATGTGAACGATCTGCCGCTCTCCATGGTTCTGTCATGGTACGAGCAGAAAGCGGTAGTCATCCTGCTGACGCTGCTGTTCCTCGGGATCAAAGACATCAAGGTGGGGCCGAGCCTTCCGGCATTCATTACGCCGGCCGTGTTGAATGTGCTGGTTGATAAATTCAGCATTGCGCCGACGACAACGGTTGAGGCTGACCTGGCAGACTGTCTCGGATAACGGTTGTCACAAAGCTGTGACTCAGAAGCTCCGCATTTGCGGGGCTTTTTTTGTGTTATAAGAAGGAGCCCAGTCCGATGCCCAGGATGTAGAGCAGCCCGAAGATGAGGTTGAGCTGGGCGGTTCGCCCATCGAGATCAATTACCAGCTGAGGGTCTTTGCTGATCAGGTAGTTTTTTGCGGTCTTCCAGAGTGCGGCCATTTTTGGCAGCGCGGCGAGGGTCAGTAGCGTGGTCAGCGGTTGTCCGAGCGCGATGGCGGTGGCCAGCGCGAGCAGCAGCAGTAGTCGATAATATTGTGCCGAGGCTTTATGCCCGATCCGCAGGGCAACGGTTTGGATGCCGCATTTTTGGTCGTTTTCAGTGTCGCGCCAGTTGTTGGCATGCAGGATAGCGGTGATCAGCAGGCCGAGCGGAATGCTCCAGAAAATCGGAAGCCAGGAAAAGTGTGCGGTTTGGACCATCCATCCTCCGAGGGTGCCGAGGGTGGCGAAGTTGACGAATACGGTCAGATCGCCGAGGGCGTGGTATTTCAGCCAGGTGTAGCTGCAGCCGATAATTACGCCTGCGAGCCCAATCCATAGAATCAGTGGAGTAATGGTCAGGGCCAGGTAAATGCCGATCGCGGAGCCGGTGCCGATCAGGATCGAGGCCCAGGCCCACATCTGTTTCGGGGTGAGCAGGCCGCGCGCGAGTGCGCCGCTTGTGGGAGTGATCTGGTTGTCGAGCCCTTTACGGAAGTCGAAGATGTCACTGATTACGTTGCCGGCGGAGTGAAGGCAGAGCATGGCGAAGAGTGCCATCAGGAAGTTGGGCAGGTTGAAATTTCCGGTATTTACGCTAGCGGAAACTGTGCCGAGCAGCAGGGGCATGACGGATGCGGGGAAGGACCAGGGGCGTGTGGCCAGAAACCATTTCGACGGGCTAGTTAACTTTTTCATAACTTTAAATTGCGTTGCTCCTTGAGTTGAAAACAGGTATTTAAGAGAGCTTTACGTTTGATGCCCATGAAAAAAATATCGTTTCTCAATTTAGTTGGCACTTTCCTGCTTGTAAGCACGGTGCCGTCTGCCGACCTTTCTCTGCACCCTCGCTCACGGGATGAGGACAACCAGGAAATCCACGATATGGGCGCTTGTGAATATGTTCAGCTTTAAGAAAGGGAGACGATAGTGGGAATGCTTTTTGACGTCTTGGTGTTGCTGGTACTGGCATTCGAACTTTTGCTGGGATTTCTCGATGGGTTCTGGGTCCGGCTTCTACGTTTTCTCGGGCTGGTGCTGGCCATTGTGGTGAGCGCGACCTTCACGGGGCCGCTCTGCAAAGTGTTATTCGCGGTCCTGCCGACTAACTCGATTAAATCCGGCCTTCTCTGCTGGCTGCTTCTTTTGGTCATGGTGGCGACGCTGGCCTGGTTGTTGGTGCGCTGGGCTGAGCATGCGCAGGACAAAAAGAAGGGCGGCGGGTTTCTTTCGGCGACCTCTCATGTATTCGGCTCCCTGATTGGCGGACTTCACGGGATTCTCCTGATTTTACTGGTTACCTGGGGGCTCGGTATGCTGCGCGTTAACTTTTTGCCGCGCTCTCCGTCTTTTGATTCGGCCCGTCTGATGCCGCTGGTCGAACGTGTGAATGAAGCGGCCGCCTTTGCCTCGATTTACCCGTCGGTTGAGCCGGAGGCTTTGGCGCGGCGCGTGGCCTGGCAATTGGGGCACCCGTCCCGCACGATGGAGCTCTGGCAGGATTTGCTGCAGCAGGACGCTTTTTGCGCGCTGCTGGACAGCGATTCGTTTTGGCGGAGCGTTCTGGAGGGCGACGAGTGGGGCATTCTGGCGAATGAATCCTTTCAGGATTTGATGCACGACAAGCTGGCGATGCGCAGCCTGCGTATCCTTGTGCTGCCGGTCAAAGACTATGATCAGCTCGAAGAGCAGCGCGTATTGGTCGATCATTTGGCGGAGTTGGGTCGTACCTATAACCGGATTCGAGAGAAAGAGAAAGTGAAGGCGCTGGTGGAGTCGCTTAATCAAGACCGCAAGTTCGAGCAGGGTGTGCGCGCCGAGCTGGTAACAGACATGCGTTTTGTCCGCCTGGCATCCAAGGTCATGCGTGAGGTGTCGCCGGTGGTTGGTGATGAGTAATCAGGCTGCATCCAAGCTTCCGCTATTCGTTGATATGGACGGAACGTTGCTGGCAACCGACACGCTCGGTGAGCGCCTTTTGCAGCTTGTCAGAAAAAACCCGTTCGATCTATTTAAGGTGCCCGCATGGTTGTTCAAGGGGCGCGTTGTTCTCAAACAGCAGCTGGCCGCTCACACCGAACTCGATATCGAAACCCTGCCGCCCAACCCCGAGTTGCTTGAATTTTTGAAGCAGCAAAAAGCGTGTGGCCGCAGGTTGACGCTGGCGACTGCGTCCGACCGTGAAACGGCCGAAAAAGTGGCTGAGCGGTTCGGGCTGTTTGATGCGGTACTGGCGACAGATGCCAGCTGTAATTTGAAGAGCCACCGTAAGCTGGCGAAAATGAAAGAGATTGCCAGTGACGGATTCGCGTATGCCGGAAACGGTTATGCGGACCTTCCGATCTGGAAAGAGGCCGATGAGGTAATCGCGGTTTCGCCCGGGGCGGGTTTGCATGCACCATTGGTAAAAATGGGCGCGCGCTTTTTTGACCTGCAACTCAACCGGGGCAAAAGCTGGGCCAAACAGTTGCGGGTTTTTCAATGGATGAAAAACGCGCTGATTTTCACTCCGTTGGTGTTGGCGCACCGGCTCATGGAACCAGTGCTGCTTGGGCAGGCTGCGTTGGCGATCTTTTCTTTCAGCCTGCTGGCCTCGTCCATTTATGTGATTAATGACCTGCTGGATTTGGGGGCCGACCGACGACATCCGCGCAAAAAATTTCGTCCGCTTGCGAGTGGTAAGCTTCAGCCGCACGAAGGGGTCGCCGTACTTCCGTTGCTGTTGCTTGGCAGTTTGTCCGCGTTGTGTCTGCTTCCTCCCGCATTCGGCTGGGTATGGCTCACCTATTTGGTTTTGAATCTGGCCTATTCCCTTAAGCTGAAACGCATGTTCCTGTTGGATGTGATTGTGCTGTCGCAGATGTATCCGTTGCGGATCTTTGCCGGCACGGCTGCCACGGGCGTCCATGCGTCAGCGTGGCTGATCGCCTTTGCCGGTTGTCTGTTTTTCAGTCTCGCTGTGGTGAAGCGATACGCTGAGCTCAAAGAGGTGGTCGGTGCCAACGGACTTCGAATCAAGGGGCGTGGTTATCATTGGCACCATTTGAAGGGGTTGCTTGGACTGGGCATCGGTTTTGCGGTGTTGACCGTGCTGGTATTTATCGGCTATCTGCACAGTGCTCAGGTCTTATCGATCTACAGCAATCCTCATCGCCTGTGGGGTGTGGCATTGGTGCTTAGTTACTGGCTTTGTCGAGTGTGGCGATTGGCGTTTACCGGCAGTCTGAAGGACGATCCCGTCGAGTTTGCGCTGACGGATCGGCAGACCTATTTGGCCGGGGCTATCAGCTTAGGCATTGTGATTGCATCTTGTTGAAGAATGAATTTAGGAGAGAAAATATGAAACCGACTTTGGTTATTATGGCTGCCGGCATGGGCAGTCGCTACGGCGGACTCAAGCAGATTGACGCAATGGGACCGAACGGCGAGATTCTGATGGAGTATTCTGTCTACGACGCGATCCGCGCTGGATTCGGCAAGGTGGTCTTCGTCATCCGTAAAGATTTCGAAGACGACTTCCGCGAAAATGTGGGCAGTAAATTTGCCGGTAAAATCGAGGTCGATTACGCGTTTCAGTCGCTCGACGACCTGCCGGAGGGGTTCACAGTACCGGAAGGGCGCGTTAAGCCGTGGGGCACCAGCCAGGCCGTGCTGGCCGCCAAAGAGGTGGTCGATACCCCGTTCGTGGTTCAGAACGCGGATGATTTCTACGGCGCAGAAGCTTACAAGGTAATCGCGGAAGAGCTCGTTGGATACGCCAATGAATCAGCGGATTGCTGCCTGGTCGGTTACCACCTGCGCAACACGCTTTCGCCGAACGGCTCAGTTTCGCGCGGGGTCTGTGAAGTGGCGGACGGCTACCTGTCCGGTGTAGTTGAGCGTTTGAAAATCGAAGAGAATGCAGAGGGCGTCTGCCAGTATTTCGAAGGGGATACGCCGGTCGATATGGCCGGCAATGAAATCTGCTCGATGAACTTCTGGGGCTTTACCCCCAAGCTGTTTGAAAAGCTGGAATCTGAGTTCGTTAAGTTTCTGAAGGCTGAAGGCCAGGAGATGAAATCTGAGTGGCTGCTTCCCGAGATTATCGACGGCATGATCAAGTCCGGTGAAACGCAGGTCAAGGTGCTCAGCTCCAGCGATAAATGGTTCGGCGTAACCTACCCGGAAGACAAGCCGACCGTAACGGCCGCCATCGCAGAACTGGCGAACTCCGGCAAATACCCCAGCCCGCTTTTTTAAGGGTGCCGTATGGAGGGCCCGGTTCCACCCGGGCCAAGCGGTCGAGGTGGAACTCGACCCTCCGGTCGAATTTTATTGATATTGGCGGGGTGGCATTTCATAAAGGGCGGTATGAAAATCGCGACTTTTAATGCTAATTCGATCCGCTCCCGCATGCCGATTCTGCTGGAGTGGTTAAAGGATCATCAGCCGGATGTCGTCGGCATCCAGGAAACCAAAGTGCAAGACCACGATTTCCCGCAGGCGGAGATCGAGGCGGCCGGGTACCACGTGGTTTTCCGCGGTGAGAAGAGCTACAACGGCGTTGCCATCCTCTCAAAGGAGGAACCGAAGGACGTCCGGTTCGGCTTTGATGACGGCGGCCCGGCGGATGAAACCCGCCTGGTGGCTGCGCGGATCGGTGCATTTGTGGTGGTGAATACGTATGTGCCGCAGGGCCGCGCGATTGACCACGTCATGTATCAGTACAAGCTGAAGTGGTACCGTCGCCTGAAAGAGCTGTTCGAGAAGGAATATGCCGACGAACCGAACCTGATCTGGCTTGGCGATCTGAATATCGCGGTCGAGCCGGTTGACGTGACC
>JBHORO010000033.1:0-8172 GCA_042566005.1 Verrucomicrobiota bacterium
TTCCGCAATCTCTTCAGCGGATTCAATCGCGAGCTGCTTGCGTTCTTCGCCGTTTTCAACGAAGAGCGGGTTCTGTCCGTCGGCCCATGCGACCTGCACATTATCAATGCCCACGAAACCGAATGCAGCTTCAACCTGTTTAGTCAGGGCGTCGCGTACGTCGTCGTATTTGTAAACACCGCCGGAAGCAACCAGCAGAACGACCTCTTTAACCTTGTGCAGCGGCTTCGCGCCTTCTTTAGTCAGCTCGAAAACGAGCCCCGGAGCCAAGACCTGGTCAACCCACGCCTTCATGATGCCCGGCAGAGAGAAGTTCCACATCGGCGTAGTCAATACGAGCACATCGGCTTTATTGAAGCGCTCAGCCATATCCGTCGCGTAGCTCATCGCCTCGCACTCTTCCGCTGTCGGCTCGTAGCCTTTTTCGAAAACCGGGTTCCAGTGACCGCGGAACTGCGGGTAAGAGTAGAACGGCGGCTGCTCTTCGTAGAGATCAACGTTGTCAATTTCGACTTCCGGATTCAGTTCGAAAAGCTTGCCCATGAAAGCGGTTGCCAGCTGCTTAGATGCTGACTCTTCCATCGGTTTCGGGTTTGCGCATACGTGCAGAATATTCACAGCTCGTTCTCCTTAATTAAATTCTTTGATTCGTGCATTACAAAATCGGCATGAAAAATGCCACACGCTCTTTTGCAGTGCAACCAAATTAGCCCCCCGATTAGCAAATCGGCCGGGATCACCCCATCAACACCCCTATTTTTATTTAAAGGGTTAAAATATAGGTCTAAAAGCGATTGCGTACAACCCGACGGAGGTTTAGTTTTAACCGACTTTCAACTAATCCCGTTAATAACGCAGCTAGCGCGACAAAGAAAAAATACTGATATTAAAAATGACGGAATTAAAAAAACTGGCCGCCATACTGGCCTCACTGAATGATGCCGATGAAATCCAGCGCCTGCTCGCGGAAATCATGACCGACTCAGAACGCAAAGATCTCGATCTGCGCTGGCGGTTGATGGAAATGCTTGAATCCGGACAGACTCAGCGCGATATCGCCGCCGAGCTGCATATCAGCCTCTGCAAAATCACACGCGGCGCAAAAATCCTTAAAAAACCGAACTCCATTTCCAAGCGACTCATACAGAAAACATAAGCCGCAATGGCGGGCGGCAAAGAGCTCGGCAGCCCCCTCAAAACCCGGGGCGCGGACGAGGCATACTGATAAATCGAACGCATACTGACGGCTGGCTTCAGCCTGCCTTTTTCATAACCAGAACTTAACGCTGATTTTGCGTGATTTGACCCGACAATATTGTGTACGTTCTCTGTTTCTTGAATCAGAAGGGATCACTGAAAAATGATAGATTTTATTACGAAGAAGATTTTTGGAACGAAAAACGAACGCGACCTGAAAAAACTCCAGCCGCTAGTGGATCGAATCAACCAGTTCGAAGCGGAGTATCAGACGTTCACAGATGAACAGCTGAAGGCTAAAACGCCGGAGCTTCAGCAGCGCCTGCAGAATGGCGAAACCACGGACGACATTCTGTGTGAAGCGTTCGCGGTGGTCAAAAACGCCTGCCGCCGTCTGTGCGGCACAACCGAAGAGGTCTGCGGCCACACACTAACCTGGAACATGGTCCCCTACGACGTGCAGCTGATCGGCGGCATCGCGATCCATCAGGGCAAAATCGCCGAGATGGCGACGGGTGAAGGTAAAACACTGGTGGCAACGCTTCCGGTTTACCTCAACGCGCTGACCGGCAAAGGTGCGCACGTGGTGACGGTGAATGACTACCTCGCCCGCCGTGACTCCCAGTGGATGGGTCTGATTTACGAATACCTCGGCCTGACCGTCGGCTGCATCCAGAACCAGATGTTCCCGGAAGAACGCCGCGCGATGTACAACTGCGACATCACCTACGGCACCAACGCCGAGTTCGGCTTCGACTACCTGCGCGACAATACGGCAACGCGCGCAGAAGATCTCGTGCAGCAGCGCGGCCACAACTTTGCGATTATCGACGAGATCGACTCGATCCTGATTGACGAAGCGCGTACGCCGCTGATCATTTCCGGCCCGGCGCCGCACTCGTCCGGCCCGCTCTACGCGGAACAGCAGCCGCTCGTCGGCCGCCTGGTCCGCAAGCAGACGGAACTCGTCAGCCAGATCATGAGCGACGCGAAAAAACTGCTGAATGAAGGCAACGATGACGAGGCCATGCTCAAGCTCTATCAGGTCTGCAACGGCATGCCGAAAAACAAGCAGCTGATGCACCTGCAGGAAGACCCGCGCATCCGCAAGATGATCGAAAAGATCAACGGCCAGATGCTGACGGACATGTTTAAAGACCAGGCCCGCGAACTGCGCGAAGAGCTCTACTTCAACGTCGACGAAAAAGGCCACGACGCGCACCTGACCGAAAAAGGCTCTGCGGCAATGAGCCCGCACGACCCGGAGATGTATGTCCTGCCGGACCTCGCAACCGCCCTCTCTGAACTTGAAGGCGACGAAACGATCAGCGACCAGGAGCGCCTCCAGAAACGCCAGCAGATTCAGGAAGTGTTCACCGAGCGCAGCCAGCGTATTCACGCGGTCGACCAGCTGATCCGCGCGTACTGCGTCTATGAAAAAGACGTAAGCTACGTGGTGCAGAATGATCAGGTAATGATCGTCGACGAGTACACCGGCCGCATCATGCCGGGCCGCCGCTGGAGCGATGGCCTGCACATGGCTATTGAAGCCAAAGAAGGCGTGAAGATTGAGCGCGAAACTCAGACGCTCGCGAGCATCACGATTCAGAACTACTTCCGCATGTACGAAAAACTGTCCGGCATGACCGGTACAGCCGAAACAGAAGCGGGCGAGTTCAACCAAATTTATAACCTCGACGTGTGCGTCATCCCAACGAACCGTCCGTGCCGCCGCATTGACGCGAACGACATGATCTACCGCACGCAGCGCGAAAAACTCAACGCATTGCTGAACGAGATCGAAGAGTGCCACCAGCGCAAGCAGCCGGTACTGGTCGGCACCGTTGCCGTAGATGCCTCCGAGGTGATCAGCCGCATGCTGCGTAAGCGCAACATTCCGCACAACGTACTCAACGCAAAAAACCACGAGCGCGAAGCGGAGATTGTTTCCATGGCCGGTCAGCCGGGCGCGGTTACAATTGCAACGAACATGGCCGGACGCGGTACCGACATTAAACTCGGCGAAGGCGTGGTCAAGATGTCTGACGAGGCGGTCGCATCCTTCATGTCGCTCAACGACAAATACGAAGACACCACGCTCCGCAAGTTCCTCGACGCAAACCCGAGCGGCCTGTACGTGATCGCCTCCGAGCGCCACGAATCCCGCCGCATCGACCGCCAGTTGCGCGGACGTTGTGCGCGTCAGGGCGACCCGGGCATGTCCAAATTCTACGTTTCACTCGAAGACGACCTGATGCGCCTGTTCGGCTCCGAGCGTATCTCCAACATCATGGCCCGCCTCGGCATCGAGGAAGGCGAAGTGCTGGAGCACCCGTGGCTGAATAAATCACTCGAAACGGCCCAGCGCCGCGTTGAAGAGCAGAACTTCATGATGCGTAAGCGTACACTCGAATACGATGACGTGATGAACAAACAGCGCGAAGTGATCTACGACCTGCGCCGCACGGTGCTGCTCAGCGAAAATCCGCGCGAACAGCTGTTCGATATTATTCAGGACGTGATTCAGGATCAGGCGGAGTTTCTACTGGAAGCAAATCCAAAAACAGCCCGCCAGCCGTTCGTGGCCTGGGCAAACGAAACCTTCCCGGTCGGCATGCGCGACAGCCACCTGCCGGACGAGACCGATGCTGAAACCTGGGCTGATGCCGTGTTCAACCGCGTTAAATCTTCCTACGAGATGAAAGCGACACTGGAAAACCCTGAACATCTGCCGCGCCTGGAGCGCCAGATCATTCTGAGTGCCGTCGACGAGCACTGGCAGGAGTACCTGCGCAATATGGACAGCCTGCGCGAGGGCATCGGCCTGCGCGCCTACGGCCAGCGCGACCCGCTGATTGAGTACAAGAAAGAGGCCTTCACGCTCTTCTCCGACCTCATGGACCGCATTAATGCAGAAGTGGCGCAGAACGTATTCCGCTCAGCGACCTCGCTGGAGGCGATGGAAGGATTCCTGAAAAACCTGCCGCAGATGTTCGTGCATAACGAAGCACAGGCAATCGGCAAAACGTCAGCGCCGGCCCAGCAGCAACAGCCGAAGGCCGCCCCGAAAACCCCGACGGTACGCGTCAACGCGCCGGGCGTCGGGCGCAATGACCCCTGCCCGTGCGGCAGCGGCAAAAAATTCAAGAAGTGCTGCGGCGCGAATTCGTAAGCTCCAACGCACCCAACAAAAAGCCCGCAGTGAAAACCGCGGGCTTTTTTATTTCACCGAACTAAAATCGGAAGCGAGAACTTGCGGAACGGAACACGCCACTCTGCCACGCCGTGAAATTCAGCTGCCAACAAGCGACACCATGATCCCTTTCATGGAGCGGCGGACTCTCCTAAAACGGAAAATCAGGCTCCGGCTTGATGCGACCGATCACATTCAGCACCAGATCGCCGACGAGTTGCAGCGAATCCTCACTCAGCTTATCAAGAGAGTCCTCGCGGGTATGCCAGTAATCATTCAAGCCCGGAACGGATCCATACTGAAAGTCGATCAGGTTAATGGCCGGAAACCCCGCCTCCATGAACGGGCGGTGATCATCAATCATATTACCGATCATCATCAGCTTATCACGGCAGCCCATTTCCTGTGCGGCATCAAAGAGGTGGCCCAGAAGCGGATAATGAACATTGGACGGGATGGTCAGGGAAAGATCTTTGTCGCCGACCATATCCACGATAATCACGCCGGCAACTTTGCGTTCCTCAGCGGCAAGCCGCTTCGCCAGATGGCGACTGCCATGCAGGCCATCACGCTCGCTGTATTTAACCATGCACTCCTCGCCGTCGAAAAAGGCGAACAGGATTGAGCACTCCGGCTTTTTATACCTCAAAGCGCGCGCCAACTCGATCAAAAGGCCGGTGCTGGAGCCAGAATCATTTGCGCCCTGGAAATCAGGACCGATGCCGCGTTTAGTGTCGAAATGGGAGCCGAGAACAATCCACTCGTCACTCAACCCCTTCAGCTCAGCCGTGACGTTAAAAAAAGGAGTTTCCCCGGCGGGGGTATTAGAAAGAAACAGATCAACCCGCGCATCATATCCGAACGACTGCAATCTGGAGGCGATGTGATACGCCGCGCGTTTCGCACCGGGCGTGCCGGAATCGCGCGGAGAAATTTCCACCAGCGCCTCGACCTCACTTAAAGCGCGATGACCGCTGAACGTAGCCGAGGCAAACTCACATCCGGTCATCAAGCAGACCGCAACTAAAATGAAAAGCTCCCGCATCATAGATACAGGAGCGTTCCACTTAACTGTCAAAAAGACAATCAAAAAGGCGCCCACCGGGCGCCCTTTAATGCTTACTTGCCGAGCAGGCAGTCAACTTTGTCGATCTGCAGCGTGTTGGTGTGGTCAGCGTGATGACCCGCACCGATGAATGCTACAACATCTTCTTTTTCCAGTTTGCCTTTTTCGAGCAGGCGCTCCAGCGCAACTTTCACGACTGCGTCAGCAGATTTTTTCACGTCGAGCTGTTTCGCGTAAACACCGTAGCTCAAAGAGAGCTGACGAACTGTTTTCTGGCACTCAGACAGAGCGTAGATCGGCGCGTGACCGCGGTAAGAAGAACAGATGCGAGCTGTTTCACCCGTGATTGTACCGATCAGGATCGCTTCCAGCGGCAGTTCGAGGGAAGCCTCAACTGCAGCGCGAGCCAGGTAGTTACGACGCATACGACGGATAGACTCATGCTCCTGCAGTTCCAGTTTCAGCAGGTCATCACGAGCTGCTTCCACTTCCATTGCAATTTTAGTCATTGTCTGAACCGCTTCAACCGGGTAGTCACCATACGCGCTCTCACCGGAAAGCATCAGGCAGTCTGTGCCGTCGAAAATCGCGTTAGCAACGTCGCTCACTTCCGCACGTGTCGGACGCGGGTTTTCGATCATTGTGTGAAGCATCTGCGTCGCCGTGATAACCGGTTTCGCGTGCTCGATGCAGGTCTGGATCATCTGTTTCTGGATAACCGGAACTTCCTGCGCCGGGATTTCGATGCCCAGGTCACCACGAGCAACCATGATCGCGTGAACGCCTTCGAGGATCTCTTCGAGGTTGTTTACACCTTCGCGGTCTTCGATTTTAGCGATGATTTTGATTTTGCTGCCCGCTTCGTCCAGGATGGCCTGTACGTCATCAACGTCCTGCTTGTTACGAACGAAAGAGTGCGCGATGAAGTCCAAATCGTTTTCAATCGCGAACTTGATGAACATGCGGTCTTTTTCAGTTACAGACGGCAGGTCGAGAGAAACTTCCGGCACGTTAACAGACTTACGTTTTTTGATTTTGCCATCGTTCTGGATTTCGCAAACCAGGCCGGCATCTGTTTTCTCTTTAACAACCATTGCCAGCTCGCCGTCGTCGATCAGAACCTGGCAGCCTACGTTCACCTCGTTGATGAAACCATCGTAGTTAACAGAGAACTTATTTTCGCCGCACTCAGTACCGATTGTAACGATGTCACCTGTTTTAACAACGATCGGCTCTTCCAGATCTGCAGAAGTACGAACTTCCGGACCTTTTGTATCAACGAAGATACCTACGCTGTCATCAATAGAGCGAACCGTGCGAACGACTTCCGCAGCACCTTCCAGGCTCATGTGTGCCGTGTTCAGGCGGGCAACGTTCATGCCGCTTTCGATCAGGCTGCGAACCAGCTCCTCAGAGCAGTTGTTGTCCGCGATCGTACAAATAATCTTAGTCTGTTTTTTGTGTTCCATGAAATTCTCCTGTTTACCTATTACAAACGTCGGCGTGTGATAATGTTTTAAGGCTCACAAAGCGAGCAGTTTCTGCCCCTTTTTTGGCCCCGGTCATTTATCAACCGCATCAACCGTCATAGTTTTATAACCAAAAAGCACAGCCCTTTATGGACCGCGCCCTTTTTCAATTTCTTACTCGCTGGCCACCGCAGAGGCCACCTGAGCCTCATATGCATCCAGATCGTCAATCGCGACCCGGGCCGCGCCGGTCTTCATTGCCGCTTCAGCCACGCAACGCGCCACATGCGGCACCACGCGCGGATCAAACGGCTTCGGGATCACATAGTTCGCCTTCAGCGGACAAGCCCCTTCAAACATACCTGCCGCCGCATCCTCCGGATACACCGTCGCGAGGTACTCCTTCATATCTGCCGGCACCTCTTCGCGCGCCAGCGACACCAGCGCCAGCGACGCTGCCATCTTCATCTCTTCATTAATACCCGTCGCACGCACATCCAGCGCACCACGGAAAATTCCCGGGAAGCCCAGCACATTGTTCACCTGGTTAGCGAAATCCGAACGGCCCGTGCCAACCACAAACGCGCCGGCATCGATTGCATCCTGCGGCATAATCTCCGGCACCGGGTTCGCCATCGCAAACACCACCGGCTGATCTGCCATCGACGCGACCATCTCTTTGCTCACGCAGTTCGCAACGGAAAGTCCGAGGAAAATATCCGCGCCTTTCATCGCCTCTTCCAGCGAGCGCGCGTCCGTCTCAACGGCAAACTCCTCTTTCTGAGAAGTCATGCCCGCCTCACGGCCCTTGTAAATCACACCGCGCGAATCGCACAAAATAATGTTCTCTTTGCGGGCACCCGCCAGCACACACATACGAATGCAGGAAATACCCGCCGCTCCCGCGCCGTTCACCACGAACTTAGCGTTTTCGATCTTCTTGCCGGTCAATTCCAGCGCATTCACGATTCCGGCAACACAAATAATCGCCGTGCCGTGCTGGTCATCGTGGAACACCGGAATGTTCATCTTCTTGATCAGCTCCTGCTCGATCTCGAAACAGGCCGGCGCACCGATATCTTCCAGATTGATGCCGCCGAACGACGGCTCCAGCGCCGCAGTAACCTCAATCACCTTTTTGGGGTCCGTCTTGCCGTTTTCTCCACGCACATGATCCAGACAAATGCCGATCGAATCGATCGCCGCAAAACGTTTGAAAAGAACCGACTTACCCTCCATCACCGGCA
>JBHORO010000034.1:0-7945 GCA_042566005.1 Verrucomicrobiota bacterium
GTCGCACCGGTGATGCCGAAACGACGGCGCAGCGCATTGGCGATAAGATCAGGCAGCTGGCCGGCAACTTTGTTGAAACGTGCGATCTTATTGGCGGCAAGTACGGGGTGCCGGTGGTGAACAAGCGTATCTCCGTAACGCCGATCGCGCACGTGGGCGCCGGTTTTTCTCCCGCTGGATTTGTGACGTTGGCGAAGGCGCTGGACGAGGCCGCGACGGACGTCGGCATTGATATTATCGGCGGCTTTTCCGCCAATGTTGAAAAGGGGATCAGTCAGGGGGATCGCGCGTTGATTGAGTCGATCCCGGAAGCACTGGCAGTGACGAGCAAAGTCTGTTCCTCCATTAACGCCGGTTCCATTCGTCACGGTTTGAATATGGATGCGGTGGCCATGCTCGGCCGGACCGTGAAAGCCGCGGCGGAGGCCACTGCGGATTCAGGCGGATTCGGCGCAGCTAAGCTGGTCGTTTTTGCCAATCAGCCCGGTGACAATCCTTTTATGGCCGGTGCAATTCACGGGTTGGGTGAAGCCGAAGCGGTGATCAATGTCGGCGTCAGCGGACCCGGCGTGATTGCCCGCGCCTTGGAGCGTAAGATTGCGGATGCCGGCGCGGAAAACCTGGGGTTGGATGACCTGGCCGAGGAGATTAAACAGGCGACATTCCGTGTGACTCGTTGCGGCGAACTGATCGGCCGTCAGGTCGCTGAAGCTCTCGACCTGCCGTTCGGGGTGGTTGATCTGTCTCTGGCTCCGACTCCGTCGGTTGGCGACAGTGTAGGCGAAATCCTGAAGATTCTCGGCGTCGATTCCATCGGAGCGCCGGGCTCAACGGCGATCGTGGCAATGATGAATGACGCGGTGAAAAAGGGCGGTGCTTTTGCTTCGCAGAGTGTCGGGGGCCTGAGCGGCGCATTTATCCCCGTGATGGAGGATTCCGTGCTGGCCGAAGCGGCTGAATCGGAAGCATTGTGTCTGGAAAAGCTTGAGGCGATGACTTGCGTCTGTTCGGTCGGTCTGGACATGGTTCCGATTCCGGGCAGTACGTCTGCTGAGACCATCGCTGCGATTCTGGCGGACGAGTTGATGATCGGGGTGATCAACTCCAAGACTACGGCGGCGCGCCTGATCCCGGTTCCGGGTAAAGAGGCGGGTGATTTCGTTTCTTACGGAGGTTTGTTCGGCGAAAGTGTTGTGATGCCTGTGCGCAATACAGGTTGCTCGTCGCGCTTTGTGAAATTCGGCGGCCGCATCCCGGCACCAATCCACAGTTTGAAAAATTAATTCATGGCCGCAGAGCCATGTATGTACATTTAGGAGATAGAGATGTTTCATGTTACAGATGATTTGAGAATAGCTCAGCTGAAGCCCTTGGTTCCGCCTGCGATTTTGATGGAAACACTGCCGTTGAGTGGTGAGGCTTCCGAGACGGTAAGCGATGCGCGCCAGGCGATAAGTGACAGCTTGAACGGCAAGAGTGACCGACTGGTTGTTATTGTCGGCCCGTGCTCCATTCACGATGAAGAAGCGGCCCTTGAGTACGGCAAGCGGTTGAAGGCGGTAAAAGAGAAGTTCGCCGATGAGCTGTGCATTGTTATGCGCGTGTACTTCGAAAAACCGCGCACGACGGTGGGCTGGAAAGGGTTGATCAATGATCCGGACCTGGATGAAAGTTTCAATATTAATCAGGGATTGCACAAAGCGCGCGGTCTATTGCTGCAACTGGCCGAGCTGGGTGTACCGGCGGCGTGCGAGTTTCTGGATACAATTTCGCCGCAGTTTATTTCCGATTTGGTGAGCTGGGGCGCCATCGGCGCACGCACGACCGAGAGCCAGATTCACCGTGAGCTTGCCTCCGGTATTTCGTGCCCGATCGGTTTTAAGAATGGTACCGACGGCAACGTCCAGATTGCGGTGGATGCTATTCGTGCGGCCGGACATTCGCACCACTTCCTGTCCGTGACCAAACAGGGTTTGGCGGCGATCGTTGCGACGAAAGGAAATCCGGATGGCCATATCATCCTTCGCGGTGGAAAGAGCGGCCCGAATTATTCGGCTGAAGATATTGCCAAATGCGGGGAAGTTCTTGAGTCGGCAGGTGTGAATCGCCGGATGATCGTCGACTGCAGTCACGGCAATTCAAACAAGGATTATAAAAAACAGCATGCTGTGGCCGCCGATATTGCCAATCAGTACCGCGACGGGTCCGAGGGGATCTTTGGCCTGATGATTGAAAGTAATCTTGTCGAAGGCAATCAGCAGGTGGTTGAAGGGCAGGAGCTGGTCTACGGTCAGAGTATCACCGACGCCTGTGTTGGCTGGGAGGAAACGGTACAGATTCTGGGCGAACTGGCGGAAGCGGTTCGTGATCGCCGTCAGTCATAGCCCTATATTCTTTCCTTTTTTCGGAAGCGTGCTGTTGACGCACATTTGATGAAGAGGATAAATCCAGCTGAAAGGCTCCCGTTCGCGGGGGCCTTTTTTGTGCACGGCTGTACGTGAACTGGCTGTACGTAAACTAACTAACTTTACGGGGGTGCACTCTAGCAAGGGTTTCGAGAATATACCCCTTTCGCCATTCAGTGGTTAGATGGTTTATAAGGGAGATAATTATGAGAAGTTGGTTTACTATGTGGCTTGCCTTAATGGCATCCACCGCGGCCTATGATGCGTGCGGAAACTTATTGTATGATGATGTTTCAGCAGCCGAATCAAGCAGTTCGGCGGGGTATATGAACCCTGGCACCTATTGGGGCGAGTCGGTATCTATCGATGCTCCGAGTGTGGCGACTGAGTTGGATTTCCATGTCTATCGCGCACCGAAGCCGCAAATGGTTTATGGAAACATGGCCGTTTACTTTTTTGAGCTGGATGCGGGGGATGATGGCCTTCTTCACACCAGTGATGATCTGACGGGAGATATGCTCGGTTCTCACACGAATTATGTAACCGTCGCGACGGGGCAGCAAGTTGGTGTTTCCGGGTTTTCCATTCAATTGCCGACGGATTTCGTCTACATGGTGCATAATGTCGGCGAACTGTCGTATATTGTTGCGGGTACCGACTCTCAGGCTACGGCGGGTGACGCGTATGTCGGAGATTTTTTCAGGGGAACTATGGGGCCGCCGGAAGCAGGAGACTCGCTCAACTCGCTCTACAGTGATATTTACGGCAATGCGATGACTCAGATTTACGGTTATCCGCTGCAGAGTATTCCGGAACCATCCACGATGGTGCTGCTAAATGCTTCGTTGCTCGTCGTGTTTCTTGCTCGTCGTTACGGGTTTGGAAAGAGTCTCGTCAAGGAAGGGCGGGGGCATTGTTAAGGCTGGGTAAGGGCTTAGTCGATTCTGGAAGGATGCCGAATCCGGAATGTTTGTCGGTCGTGTTTTTATCGATAAACAAGAGTTTTGCGGGGCCGCGTGTTGATTTGACACACTCGCATTCCGAAAAAGGTTCAGCCTTTTCGGGTAATTGTTAAATCTAACTCCGGCCCCGACAAATCTCGGGTTTGGATCCTGGTTGTAACTTTGGTTACGTTTATTCCAGCCTCGGCGCTTAACATGCTTATTGAAGACACCTGCTGCTTACTTTTTTTCTGGATGTGCCCCGCGCCGGGTTGCATCGAATCGTAGCAGGTGATGCACTTCAACTTTAAGGGCACGAAGGAGTTTTCCTTCGCGCCCTTTATCATATCTGCTGCTTGGGTGTTATCTATTCGTGCCCGACTTTAACGAAGAGGGGGCGCAGCCAGGCGACGAACGATTCGGAGAGGCTGTACATCATCGGCACGAGAATCAGGGTCAGGATTGTCGAAACCATCAGGCCGAAGATGACCGCAATAGCCATGGGTGCCCACCAGGCCGAGGTGGCGCCTCCCGTGGCGAAGCGGAGGGTGTGGACATCGAAGCTGAAGCCGACGGCCATCGGGATCAGGCCGAGAATGGTGGTCACGGCTGTTAAGAGCACCGGGCGCAGGCGCAGGCGGCCTGCGTGGATAATGGATTCTGTTACTGAATATCCTGTTCGTTTGAGTTTGTTGATGCAGTCGATCAGGACGATGGCGTTGTTCACCACAATCCCGGCCAGACTGATAATTCCGAGTCCGGTCATGACGATGCTGAAGTTCATCCGCGTCAGCAACAGCCCCCACATGACCCCGATAATCGAAAGCAGGACCGAGCTGATAATGATGAACGGTAGCAGGGCGGAGTTAAACTGGAGTACCAGAATGACGATGATGCCGCAGAGTGCCAGCATGAATGCTTTTTTCAGGAAGGCGGCGGACTCTTCCTGCTCTTCCTGATCGCCGGTGTAGTTGACGTTGTAGCCCGGCGGCAGCTCCATCTTTTCGACGATGGGAATGATCTCGGCCAGCAGCTCGCTTGATTCACGCCCCTCTTTGTTCCCGGTAATGCTGATGACCCGTTTCTGATCTTTGCGGCGAATGATGCCGCGCCCGGCGATATATTTGAATTCACCCAATGAGGAGAGGGGGACGGGCCTGCCGTTTTCGACGGGGATGTAAATTTCGTCCAGCAGACTGAACTGTTCGCGGTTCGGTTTAGGGAGCCGGACCGTGATATCGAACTCGTCTTCCCCCGCGCGGAATTTGCGGTAGGATTCGGTGCCGTAAATGGAGGTGCGCAGGAAAAAACCGATGGTCTCAGTGTCCAGCCCGAGTATTCCGGCGCGTTTGCGGTCGACAATAAACTGGAGCTCGGGCAGCGCATTTTCGAAATCGGTACGAAGGTCTACCAGCCCGGGTATGTGGCTGATGTTACGTTTGATGTCGGTCGCGATCCGGTTCAGCGTGTTCAGATTGTCGCCGGTAACTTCAATGTTAATCGGCGGTTGTGGCGGCGGGCCTTCCTGGTCTTTTTCAACCGTGATTTCCGCGCCGGGAATCTGGCCGATTTTTTTGCGGAAGGTTGCGATCAGTTCGCTCGTGCTGCCGGTGCGCGTTTTCTCATCGACAAATTTGACGTACAGCCCGCCGAGGTGTGTGCCGGCGCTTCCGGCCACAATCATGTTGCCGATGCCCTGTCCGGCCGAGGCCTGAATGAATTCAATGTCGTCGTAGTCCTGAATCAGCGTCTCGATTTTGCGCAGGGTTGCATCCGTTTTTTCAATGGCGGTGCCTTCGGGATATTTTACTTCGATCTGAGCCGAGCGTGGTTCGGTATCGATAAAGAGCTGGACCGGTTGGCCGAATTGGGTATAGAGCAGTCCGCTCAAGACGAAGAAGGTGAGGGCGATCAGCATGATCAGGCCCGGCCGCCTCAGTGCCGCACGGAGCACGCGCTCGTAACCCCGCACAAACGGATGGTGCTCGTTGCGTGAGTCGTCGAAGCTTTTCTTCCCTTTTTTGATCAGTACCGAACAGATTGCCGGGTTGATGACCAGTGCCACAAACAGCGAGGAGCTCAGGGTGATGATCAGCGTCTGCGGCACATACCCCATAAATTCGCCGATAATATCCGGCCAGAAAAGCAGCGGCGAAAAGGCGGCCAGCGTAGTGAACGTTGAGGTGATCACCGGCCAGGCGACTTCTGAGGCGCCTTGGCGCGCGGCGTCGATCCGTGAGTGGCCTTCGCAGTAGAGGCGGTAGATGTTTTCGACGATCACGATCCCGTTATCCACCAGCATGCCGACCGCCAGAATCAGTGAGAACAGCACGACCATGTTCATCGTGATGCCCATCAGCTGCATGATTGTGAAAGAGAGCAGCATCGAAAACGGAATCGCCAAGCCGACGAAGAGACTGTTGCGGCGCCCCATGAAAATCAGCAGAACCACAATCACCAGGAAAAATCCGGACGCGATATTGTTCTCCAGCTCGGCCAGCATATCGCGGATGTCGTGGGAGTCATCCTGAACCACGGTAATCTTGATGTCCTGCGGCAGGCTGGACGGGTCGAGTTGGGCTTTGATGGCGTCGATCAGCTTGACCGAGTTTTCGCCCGCGCGTTTGGTGACCTCGACGGAAACCGCGGCTTCCCCGTTAATGCGTGAGATGGTTTCAATGTCCTTGTAGGTGTCGGTGACGGCGGCAATGTCGCGCAGGTAGATCGGAAAGCCTTCGCGTTCGAGTACCACCAGGTCACGCAGGTCGGAAGCCAACTCGAACTCGCCGGGGATGCGTACCTGCACCTTGTTGCCTCCGACCTCCAGCGTGCCGGAGGAGACGGTCACATTTTCTTTATCGATCAGCCCGAGCACATCGCCGATCGGGATGTTGTAGGCGATCAGGCGCTCGAGGTCGAATTCAACGCGGATTTCACGTTCACGTGTTCCGACGATCCGGGCTTCACGCACACCGGGAACCCGCTCGATTTTGTCCTGCAGGAACTCGGCAATGCTTTTGAGTCGTTCCAGATCCGGGTCGCCGGAGAGGGCGAAGCGCATGACCGGAATGTCGGTGCTGAAGTTCAGCCCCTCGACTACGGGTTCATCGAGATCATCCGGCAGGTCCGGCCCGGCGAGGTCGATTTTGTCCTTAACCCGCTGGATGGCGGCATTTACATCGACCCCTTCCAGGTATTCAATGGCGAAGGTGGTCAGGCTGTCGGCTGAAACCGAGCTGATTTCTTTGACGTTTCCGAGTTCGTTCAGCTTTTTCTCGATGGGAATGGTGACCAGATTCTCCATCTCCTCCGGCGCGGTGCCGGGGTAGATAACCGTCACAAAAACCTGCGGGATGGTGATGTCCGGAGCCCCCTCGCGCGGCAGGGAACGGTAGGCGCTGACGCCGAGCAGCACCAACGCGATAATGAAGACGAAGACCGCCGTGCGGAATTTAATGGCATAGTTGGTGATAAGCATAAATCGGCCTCTTTATTTCACTCGCAAACGCTGTCCATCGCGGAGGGTTCGGTTGCCTTCAACCACGACGGGGTCGCCGGTTGTCAGCCCGGCTGAAATCAGTGCGCGCTCCTGCGTGATGCTGTCGATTTCAACCTTGCGGCGGACGGCATGGCCGTCTTTGGCCAGGTAGACAATGTGATCTCCGTTGGTCGGAAGCACGGCCGTCAGCGGCAGGGATACCATGTTCTTGCGGATGCCGCGTACGAATTTTACGCGGGCGATCATACCGGGTCGCAGCAGGCCTTCGGAATTGTCGGTTTCCAGTTCAGCGCGGAACGAGTTGTTGCGCGCGTCAGCTTGTGTCGCGATGAATTTGACCGTCCCTTCGAATATGCGCCCTTTCAGTGGCTGAACCGTAAAGTTCAGTTTCGAGTCGGGCTTGATTGCGTAGATATCTTTTTCGGGGATACTCATCCGCACTTTGACGGTTTCGCTGTCGACTATCTCAAAAACGGGCGTGCCCGGTTGCACGTATTCCCCGGGCTCAATAAAGCGGTCATTGACCACCCCTTTAACCGGTGCGCGCACCTGGCACTGTTCCCGGTTGACCTGCGCTTCGTCCAGTCCGGCTTGGGTCGAGATGTATTCACGCTCAACCGCATCATATTCGCTGGCGGAAATCGCACCGGTTTTTTTCAGCTGCCGGAAACGCTCGAAATTGTTTTTCGCATCGCGTGCCGCAATTTCGGCGCGTTTCAGTTCGGCGGCCCAGACGCGGTCATCAATCTGCATCAGCAGGGAATCCTGCTCTACGCGGTCGCCACGGTCGACATTGATTATGTCGATGCGGCCCGCTTTTTCGGCCGCGATTGTGGAGCTCACATTGGCCTGCACCAGCGCGGGCAGATAGACGATGTCCGGCGTGTCCGTCAGCTGGATTTCGACGATGCTGACGAGTTGGGGCATCTCCTTTGTGGCCTCCGGCTTCTTCGGCCGGGTCAGTTTCGCGGAGATCATCATTGCCGCGATCAGAAAAAGAATGGCGGCCAGGCTGGCCCATAGAATCACATCTGTGCGCGTGGGTTTGTTATTCATTTCCATACTCCTTCAATAAAATTCCAGCGGCATACTTCAGTCGC
>JBHORO010000035.1:0-6234 GCA_042566005.1 Verrucomicrobiota bacterium
ATCGTAGTCCTGCAGGTAGGCTGTATCGCCGACGCGGGCGACCACGTGTTTGGCGCCGGCTTTTTTTGCCATCATCCCGGCCAGAATGTTGGTGTCCCAGTTTTTGGTTACGCAGACAACGACATCTGCTTTTTTTATCTGGGCGTCTGTGAGTACTGCCGGATTGGCTCCGTGACCCGGAACGGTCATGATATCCAGTGCGGCCTCAAGTTTATTCAGCGCGGCGGTGTCCTCGTCGATCACCACAACTTCGTGGTTTTCCGAACACAGCTTCTGTGCCAAGCGAGTACCCGCGTCTCCAGCTCCAATTATTAATGCTCTCATGCCTAACCTTGTTTGCTACCCAATTTAAAAGCGGTGCAGTTAACGGCATTTTTGCAAAGAATGCAAGGTTAAGATGGGGGCGGTGCGGCGTAAGGGATTGTCCTCAATAAGCTTAACGTTATTTGTCTGCCAGTGCTGGAGGCGAGGGGCCATAAATTCAAGGCAGAATTCAGCGGGGCCCCTTAAGCAGAAGTTTGTACCTAACGATTTTTATTTTTGGATGATTTTTTATTGTTGCCGTTTTTCTTGCCGTTTTTGCCCCTGGCCGCTTTGTTGACCGCTCTGGCAAATTGTTTGCGTTCTGCCGGTGTCATGCGTTGCATCACGTTGCTAATGCGGCCGCTGAGCTTCTTGGCGAAGTTTGTCTGACCGAGCTGTCCGTTTTGGCGGTTGCCATTTGCAGCTCTTTGAGCACCTTTTTTCGGGGCGGCCTTTCCGTTGCTGATGTCCAGCACCTGCCCCTGTCCATATCCGCCCCCCGCGTTATCCGCCACTTTTTTGGTCGGGGTGTAATCAACCTCATAGGTTTCGGTTTCTTCCGACAGGGTATTGTGGAAGGTCACGCCACCGAAGGCGATTTTCTGGATGTCCCACTCCTTCAGGAATGCGACCAGCGGATAACGCGGATCTTTGGCGTCGGTTATTTGTGCGATGAGTGATTCCTGCTCTTTCTGCCAAACCCGCAGATTGATATGGGGCTTGGATTTGAGGGAAAGCACAACATTGCTCTCTTCTTCTCCGATATAGACCCCTTTGACGACCAGGTCGGAATAGGATTTCATGTTTTCCGCTTTGCGCTCCGGCACAAACAGGTGCTTGCTGAGCACGTCCTTTGCCTCCGGGATTTTACGGCGCTGAACCGAAACGTTGGCGTTGGACTTTTTGCGTGGCTCATCGGCATTCTCAATGCCCGGTGGTTTGGGCACGAAGAACGTGCTGCTGAGGGCGAGGGTGCTGAGAGCGCAGAGTCCGCCGAGCGTGGGAATTAAATGACGTGGATTAAGGAAATTCATTTGGAAACCTCCTGGCGGTAGTTAACGTGAACCTTGAGCTGCAACGCCAGTGTCGGCTGCGCTCCTTCGGTGGCTTGCGGCTGTTGTCGTCGGTTTTTGCCACGAGGTTTGCGTTTCTTTTTCGCGGCCTTAATGCCGATTGAGTCAATACTGACCAAGGGCTTGTGTCCTTCGAGCTGAGCGATAAAATTCAGGATCCGCGAGTATGTGCCGTTCGCCGAAATATTCAGGGTCAGCTGACTTCTGTTGTTTCGTGACGCGCTTCCGCTGGATATTTGCAGATCCAGAGAGGGCGCCATTTCACTGAATTCCTGCATCAGCCGTGTCTGTAGAGAATTGGCAGACTCCGCGCTGTACATCAGGTAATCGAGCCCTTCCAGTGCATCTGAGAGTTCTGCGTGTTCCTGCTTGAGCTCGTCTTTTTCGTCGATCAAGTCCCGGTAGCTTTGCGACAACTCCTGCAGGGCTTCAATTTCCTCCAGGTGTTCCTTCCGGACAGCGCCGGCTTTTTGGCAGGCGGGATAGACCACTCCGCCGAAAAACAGGACGACTATACCGGCCAGCAGATAAATTCGCTCTTTGCGCGACAGTTTATTTAGCCATTTTTTCATCATTCATGTCCTTCACGGTAAAGATAATTGTAAAGTCGGTGTACTCGCTGTTGGGGCGCTCCTTATTGTTGGATCGCACAATGTCTTCAACAAAGGGGAGTTTGAGCAGCTTTCCTGTTAAGGCGGTCGGGTTTTTGGAGTGACCCCTCAGACGGAGGTTACCGGTTTTGTTGAACAGGATCTGTGACAGATAGGAGTCCTCCGGCAGCGTGTCGGAAACAATTTTGAGCACCTGCATCATCGACAGCTGATCCTTCGACAGCATTTCCAGATTGCCGAGTTCGGTCCGCATTTGGCGGATTTCCGTTTTTGTTTTTTGAAGCGGGGCCGCCTTTTTCTTCAGTTGCCGGATCTGTCGGTTTATTCGGGCTTCTCTCGTTTTGGGTGCGTTGGCGTAAAAAATCGGCCAGGCAATCAGCTGAAGCAGGAGAATTGTCGCCAGCGAAGCAAGGGTAATGGTACGCTGGGTCAGTGTTAATTTGTGTTTGTGCGCCTGCGTCAGGTTCAAGGATTTCGGTACGTCATTCAGTGCAGTCAGCACGGCTTCGGTTAGGGGCATGCTTTGATTCAGCGCCTCTTCCATCTCTTTCGGAAGGCTGAGCGCCTGCGCGGAAAGACCGAACGCTACGCTGAGTTTACTTTTCAGGCTTTCGGAAAGCGGGACCGGTCCGGCGCTGATAATGCGTTCGACGCCTTCGGCACCCAGCCATGCACGGTGCCGGGCGATCAGCCGCTGTGCGTTTTCAAGTAACTGGTCATTTGTGGCTGCGTTCAGCAGAACGCTTTCGCGGATGACGCCGTCTCCGCATAGACATAATTCGGTGTGATGTGTGTCTGCAATAAACAGCAGGGACGGGCCCTTATCTATCCAGCGGCTCAGGAAGGCGGAGGAGGGCAGCATATAGTCGATTCGTATGCCTGCGTCCGCCAGGGGTGCCAGCAACGTATCGACGACCGACTGCTTGGCCGCCACCATTTCGAGCAGCAGTTCTTCGCCGAGAGTGGCTGTGGTCCACGCCAGCGTGCGGTCCTCCTCGGGAAGCGGGAGGTGTCGGTTGGCTTCCAGTGGCAGCATGGTTTCCAGGTTCTCCTTAACCACGGCAGGATAGGAGAGAGTGCGCAACAGGGTGGTTTCGCGCGGGATGCTGAGGCTCACAAACAGCTCGCCAATGTTGAGCGCGGCAATTTTTTCAGCAAGTTCACTGAAGGCGTTCTCCGAGAGCGGGAGCTGTTCCATCAGCCGGATTTTGGGGCCGAGGACATTGCGCTCGATCAGCACGGCATCGAGCACCTCGTCCCACATGAATATGGCCAGGTTGAATTTACGAATCATAGTCTGTTCCCTCTGTTAAAAAAACATCTGTGCTTTCCAGGCCGTAGGCCGTCAGGCGCTCTACCGTTTTGCGGTCGGCATGGTCATGCCATTCAACAACACTGTATTTCTTCTTCACATATTTCAGCTTTGCCAAAATCATATGCTCAGCCGCCGCGTCCACTTCCGTGTCGGCGTGTGGAATGAATCCGCGGGCGATCAGGTAGAGTTCTTCCGGAGGTTCTTTGAGGCGGGTGTATTCAATCTCATCCTCGTCGAGCGTTTCTTCCAGGATCTCTTCTGTCGGCACGCCGGTCATGATGTATTTCCGGGAGGCGCGCCCCTCCGGTGAATTGTCGCCGATAATATAGCGATAAATACCGCCGCCGAAGAGCATCCCGCTCTCTTCACGAAGGGGAATGCCTTCCCCGTACAGAATCTCGCGCGTAAATCCGTTCACGCGCAATAACTCATCGATCGATTCCGGCGTGCCATTGCGTATATAGCGCGGCGGCTCCATCTCTTCATAGGCTTCCGCCTCTGCTCCGAGCGGGCGTTGAATGTTGTCCCGGTCGATCCAGTCGATTGCACAATCCACCAGCGCCGAGCGCTCATCTCCCTCATCGATTTCGCAGGCCATTTCCAGCAGGCGGTGCCACTGCGGGCTGGTCAACTTGGTCAAATTCAATCCGGTGGCCTTGTGGATGAATGCATACGCGGCCCGACCTCGGCCGAGCGGACAGCCTGTGCGGTAGATTTTCAGCTCCTCAATGGTCTCTTCCATGTCGGTTGCGTTGCGCAGAAAAAAGAGATTCCCGTAGTTGTCGACGTACGCCTGCTTGCGTTTCAGTTCCATCTGGGCCAGCGCCATGCCGCTGCGGGCCAACTGGTAGGTCCGCGCTTCGTCATAATACGTGCCCGCCGCTTTGAGGTCGCCGCGCAGCATATGCCCGAACTCTGCCACCAGCATGGACAGCACCACACCCAGCGCCAGTACGGCGATCAGCGCGGAACCCTCTTTTCGGTTGTGCGTTGCGGTTTTCATTAGAAAGCGTTCTGCTTGGCGTTCCATTCAAAGGTCAGGGTTTCGGTTTTCAAATTAGGCAGGCGGACATCCATCTCGATGTAATTCGGCAGGATGCGCGCATAGTCGCCTTCAATATCCTCCGGCTCCATCTCAGTTGGCTCCGGCTCGCCCGCCATGCCGTCCTTTTCCAGCTCCAGAAAACGGAAGCCGATGTGGGGGGCCTCTTTGATCAGGCAAATCTCCTGCGTCGGCAAGGCGTAGTCATTGCTCAGATCCGAACCCTCCCATCTTTCACCGGCCGGGTTATCAATTTCGCGCAGGAAGGATACATCGCGCAGCCAGAGACTGACGCCACTTTCATCTTCCTCTTCGCGGACCTCCAGCGTGACCCAGTGCATGTAGCCGTCGCGCTCGCCGCCGGTAAACGGGCGCGGCATGCAGAAGCCGAGCGCGCCTTCCTCTCCGCGGAAACGGTATTTTCCGTAGGCCGGGTCATATTCATTATCCATTGATGAAAGCAGGCGGCGTTCGCGCTGGGATAGCTGTTTTGCATCCGCATCGCGCAAGGCACTGCCGAGTAACAGATCGAGCGATCGCATCCGCGCGAGATTATCCAGTTCCGCGCCGCCCTGTTCCACTGACTCGCTTGTGTTGCGCAAAATGCCGGCCATAGACGCCGCCAGAATGCCGAACAGGGTCAGCGCCACCAGCAGTTCAATCAACGAAAACGCGTCGCGTTTCGGAATCTGTACCTTGTGTTTCATCAGTACTTAAAATTCTCAAAGCCGTGGAGACGGACTTTTTTGTTTTTACCCCAGCGCACCTCCACTTGAATCTGCGCCGGTTTTACGGACTGGGCGGATCGTTCCTCCGCATCCATCCCAGGAAACTCCGACGGATCGATCTCTTCCGCCGTTGCGATCCAGCTGAAGTTCTCTTCGGTTCCTTCGCTGAGATCATCCGGTAAATTTTCCGCTCGGCGCAGGGCCGCCATTTCACGCTCAGCGATCCGGACGGCGCGTGCGTGCTGTTGGGCCGCTGAAATATCGCGCAGGTAATAGCCGGTAGCGGTCAGCAGGCTGCCGATACCAATCGCGAAAACGACCAGCGCAATCAGGACTTCCAGAATCGAAAAGCCGCTTTTGTGCTCACGCCGGCTCATTCGGAGTTCCTTTTTGATTTGCTCACTAGCGCGCGGCCGGTGAGCACGTCGCACACCAGTTCCAGTCGTGCGCCGTCTTTTTCAAGCCGGATGCCGCCGCCCGTCGAACTGCCCAGGGCGGTAAAGCTGACCGCTGTGACGGCTGAGGTTTCGACCCCGCTGAAGCTGTCGAATGCGTCCGTGGCAACTTCCCACTCATTGGATGTGGTTGCCTCGACGGCGAAAACCTCTATGCCTTCATCCAGTATGACATTTTGAGTGAAGCGGTTGGTGTTGACCGCTGTGATATCAAATCCGTCGCTGACGGGCGGGGTATAGCCCGCCTCCTGAGCGATCACCTGGTTGGCGGACGGATCAATTAAGACCTCGACCTGCATGTTTCGCTTAATCGCCGTTGTGCGAGCCGTGTTCAGCAGCCGGCTGACCACACGCGCCTGCTTGCGCAGCTGCTGTTTCGGCGAGTTGAGCGCAGAGATTGCGGGCACGCTGACCGAGAGCAGTACCGACAAAACAATCAGTACTACCAGCAGCTCGATCAGAGTTGTTCCGCTTCTTCTCATTCTTTATTCGTCGTCCAAGTTGGAGAGGTCGCGATTGAATTTCTCGCCGCCTTCTTCGCCGTCGGCACCGAAGCAGAGGATTTCAAAGTCCGCCTCGTCTGCACCAGGTGAGAGGTAGACGTACGGGTTGCCCCATGCGTCTTTGAGGTGTGAGCGTTTTTTGAGGTACGGGCCGCCCCAGTCGCCGGACTCGTCGCCTTCCGGTTCTTCTACGAGAACGATCAG
>JBHORO010000036.1:0-6008 GCA_042566005.1 Verrucomicrobiota bacterium
AAGAGCTGAATCTTTCCTTCCCGCTCCGCGCAGCCGCCCGACTAAAACGCGCCACTCCCCTTCCTTCGAATCAAGGATGACGCTCTTGTGTAAATTCAGAAACACGCGACCGTGCACTGAGCAGAAAAGAGCGGAGCAGAAAGACCCGGCATTTCATACTTCCGTCGCCCTACCCCGCAGTTGAAAAAGTACAACCTCACCAAACAATCTATATTTCATGTCTGCATTAATCAGGACTCATCCACACACAAAAAGGCGCAACCACATGGCCGCGCCCTACACTGCTCATCGCAAACAAAAAAAGACCTTGAGGATAAACCTCAAGGTCTTAAAAAAGGGTCCGGCGGCGAGCTACTCTCCCGACCTCTTGTAGTCAGTACCATCGCCGCAAAGGATCTTCACTTCTGTGTTCGGAATGGGAACAGGTGTTGCCTCCTTGCCATAACCACCGGAAAAAATGGCTGCAGTATAAAATTTTCAAGAACGTTGAACGTAACTGAGCAATAGCTCTACCCTGCGGGCGTATTACATTCCATCCAACCTAGACGGTTTTAGCTGCTTAAAATTAATTCTAAAAAAAGACCTTCAGGATAAACCTGAAGGTCTAGGGTAAATAGGTCCGGCGGCGAGCTACTCTCCCGACCTCTTGTAGTCAGTACCATCGCCGCAAAGGATCTTCACTTCTGTGTTCGGAATGGGAACAGGTGTTGCCTCCTTGCCATAACCACCGGAAAAATGGTTTGGTTGCCTTCCGGCAACCGAAAAAAGAAATTGCATAACAAATCTAAAGAGAACGCTTTAGCGCACATTATCTACTTGAAATTGAGATTATAAAATAGGGATCAAGCCTCACGGCATATTAGTACTAGTCAGCTCCGAACATCACTGCTCTTCCACCTCTAGCCTATCAACGTCCTAGTCTTGAACGTGCCTTTAGGACCCGAAGGTCAGGGAGATCTTATCTTGAAGAAGGCTTGGCACTTAGATGCTTTCAGCGCTTATCCTTTCCGTACTTAGCTACCCAGCAATGCTCCTGGCGGAACAACTGGAACACCAGAGGTACGTAATTCCCGGTCCTCTCGTACTAAGGAATTACCTTCTCAAATCTCCTGCGCCCACAGCGGATAAGGACCAAACTGTCTCACGACGTTCTGAACCCAGCTCGCGTACCGCTTTAATGGGCGAACAGCCCAACCCTTGGGACCTTCTCCAGCCCCAGGATGCGATGAGCCGACATCGAGGTGCCAAACCGCTGCGTCGATGTGGACTCTTGGCAGCGATCAGCCTGTTATCCCCGGAGTACCTTTTGTCCGATAAGCGACGGCGCTACCACTAGCTACCGCCGGATCACTTAGACCTGCTTTCGCACCTGCTCGTCTTGTAGGACTCGCAGTCAAGCACACTTCTACCTATACGCTCTACGCATGATTGCTGACCATGCTGAGTGTACCATTGCGCTCCTCCGTTACTCTTTAGGAGGAAACCGCCCCAGTCAAACTGACCCTCTGACACTGTCCATCGCCTGGTTTCACAGGTCGATGTTAGGATTCCGATACATAAAAACTGGTATTTCACCAACGGCTCCACGCATCCTGACGAACACGCTTCAAAGCCTCCCAGCTATCCTACATATCACATACCCAAACCCAATATCAGATTACAGTAAAGGTTCACGGGGTCTTTCCGTCCTGCTGCGGGTATCCGGCATTTTCACCGGAATTACAACTTCACCGAGATCCACGTTGAGACAGTGTGAAGATCGTTACACGATTCGTGCGGGTCGGAACTTACCCGACAAGGAATTTCGCTACCTTAGGACCGTTATAGTTACGGCCGACATTCACCAGGGCTTCAGTTCGGAGCTTCGCATCAAGTGCTAACCCCTTGCCTTAACCTTTTGGCATTGGTCACGTGTCACACCATATACATCCTCTTGCGAGTTAGCATAGTGCTGTGTTTTTGATAAACAGTCGCCTTCACCCTTTCACTGCGACTCTCAAATGCTTACGTTGTAAAAACTTAACAAATAAGAGCACCCCTTCTTCCGAAGTTACGGGGCTAATTTGCCGAGTTCCTTAACGTGGTTTCTCTCGCGCGCCTTGGAATACTCTTCCCTTCCACCTGTGTCGGTTTGGGGTACGGTCAGTATCAGATATACTTAGAAGCTTTTCTTGGCAGCATGGCATCAACAAATCCACTTCATCCGTAGATTCAGTGTCCCATCGGTTCTCAGGCATGCAGAGTGCGGATTTGCCTACACTCAACCCTACGACCTTAGACTGTCATATCCAATAGACAGCTTGTTTAGCCTCCTGCGTCCCTCCATCGCGCTCTGATATTGGTACGGGAATATTTAACCCGTTTCCCATCGCCTACGCTTTTCAGCCTGGGCTTAGGGGCCGACTAACCCTGGGCGGACGAACCTTCCCCAGGAAACCTTGGAATTTCGGCGAGGGGGATTCTCACCCCCTTTTTCGTTACTCATGTCCGCATAATCACTTGTATCCGCTCCAGGCTCGTTTTCACTCACCCTTCAACGCTGAATACAACGCTCCCCTACTGCTTATACAGTAGTATAAACCCGCGGCTTCGGCAGTTAGTTTAGTCCCGATCATTTTCGGCGCAAAATCACTCGACTGGTCAGCTATTACGCACTGTTTAAATGGTGGCTGCCTCTAAGCCAACATCCCAGCTGTCTCTGCAATTTCACATCCTTTAAGCACTTAACTAACTTTAGGGGCCTTAGCCGGCGGTCTGGGCTGTTTCCCTCTCGACTACGAACCTTATCGCACGCAGTCTGACTCCCGACGTGACTGCTTTGGCATTCGGAGTTTGACAGTCTTCGGTACCCCTGGCGGGGCCCTAGGATAATCAGTGCTCTACCTCCAAAGCGAGCATTCGTCGAGGCTATCCCTCAAGGTATTTCGGGGAGAACCAGCTATCACCGGGTTTGGTAAGTCTTTCGCTCCAACCCACAGCTCATCCAAGCAGTTTTCAGCCTGCAATGGTGCGGCCCTCCATCTGATTTTACTCAGGTTTCAGCCTGGCCATGGGTAGCTCACCCGGTTTCGGGTCTACAGCATGCAACTATGTCGCGCTATTAACACTCGCTTTCGCTTCGGCTCCGTCACAGAATGACTTAACCTTGCTACATACCGTAACTCGCGGACTCATTATGCAAAAGGCATGCGGCCATCCCGAAGGACTACCACAGTTTGTAAGCATACGGTTTCAGGTTCTATTTCACTCCCCTAACAGGGGTTCTTTTCACCTTTCCCTCACGGTACTTGTTCACTATCGGTTTCTGACTAGTATTTAGCCTTGGAGGGTGGGCCCCCCAGATTCAGTCAGCGTTTCACGTGTGCCGACCTACTTGGGATACCACTAGGTTAATCATGAATTTCGTCTACGGGACTATCACCCTGTATTGTGGAACTTTCCAGATCCTTCGACTATCCAATCAAATACCATATCGTGGTCCCGCAACCCCAGACAGCAAGCCGTCTGGTTTAGGCTCTTCCGCGTTCGCTCGCCGCTACTTACGGAATCTCTGTTGATTTCTTTTCCTCCGGTTACTGAGATGTTTCACTTCACCGGGTATCGCTTTAACTGCCTATTTTATTCAGCAGTTAATAATCAGGCATGACCCTGATTGGGTTTCCCCATTCGGAAATCTTCGGATCAAAGACTCTTTGCGTCTCCCCGAAGCTTATCGCAGCTTAGCACGTCCTTCATCGCCTGTCAGAACCAAGGCATCCACCGTATGCCCTTAGTAGCTTGAACCAAAAATCCAATTTGCAAGTTTTCCAATTTACGCTAAAGTTGTTACTCTTTAGATTTGATATCGTTATGCAATTTTCAAAGAACGTTCCGCTTAATGCGGAAAATCGTTTATATCCAATAGAACCACCAAATGGTGGGCGTGACAGGAGTCGAACCTGTGACCTCATCCTTATCAGGGATGCGCTCTAACCAACTGAGCTACACGCCCTTTTTGTCAGTGTCAGATTCGGGTATAACTTCCGTTTGCCCCAACACCTTAAAAAGTGGTGGAGGTAAACGGGATCGAACCGATGACCTTCTGAATGCAAATCAGACGCTCTCCCAGCTGAGCTATACCCCCGTATATCTATCAGATATCTTAAAATAGAACTGCTTCGACGTGCTTAAGACCTCAGCCTTAAATCTTCCTTCGAACAGGAAGTGGTGCGATTTGCTTCCACTCATGCAAGTATTCAACATGCTTAGCATCGCTGCTAAACGCATCTCAATGAGACGTAACCCTGAGTTATCCTCGGATAACTCTCTCCTTAGAAAGGAGGTGATCCAGCCACAGGTTCCCCTACGGCTACCTTGTTACGACTTCATCCCAATCATCCCCCACACCTTCGGCGCCTTCCTCCATAAATGGTTAGATCAGCGACTTCGGGTGCAGACAACTTTCGTGATGTGACGGGCGGTGTGTACAAGGCCCGGGAACGTATTCAAGGCGTCGTAGCTGATACGCCTTTACTAGCGATTCCGACTTCATGTAGTCGAGTTGCAGACTACAATCCGAACTGGGGCCGGCTTTAGGGATTTGCTCCACCTCGCGGTCTAGCTTCCTTCTGTACCGACCATTGTAGCACGTGTGCAGCCCTGGACATAAGGACCATACTGACTTGACGTCATCCCCACCTTCCTCCTGCTTATCACAGGCAGTCTGTTTAGAGGGCCCAGCATTACCTGATGGCAACTAAACACGAGGGTTGCGCTCGTTGCGGGACTTAACCCAACACCTCACGGCACGAGCTGACGACAGCCATGCAGCACCTGTATGCGTAAAGCGAGTTTCCTCAACACCCCCGAAGGGTCACTATGTCAAGTCCAGGTAAGGTTCTTCGCGTTGCATCGAATTAAGCCACATGCTCCACCGCTTGTGCGGGCCCCCGTCAATTCCTTTGAGTTTTAATCTTGCGACCGTACTCCCCAGGCGGTGCACTTAACGCGTTAGCTCCGTCACTGATGGGGGTTAAACCACCAACAACAAGTGCACACCGTTTACAGCTAAGACTACAGGGGTATCTAATCCCTTTCGCTACCTTAGCTTTCGTCCATGAGTGTCAGTATCTGTCCAGAGAAGCGCCTTCGCCACCGGTGTTCCAGTTGATATCTACGCATTTCACCGCTACACCAACTGTTCCCTTCTCCCCTCCAGAACTCTAGTCTTGCAGTTTCGAGTGCCATTCTACAGTTGAGCTGTAGTATTTCACACCCGACACACAAAACCACCTGCGGACCCTTTACGCCCAGTAATTCCGATTAACGCTTGCCACCTCTGTATTACCGCGGCTGCTGGCACAGAGTTAGCCGTGACTTCCTCTGCAGGTACTATCAAATTCTAAGGTTATTAACCAAAGAAGCGTTGCTCCCTGCTGACAGGAGTTTACAACCCGAAGGCCGTCATCCTCCACGCGGCGTCGCATCGTCACACTTTCGTGCATTGCGAATGATTCTCGACTGCAGCCTCCCGTAGGAGTCTGGGCAGTGTCTCAGTCCCAGTGTGGCTGACCATCCTCTCAGACCAGCTACGCGTCATTGCCTTGGTGAGCCGTTACCTCACCAACAAGCTGATACGTTATGAACCCATCTCTAAGCGGCAGGCTCCGAAGAGTCCCCACCTTTACATAAGCAGCCATGCGACTGCCGAGCACATCCGGTATTAATCCACGTTTCCATGGGCTGTCCCGAACTTAGAGGCAAGTTGTTCATATATTACTCACCCGTTCGCCACTCTCATCGAACCAAATCACCCGAAGGTTCAATGGAACGAATCCCGTTCGACTTGCATGCCTAATCCACGCCGCCAGCGTTCAATCTGAGCCAGGATCAAACTCTCCATTAAAATAAAGTGTTTTCCAGGCTCACCGATACTCGTAAGCATCGGGGCTTTTTAATTTTGGAAATTATATATCGTTGACCTCGCACAAGTTTTCACAAATCACACCACTTCCTAATCGAAGTGATTT
>JBHORO010000037.1:0-5448 GCA_042566005.1 Verrucomicrobiota bacterium
TTGGCGACCTCCTGCGTCTCGTCGTAGCAGTAGGGGAAGTTAAACCCGAAGGTTTCAGCCTGCTGCTTCATCTTGTCGGGTGCGTCGGCCGGATAGTTATCAACGTCGTTTGCGTTGATCGCCACAACCCAGGACGATGCCGGGGTAGAGCAGGGCCATCAACACTTTTTCTTTGTAGTCCCGTGCGATCTGCGCCAACTCTTTTTCAACCAGTTTTACAAACGGGCAGTGGCAGCAGATGAACATCACCAGCAGGGCCTTGCAGTCCTTGAATCCATTAAGGCTGACGGCTGTGTCGGCGACAACATCCCGTAGCGAAAAATCAGGGGCCAGGCTACCGAGTTCCAACATGGTTGAGGGCGTAAGTGACATGGTGCGGCTCCTGTTCGTCGAGGTTTATTGCGGAATGAAAAGTTTCTGGCCTACGCTCAGGCGGTTCGGGTTTTTAATCTTGTTGGCGGAGATGATTGCCTTGGTGCCTACTCCGTAGGCCTTGGCGATGGCGGAGAGTGTTTCCCCCGGCTGCACTACATGCTCAATTCCGTACTCGCTGCCGCTGCCGCCGGATGGAGCGGAGGGCGCTGTATTTTTCAGCAGCAGCTCAATGCGTGCACTTAGGGCATTGATGATCTCTTTTTTGTCCTTCGCTTGTGCGGCGCTAAGCTGTTGAATTTTGGATTCGAGCACGGCGATGTCGTTTTCGCGCAATTGGCGAAGCTGATCCATTTCACCGGAGAGGCGTTCGATTTCCATCTGTAGCGTTTCCATGTCCCCGGTGACGCGGCGCAGGCGTTCCTGAGACTGGCGCATATCTTCGCGCTGGCGCATTGATTGGCGGTTGGCTGCCGGAGATTGATAGGTCATGCAGCCGGCGAGCATTCCGGCTGATAAAAGGGCTGAGCAGTAGATAATTCGTTTCATAAACAGATCCTATGGTTTCCAGATATAAAGCATTTGCGGGCGCTGGCCGGAGATGAGTGATGGCACGTCGGGCATGCGCATTTGAGAGAATAGGGCGGCGAGGCCTGTCGGCGCTTTGTAGCGCACCAGTTTGACGTCCTCTTCCGCCAGCAGGGTGGCTGTGGCTTTAATCGCGCTGGGCCAGTAGCCGATTTCGTCAATCATTTCCCGTTTCAGCGCATCGCGGGCGGCATAGACGCGGCCGTCTAAAAGGTCGCGGTCCACATTCGGGCGGGCGTGTTTGACGATGGCGATGAATCGCGCGTAGGAGTCGTTGATCAGTGCCTGCAGGTTTGCGATGTGTGCCGGGTCGACCGGTTGGAACGGATTGAGCAGATCTTTATTTTTCCCGGCCGTGATGGTGACATCGGTAACGCCGATTTTTTCGGCCAGCCCCTTCAGGTTCAGGGTCTGCATGATTACACCCACCGATCCGATGATCGATGTCGGTTCGGCGACAAAGTAGTCCCCGGCCATGGCGATGTAATACGCACCGGAGGCGGCCAAGTCGCGAGTGAAGATGATGACCTTGCGCCCTGGTTTTGATTCTTTGAAGCCCTGTAGCGCAGCGTAGATTTCGTCGCTTGGCGTTACCGCGCCACCCGGCGAGTTCAGTTCCATCAGGATGGCGCGCACATCCGAGTCGTTGGCCGCGGCGCGGATCTGCTGGAGCACAGACTGGACGATATCGACGCGCGGGAAAAGTCCGCCCCGTTCCGGCTCACGCATAATCGCGCCGTTCAATTTAATGTGGACGACTTTGGCTTCGCCGTGACCGTACGACCAATGCTCCTCAAAGCGCGGGTGTTGATCCTTGGGGTAGCCATCGAACTTGGGGATGGTGCCACCCGCGCTTTTGGCGCTGATACCGGCGAATAACCCGAGATTCAGTAGCAGACTGAAGAACAGAAAAAGCCCGAGAATGCCGACTGCAATCCAAAGCCCCGATGTTTTTTTCTTTGTAGTAGTCATAGCTTCTTGGTTATGGCAGATCGCTTTTTGAATTGCGAGTATGCTTTCGCGCCAAATCCGCCTGTTCAAGCCTCGGCCGCTTTTGTATGGTGTTCCGGTTATGATTACATTTGTTGAAGGTATTTTAGACGAGAAACAACCGACCCGCGCGGTCGTCAATGTGCAGGGCTTGGGCTACGAGGTTTTGATCCCCGTCAGCAGCTATGAAACTCTCCCCTCAGAAGGTGATCGCGTTCGCGTGTTGACCTATTTGCAGGTGCGTGAAGACGCGCAGGTACTCTTCGGTTTCAGCACCGAAGATGAGCGCGAAATGTTCAAGCTGCTGATCACCATTAACGGGATCGGCCCCAAGCTGGCGGTCAGTGTGTTGAGCGGCTTGTCGGTGCGTGAACTGAAAGCCGCGCTGGTTGAGGGCAACGTCAAACAGCTCTGCGGTATTTCCGGAGTAGGCAAGAAAACCGCCGAACGCATGGTGGTGGAACTGCGCGATAAATTCGGCTCGATTGAACAGCTTGAACTGGCGGGCGGAAGCATGGCACCGGAAGATGACCGTCTGCGCGATACCGCCGCGGCTTTGATCTCCCTTGGGTTTAAGCAGGAGAAGGCCGACAAAATGATCACTAAGCTGGCGAAGAAAATTACGCCGGAATGTACGATCGAAAGCTTGCTCCGCGCGGCGCTGGCATCTAAGTAGAACAAATTATGAGCGAACATTTTATATCTGAATTTGAGCAACAGGACCGCGATTTTGAAAACCGCCTGCGTCCGACTAGTTTCGGCGATTTTGTCGGTCAGCAGAAGGTCCGTGAGCGGCTGGAGCTTTTCACTGAGGCGGCGCGTCAGCGCAAAGACGTGCTCGACCACGTGCTGTTGTACGGCCCGCCGGGTGTCGGTAAAACGACGCTGGCTTTCATTTTGGCCGAATCCATGGGCGTCAATATCCGCTGCACCTCCGGGCCGGTAATCGATAAGCCTGCCGATCTGGCTGGTTTGCTGACAAACCTCGAGCGCGGCGATATCCTCTTCATCGACGAGATCCACCGTATGAACAAAACAGTCGAGGAGTATCTCTACTCCGCGATGGAGGACTTTGTGATCGATATTATGATTGATCAGGGTCCGAACTCCCGTTCGATCCGGCTCGATGTGGCCCCGTTTACCCTGGTTGGTGCTACCACCCGCAGCGGGCTGCTGACGGCTCCGTTGCGCTCGCGCTTCGGGCTGACGAACCGACTGGATTATTACACGCACGACGAGCTGGCTTCGATCGTGAATCGCTCCGCCGGAATCATCGGCGTGGAAGTGGAATGCGAGGGCGCGATGGAGGTGGCTTCGCGTTCGCGCGGTACAGCTCGTATCGCCAACAATCTGCTGCGACGCGTCCGCGATTATGCCCAGGTTAAAGCCGACAACCGCGTGACACGCGAGGTGGCCGATCAGGCACTGGCGCTACTCGACATCGACGACGACGGGCTCGACGAAATGGATAAGCGTATCCTGCTGACGATGATCGAGAAGTTTTCGGGCGGCCCGGTTGGCATCAGTTCGCTGGCGGTTTCGGTCGGCGAGGAGTCCGGCACCCTCGAAGAGGTCTATGAACCCTATCTGATTCGAGAGGGCTTCATGAAGCGCACTGCCCAAGGGCGCGTGGTCACTGAACGCGCCTACGATAAGTTCGGGCTGCCGAGCGCGGTTCGGCAGAAGAACCTTTTTTAAGTCGCACCTTTTCGGCATACTGAGTCTGGAGAACGAACTTATGCAATGGATTGCTGAGCTGACCCGCGTGATACAACATTCTGTCGGACTGGAGCCGGCTACACAGGTGAAGCTGTTTCAAACTCTTCTGCTTGTAGCCGTTCTTTTTGTTCTGCTGAAAATGGCGCGGAGAATTGTCTCCTGGCGCATTGAAGACGAGACCGGCCGTTATCTCGCCCGCAAAACCTCTGGGTATGTCATTGGCTTTATCGGCCTGCTGATCGGTTGGCGTATCTGGCTGGGCGGCGAGGATATGGCGCTGTACCTGGGTTTCATTACTGCCGGTCTGGCTGTGGCCCTGAAAGATCTGCTGGTGAATCTGGTCGGTTGGCTCTTCATTGTGGTTCGCCAGCCCTTTACGGTGGGGGACCGTATTGCGGTCGATGAAACCGCAGGCGATGTGATTGATGTCCGTCTATTCTCCTTTTCGCTGGTGGAAATCGGCAACTGGGTCGATGCCGACCAGAGTACCGGGCGCATTGTACACGTGCCGAACGGGCTGCTTTTTCAGCAGGCGATGTTCAACTATACGCAGGGCTTTAACTTCATCTGGAACGAAGTCCCGGTTACGTTCACTTTCGAAAGCAATTGGGAATCGGCCAAAGAGCTCCTGCATGAAATTGCGACCCGTCACAGTGCGATCAAAAGCGAGTTCGCCGCGCGTGAAGTCCGCAAAGCCGCCAAAAAATTCCTGATCCATTTTCAGCACCTGACCCCGATCGTCTGGACGGATGTCATGGATAATGGCGTACGTTTGACCATTCGTTATCTCTGTGAGCCCCGCAAACGCCGCAGCAGTGAAACGGCGATTTGGGAAGACCTGCTCAAAGAGATGCAGCAGCGTGAAGATATCGACTTCGCTTACCCGACCCAGCGCTTCTACGACAACCTGAAAGAGGGCAAACCTCAGACTCGATTCGGCCGGCCAGAGTAAAATATTTTAATATTTGCTTTGGTGTTACAGGCGGAGTTATGTGACTGCGCAGGATTGTATTCTGTTATTTTGTTGTTAGTCTTTATTTCTTTTGTTTGAAGGGGGGATTTATGCGCTTTAACGGAGATAAGAAAGTCGGGGCGTCGCTGCTGGTGAATGCGGAAAACAAGCTGAAGGCGTGGCTGTTGCCGAAGGTGCCGAAGAGGGTGGAGACGTATCACCTGACGCTTTCATCGCTAGTCTGGAGCGGTCTGATTATCGTATTCAGTTTTTTGGCGCGGTTTAGTATCCATTGGTTGTGGGCGGTTTCGCTGATGATTTTTATGCAGTACATTACCGACCTGCTGGACGGCGCCGTTGGCCGAGATCGCAACACCGGCCTGATTAAGTGGGGCTTTTATATGGACCACTTCCTGGATTATCTTTTTCTCTGCTCGATCGTGATAGGTTACGCTTTGCTGTTGCAGGATTATTATAAATATATCCAGCTGTACGTTCTCGCTCTGTTTGGCGCTTTCATGGTCAATTCATTTCTTTCTTTTGCGGCAACAAACGAGTTCAGGATCAGCTACGGCGGGATCGGCCCGACGGAGGTGCGCCTGATCTTTATTGGGATTAATACGCTGCTCGTTCTGTTCGGAACAACCTATATTGCAAAAGCTTTGCCGTTTGTGCTGGCGGGTTCGGCGTTTGGTCTGTTTGTGACGGTCTATAAAACTTCAAAGGCGCTTTGGGCAATTGATATGGAGAATAAAGCCAATGAAGATGCGTAGACTTTTCTGGTTGAGCGCGCTGTTTGTAGCGGTCGCGTTCGTGTTGCTCATGAT
>JBHORO010000038.1:0-5244 GCA_042566005.1 Verrucomicrobiota bacterium
CATTTTCAACCCCGATTCAAGATTCATCCAGTCCGTCCAACCAACTGGCTTCCAAGGATCAATGGGATGCCGTTTCAGAAATTCTGGCCATTGCGGTGCTCAGAAACCGCTTCAGACAGCAGCAATTGTCAGATTAACGCCGATGTGCCCAGAGAAGGACTTGCTAAGTTTCGCGACAAGAGCGTGTGTGTCATGAAAACCAAGTCCTAAACCAAGAGAAGGAGGATTTCATGGATGACTTGAAACAACGAGAGAATGAACGATCACGCATATCGGTACTGCGCCAGTTGGCTGCATTGGAGAAAATGAGCTCAGAGCAACTCAGGGAGAAATGGTTCGACCTGTATGGCGAAAAGGCTCCGAAATATAAGAAGGCGTTTTTGATGAAACGTTTGGCTTATCGGATTCAGGAGCTCTTTTACGGAGGTCTGTCGGACCCCGCAAAAAAATGCCTGAAGAATATTGCGACAAAGGATCCGGTCGCGACAGTCAATATTCAGGTTCCGGATGCCCGAAAACCACAGGACTCCATTTTGCCCGGAACGCGTTTCGTACGTCTCTGGCATAAAAGGCAGTACGAGGTAATCGCCCGGGAAACTGGATTCGAGTACGAGGGGCGCATTTACCGATCACTTAGTGCGGTGGCTCGGACAATTACGGGAACGCAGTGGAACGGAAAAATCTTTTTCGGCGTGAAGCGAGATTACAGAAAGAAGAAGGAGGCCACAGATGCTTAATAATGTGAATACCCGGCAGAATGGGAAACCCCTGCGGTGCGCGATTTACACCCGCAAAAGCCATGAGGAAGGGTTGGATCAGGAGTTCAACTCGTTGGATGCCCAACGCGAATCGGGAGAAGCCTATATTGAAAGTCAGAAGCTTCAGGGCTGGAGAGCACTTCCCACGCGCTACGACGATGGAGGATTCTCCGGCGGTACCATGGAACGTCCGGCGTTGAAACAACTACTCGCCGACATCGATGCCGGAAAGGTCGATTTGATTGTGGTCTATAAGATTGACCGACTTTCACGCTCATTACTTGATTTCATGAAAATGATTGAGGTGTTTAATGAGAAGGAGGTCAGTTTTGTATCGGTTACCCAGCATTTCAGCACAACGGATCCAACGGGACGCATGTTCCTTGGGATTCTAATAACCTTTGCCCAGTACGAGCGTGAGGTGATCGGCGAGCGCATCCGCGACAAGGTGGCTGCGGCAAAACGGCGCGGCAAATATTGCGGCGGCGTTCCTCCTCTGGGATATGACGTGGATCGGGATAAGAAAAAACTGCTGGTTAATCCGGATGAGGAACGGTTGGTTCAGCGTATTTTTAAACGTTATGTCCAGCTCGGTTCCGCTCAGCAACTGGGCAAAGAGCTGAACAAGCAGGGATATAGAACCAAATCATGGACGACAAAAAAGGGGATAGAACGGACAGGGACCGAATGGAATAATGGCCACATTTATCGTTTGCTGAACAACCGACTCTATCTTGGGGAGATTGCTTACAAGGGTAAAAATTATCCGGCGGAGCATGATGCTTTGATTGATCAACAAGTCTGGGATCAAGCACAGGCTCTGCTCTCGGAAAATCAGCGGGCCAAAAGGGTAAAAGCGCGGGTGAAAACGATATCGCCCTTGAGTGGAGTAATTCGGTGCGGTCATTGCGATTGCTCCATGGGGATCACCTACACGCAAAAGAAGGATAGGCGCTATTCATATTATATCTGCATGAAGGATGATAAACGTCCGGTCAGTCAATGCCCGATAAAGCGTGTTTCAAGCGGTGATATTGAAAAGGTAGTGCTGGAGCAACTCGGCGCGGTGTTCCGGACCCCCACGTTGGTGGCCAAGACCTATTTTAGCGCCCGCGATCTAGAAAATGAAGAACGGGATCGGCTGGATGGGCAACGGTTAAAGCTGGAGGAACAGCTCCGTTCCGCACAAAGAGACGCATTGGCCCGAATGTCTGCGGACAGCACCGACCCCGGAGCCTTTAGCCAATTGATGGAAGCCAACCGCCACGTAGGCGAACTGAGCGATCAGCTTGCGGCCATCGTTGCCCAATTGAATATGATGAAGGTAGGAGCGATCACTGAAGCCGACGTTTCTGCCGCCTTTCAGAGCATTGAGGTCTTCTGGGAAGATCTTTTCCCGCTGGAACGCAATCGCCTAATCAGTCTGCTGGTGGATCGGATTGAGCTTAGAGAGGGCGGCATTGATATGACTCTCAAAACAAACGGACTCACCGGTTTGGTCTCCGAACTGACAGGATTGGCCGAAGAAGTAGAAGGGAGGAACGCATGAGTAAGGCAACTATCACGGTAAACGAAAACGGGAACCTGCATATTCACATCCCCATGTTTGTGAAAAGAAGTCATGGTCGGAAGGTGATTTTCGCTCCCCAAACACTGGAAGGCGACAACGCCGATATGCCCGACGTCATTCAATCCGCAGTGGTCCAATCGCTCGCCCGGGCCTTTTCATGGGCTGAGCTACTGGAACGCGGCGACATCAAGTCTATCGCCGAGCTGGCGCGGTCGCTCTACGTGGATAGTTCATACGTCGCTCGCACCCTGAAACTCACCACGCTTGCGCCGGATATTGTTGAAGCCATTCTCAACGGCGAAGAACCCGACGGCCTGTCGTTGTCCAAGTTGGTCCTCAGCTTCCCTGCAGATTGGGCGGAACAACGAGCTCATTTTGGATTCGCATAAATCTTAGGTTTCCGGCCATGAAAAAGCCCGAGTAGCTTCGATGCTGCTCGGGCTTTTTGCTGTCGGGAACTCTTCTGCGGATCCCGAAGGGAAGGCAAGTTAACATTCATTACGTACGGGCTGATTTCATGTTCGCCGCGTTGGGACTTTGCAACCCCCTTATTTTGAAATGGTAACGGCGTCGCGGAAATAAAATTAATGCTTCTTCCTTCTGCAAGTCCGGATTTATGGTTCGAATGTACGACCGGAACCAGCCACCGGATGACGCTCAAACGCAAACGCGAAAAATGCCACTTTTCATAACTGCCTGCATTTAAAGGATGTCGATATTAGGACGCGGTTCAGACTCAGTCCGAAAGATTCAGAGAAAGAGCGGAGAAACAGAGAATATATGCTCAAACAGTCCGAGGAATAGTGCGCCGAGTCCGACCCAAATGAAAATATCTGCATACTGCAAAGCCTTTGTGTTTAAGGGCTAAACAGGGTTAAAAACAAAAAACTCCCTCTCGTTAGAGAAGGAGTTTTTCGCACCAAATTGGTGGAGATGGGGAGAATTGAACTCCCGTCCGTAATAAGCGTTACCGCTGCATCTACGCGCATAGTCATACTACAAAGATTCGCCACCTCCGCTGCCGTATGACAGGGCTGCTTTGGCCGCTAGGATCCTGTTATGATTTTCGAGCTGCAATCCGGATTCCCGATTTTAGCCTTAGCCTGCTGTCGTCGCTCCTAGCCCCTAACAGGCATCAAGGTAGGAACGTCGCGGAACTATGCCGCGAGTGCGTACTCTTCAGTAGCATTTATGTTTTTGGACTCCTTTTAACGAGGCCCGGAGACCAACCTCGACACGCAACAACGGTTCCGATCTTAAACGTCGAAACCAGTCATCCCCAAATTTTCTAAGAACAGAAGCAACATATATGCCCGATCTCCCCAAGAAGAGCAATCGCAAAGGCATTTTAGTTACGTGGTATGTGACACCCTTTAATGCTCGGCGTTCAATTTAGTTGAGTTGTTTTTTTCGGAGTCAAGCGCGCGGGCGAGAGGGCAGGTTGCAAAATTGATGTCCCGGCCTTCCCGATAAGCCGATAAGAGGCGCTTGGATCGGGCGGCGAGTTCTCGTCGTATTTCTCGGCGTCGGCCTTTGATGCGTGCGATCTGCATCGTATCGTAGGCGGTGGTCTGGTGGCGCATCCAGGCGATGGCTGCGGCTGACACGCGTTCCTCCAGCGGGATGCGTTCGGTACGCGCGACGGTGCCGCTGCCGACGGGTGTGGCGTGATCGCTGATCCGTTTGGCCATCTCTTTGGCCTGCTCGGCGTAGCGCGGATGAAAGTTGAGCCAGCTGAGCAGGGTTTCGTAGAAATCGCCTTCGTATGCGCGTTGTTTTTCTGCGCGGCGTCTGAGGTCGCTCGCGCGTTTTTTGGCATATTCCGGGGTGGCGCGTTTTTCGGCTACCTGCGCTTTTGCCTTTTCGATATTTTCTTTCGGAGCCCACACTCCGTCGGAGAAGGTTTTTCGACCTTTTTTGCGCTGGGCTGTCCAGCTTGATCCGAGGCTTTTCAGTTTGCGCGTGACGGCCGCATCGCCCGGCGGCAGGCACTCCCATCCGTCGGGGATGTTCAGGTGCCGGCCGTCTTCAGTCAGCACGTATCGCATCCCTTTGATGGGGGCGGAGCGAACGATGAGCGTTTTTTCAGTCATGAGAACTATTCACGCAAAGTCACGATGACGCAAAGCCCGCTAATCACAACCGGCCTCCGCGATTCTGTCGTTTTCGCGTGAGGCGGTTTTAATTAACTTTTTTCAGGAAGCAGGTTTTGAGCACGATTTTTGTTCCGTTGACGCGGCCCTCGATGTGCTCCGGGTTGCTGGTCAGGCTGATGTTTTTGACGATCGTGCCGCGTTTGGCAGTGAAACCTGCGCCTTTTACCTCGAGGTCTTTAATGATGCTGACGCTGTCGCCGTCAGCCAGAATGGTGCCGTTGCTGTCTTTGTGGACGATTTCGTCGGCGGAGTCGGACTCCTCGTTCAGAGCTTCCGCCCATGCCAGCAGGTCGTCGTCCAGATACATCTGATCGAGCAGGGCGGCGGCCCACGGCTCGGTTTTGATCTGCTGGAGCAGGCGGTACGCGGCAACCTGTACGGCATCCGTTTCGCTCCAGATCGCGTCCTGGAGGCAGCGCCAGTGGTTCAGGTCGAGTTCTGTTTCGCCCGTAAGTTGTGCAGTGCACGTCGCGCAGGCCAGTACACATTTATCAGCGGAAATCTGGGCAGGTACTACGTGCAGTACTTTTAGGTCAGAGTCAGCCCCGCAGAGCTCGCAGGCGGATGAGCCTCTTTCTTGCAGTTCGGCCAGAAATTTCGAATCGGTATTCAGCTGTGCAACTGTAGCTTTCATCTGTGTGATATCCATTTTTGCGTGGTTATTTTTTGTGCAAATACGAAGTGGTGCCCGGGGTGGGACTCGAACCCACATGAGCAGTTGCTCGAGGGATTTTAAGTCCCTTGCGTCTACCGATTTCGC
>JBHORO010000039.1:0-4855 GCA_042566005.1 Verrucomicrobiota bacterium
AACCAGGATGTCGCCGCCGCTTCCTTGTAGCGCTTCGTTGCGCATGCGTTCGCCTTCGGCTTCGGCGGTGCGTACTTTGAGTGTTCCTTCTGCATTCTTTTGGGCTGCAACGAGATCTGCATCCGCACGTTTCTCTTTTGCGTAGCGGTCATAGTCGGCTTTGATACTCGCCATTTGAAGATCTGTTTCTGCTTTCATCCGGATGAGTTCAGCGCTTTTTTCTTCGATTACGATTTGGACCAGTTTTTTAGTTTCGGCTTCAATTACCTGAGTTTTTCCGCTCATTTGTTCGGCTGCGGCCATCGATTTGTTTAATTCGACTTCCTGATCGGCCAGTTTTTTTCGGCGGATTTTATTCTCATATTCCGGGTCAAATTGAACGGAACGAATGAGTACATCTACGACTTTCAGACCTTTCGGGTTCATTGCGCGGTTCAGCTGTTCGTGCACGGAGGTGGCCGTTCTGCGTCGTTCTTCCGGGTTATAAAAGTCCTCGGTTTTCATCTGACCGAAAGCTCCCATGCATGCTTTTTGCGCTTCATTTCGAACGATTACTTTATATTTTGTGCCCGCGCCAATTTGCTGGTAAAGCTGGTGCGCCTGACCTTCTATGATGTGATATTTCACCGTGACATCCAACGAGATGGCATATCCGTCCGCCGACTGAACCTTAATGTCATCAACGCCTTGTGAGCTTCCGCTGTGCGGGTCACGTGTCATTTCCAGTGTCTGGACCGTGCTGTCAAAGGTCATCCATTTATCGATCGGGCCGCGATTCATGTGCCAGCCGGGCTTGTAATCTTTTGCGACCAAACCCTGCTTTCCGAAGATGGCGAATTGTTGGATGCGGACACCTACTTGGCCGATTGGAATATCGATGGTGAGGGAGTGTAGTACGACCCAGAAGCCTATAATAAGGAGCGTAATTAATGCGCAGATTGTTCTAATGATTTTCATATCGGGTCCTTAAATTATTTTTTGCGCTGCGAGGATGCGGCTTCACTGAGGTGTTCAAATCGTTCGGTTTCTCCGTCGATGACGAATGGTTTTCCGGAGAATTCCATTTCTTTCAGGCGCCGCGCATATTCGAGTTTGACCATGTTGCGTCCACCGGGAGCCGAGAGGGCGTTGTTCAGCGCACGGATACCTTTCGCTTCTGCACTGCGTTGGGCGAGAATGGCTTCCGCGTTTTTTTCTAGTTCGTACAGGTTAGCCTGCGCGTTGACCGTCACTTTTTTGAAGTAAGCATCCGCCTCTTTGCGGCCGCGTTCAGCTTCGGCTTCTGTCTGGATGATTTTCTGGCGCATAACGCCCTCGTATTGCTCTACGGCCACATTCTTACGGTTCGTTTCCTGTACGATCATGGTCTGCTGACGTTGCTTTGCTGCGAGTGCTTTTGACTGTTCTTCGAGCACGCCCTGATCGGCCAATTTTTTCTTTTTGATCATCTCTTCGTACTCTTTGTAGAAGTGCGGGCGTTGCGGGATAACGATGCTGTCAATGTTGATGCCGAACGGGTTCAAGCGCTCATTCATAGAGGCCTGTGCCAGGACGAGCTTGGCATCACGCTTGGATGAATCGTAAAACTCTTCCGTTGTTAACGCACCGAGATTATTGCGGATGATGGTTCGTGCGTAGTCGCGTGCCCATTTTTGCTTAAAGGCATCAGACAGGCCCGAGGTCGCCGCCACGACATCGGCGATTTCTGGCATGATGCGGTATTGGACTTTGACGTCTACATAAACATCAGAACCGTCGATGGTTTTGATTTTGATATCGTCTTTCCCGTGTCGGTCGCCGCGGCCCGCACTTTCTGTCATCTCAAGCGTTTGCAGGGTTTTGTCGAGCGTCGAGAAGTTGTGCCGGATCCCGTTATAGATTTTTGCTCCCGACTGTTCGATGACGGTTACCTCGCCAGTAAAGCGGTCGAGCATGACGCCGACTTCCTCGCCGGTTACATGGCCGATGCGGATGGTGGTGAAACAAAAGGCACCAACAACTGCGAGGGCAATCGCGACTGGGAGCATTCTGTTTGAGGCTGCGCTTTTCAGCGCCTGCAGTTCTGGGGACTGATCATTCATATTCATCTATTCTACCTTCCTGTTAAAAGGTTGGGTGGGCGTTTTGTAACCACAAGAGAGCGGAAAAAAAGTACCCGCCACAAGACTGCCAACCATACACGCCTAAGATGAGATGTGGATTATAATCTGATCCGGTTTTTGCAATCGTATGAAAGAAGTCGGGATGCAGGGGGCTCTGCGATTAGCTCTTTTCCGCCGTTACTGGATGGCATCCCGGCCGCAGCTCTTCATTTATCACTGCGGGTTCCGGCTCGGCTCCCATACGAGTTTGAATGCTCAACCTCTAAAACGAACATGGATTATTAGTTCTACTGTTCTACGTTAATTACTTTTTGATCGTGTAATTGCCTCAAAGTGCGGTTTAGAATGTCTCTTTGCCCGTACATCTGTTGCTTGCGGGGGAGAGAGAGTTTTCTCTGTTTGAACGTGAAATAATGCCCGGGAGTATTGTGTATGTTTAAATTCTATTGTGCTGCATTTGTCGGGTGCCTGGCGTTGGCCGTTCTCAGTACCGCCGCGCCGGCCAAGATGTTTGAAATCGACGATGCCTACAACCGGCGTCTGATGGCGAACAACCTATTCTACAAGTCCGATAAGTCGGGGGACTGGAAGCTCACCGGCGCCGATGGTGTTTCCTGGGAAAAATACGGAGCGCTCGACGGCAACGCTGACGGCGCGGTTTCGTTCGACGAGTTTGTCGCCGGCGCCGACATTCCTTATCCACGCTGGGATGGCGAGGTGACTCGCAACATTGTTTACAAGCGCGCCGGCGGCGAAGTATTGCTGATGGATATTTATGAGCCGCTGGTAAAGAGGTACGAGACGGCGCCGGTTTTCTACTACACACACGGCGGCGGCTGGTCGGGCGGAAGCAAGGAGATCGGCGGCGATGTCCGCCCGCTCTTCGAGGCGTTGTCGCGCGAAGGATTCGTCTGTGTCGGGGTGCGTTACCGCTTGGTTAAGACCTGGAATCCGGACGATCCGGTGCTGATGCGCGATTGCCTGGTGGACTGTCGCGACGGCCTGCGTTTCCTGAAAAAGCACGAGGCGGAGCTGGGGCTTGATATGGACAAAGTCGCTGTTTTCGGTTCCTCGGCGGGCGGGCATATCACTCAGTTGCTGACCTGGTCCGATGCTGACGCTTTCGCCGGCGACCCGGCGCTGAAACCCTACAAGGTAAACGTGGCCACAGGAGTATCCTGGTTCGGGCCGTCCGACTTTCGCGACACGCAGCTGTTCGTCTCCGAGGGGGTGAAGGACAAGTTTCTGCCGGACCACTGGGCGCGCCGGATTACAAAGAGCCGGCCGGGCGAATTCTGCTATGAGCGCGCCGACGCCGAAACGCGCCGGACGATTGAGGAGCTCAGCCCGGTCTGGTGGCTGAAGAAGGAGAGCCGGCCGCTGTTGCATATCCACGGAGACCGGGATCCGGTCATCTCTATCACGCAGGCGCACCACCTGAAAAAGCAGGTCGCGGCTACCGGCGCGCCGGTCGAAATTCAGATCGTCAAGGGCGCGGGCCACAGCTGGGCGAACCCGGGGATTATGCCAGACCGCAAGACCGTTGAGCGGATGAGTGTTGATTACATCCTCCGGCAGCTGACTGCGCAGTAAGCGACGTCGACCGTTCCATAAAAAGCCCAGTCATTCTGACTAGAGCTGTATAGGCGCGCTTTTCTGTGGGTTATAATCTCTGCGTTTCTGCGCGGGAAAACGTTCCAGCTGGCTTCGCATTTATCTTTCCTGCAATGCTTACCAATACGCTTACCATTCGGGGGCGGTTTTGCTTGCGCGGGATCGGGATTTTTTGGATAGTCTGCGGTTTTGTCTGTAATGATTTGAAACGAGGGGATTTGTATAATGTTGAAAGTTGGTATTATCGGCTGGCGCGGCATGGTGGGTTCGGTGCTCATGGACCGTATGCGCGCGGAGAATGATTTTGCGGATATCGAGCCGGTTTTCTTTTCCACATCGCAGGCGGGCCAGGCGGCTCCGGATGTGGGCAAGGGCGCATCGGTGCTTGAGGACGCTTTTAATATCGAGAAGCTGGCGGAGCTGGACGCGATCGTGACCTGTCAGGGTGGCGGCTATACAGAGAAGGTGCATCCGCAGCTGCGCGACGCGGGCTGGAACGGCTACTGGATCGACGCGGCGTCCACACTTCGTATGGCTGACAACTCCATCATTGTACTCGACCCGGTGAACCGTGACGTGATCGACAATGGTCTGGCGGACGGCGTTAAGGATTACATCGGCGGTAACTGCACCGTTTCTCTGATGCTGATGGGTCTCGGCGGTCTGTTCCAGAACGACCTGGTTGAGTGGGTTACTTCCATGACGTATCAGGCGGCTTCCGGCGCGGGTGCGAAAAATATGCGCGAACTGCTGAGCCAGATGGGCGAGCTGAACGGTTCGGTTAAAGAGCTGCTGGATGATCCGGCGTCTGCGATTCTGGATATCGACCGCGGCGTAACTGAATGCCTGCGCGACGACGCTTTCCCGACGTCCGAGTTCGGTGCTCCGCTGGCGGGTTCCCTGATTCCGTGGATTGATAAAGCGGTGGATGCGGGCCAGACCAAAGAGGAGTGGAAGGGCTACGTTGAAACGAACAAGATTCTGGGCAAAGACGTGAAGATTCCGATCGACGGTCTGTGCGTACGCATGGGCACGATGCGTTGTCACAGCCAGGCGCTGACGATCAAGCTGAAGAAGGATATTCCGTTGGATGAGATCAAACAGATCCTGGCGGACGCGAATCCGTGGGCGCAGGTTGT
>JBHORO010000004.1:0-58151 GCA_042566005.1 Verrucomicrobiota bacterium
TTAAGCGAGGAACGCTCAGCCCCCCCAAACACATCACCAAATCTGCTCACACGACCTACTAGGTTCTTGAACTGTGAAGGGCTCAGTTTTTTGAGGCCCTTTGAATAGTCCAACATGAATAACCGTTCGATAGGTAAATTAACGCCTTCCAACAGAGTCGAATTGGACACGAGATATTTCACGGCATCACAGTTCCGATATAGGTACTCAACATAATTCCTTATGGAATCAGTCATTGACCCATGATGATAAACAACCCCTTTTCTTAAACACCGGAGAAGCTTATACCTCTCGTCTATTCCTGCCCCTATCTCAGTTAAAGCGCGATTTATGTCTGCATCATCAACATCATCAAGAGTATCCGCCAGACGCAAAGCGAACCCTTCCGCATCTCTAGGCTTATTGAAAAAGATAATATTTTTAGATACTGAAAATGAGTTCACGTATTCTAGCTCATTCATTGCCCCATTAGATGCGCTATTGATGAACTGATTCGTGAATTGGTCATAGTAACGAAATGACCCACCATCCTCTCTATAATCAGCAATAAAAAATCTTTCCGACTTTATGTATTCTTGGATTGCATAACTCGAAGACCCGAAATTGATAACTCGCATTTTTAGATTATCAACATCCTTCAAAAACGGGGTCAGATACTTGATTGCTGTCTCAGGATTTCGATATTTTAGAATACAAATAACCGAAGCAAGCGTCGTGTTTCGGGAGTCGTCATCAAGCAGATTATGAGCTTCATCCACAAAAAGAACATCAAATGCCAATTTGGCATCCTGGTTTAAAAGCCGAGTTAATCTTTCCTGTGTCAGCACATAGACTGAATGAAGAGCCCCCTCAATGTGCATCTCTGGGTGAGAAATTATGCGATCAACCCACTCAATGTCCGCATCAAGTATGCGCTTCTTCGTCTGCGCCAGCAGTGATTTGGTGGGTACAATTATACAGGTACTTTTCCCCTCACATTCTTTCAGGGAAGAAATAATTAATTCGGACTTACCATAGGATGTAGGAGCCACCACAACGACAGTCTCTTGCTCTTTCTTCTTAAAGAATTTCCCAAGAACATACTGTTGCTCGGTTTGAAAAATACCATCCTTTTTAAATGCTTCGATATAGCAATCAGTAATGGTTCCAATAAACGAATCCTTATAAGCAGTGGTGTCATCATTCAAAACGACTTTTTTTATAAGGTGCGAGACAGGGGTTAATCCTGTATTTGATGCAATCTCGTACAATGGTTTGTAGTCATCATATCGATTTCCATAAGCAAGAATAATCCGATACCCAAGGTTCTTAAGAGACTGACCTGATTGATTAATTAATATAACGGCGATTGACAGTATCTTTACAATTTCCTGATTTGATAAATCATCGTCAGTTATTAGTTTATGATACAAGTCGGGAAATGATGTATTTCTGACAAGGCGAGCAATCGTTAGTTCCTTATTGGGAAGTTTCTCAAGCACGGCATGCCTCTCTTAAAATAAAGTCAGCAATTTTATCATATGTACTTTTTTGCACAGAAAACACAAAAGACCGCTCAAACAGCGATTCACTTTGCAGCTCTCTAGAGAAATTTTTCGGGATATTTTCTGCAAATTTATCCGAAATATCTGCAAATAACGCGGAAACAAATACGACGTTATTATCCGAGCTGGCTGCAGCATGATTAAGCGCGGCACCACCTTCTTGATCAAGTATTCTTATGACCGCATCCTTGTAATCCCTGCAATTAGAAATTGCTATGCAAGCGGCGTTAACAGCATTCAGCCAAAAAGTATTACTATTCTCATTAAGTCGGCGATTTAAATCTTTTTTTCCAGCATCCAGATAACGCTGGGTTGCCTTGTCTGGCGTATCATTTATGAGCAGCTCTCCTGATTTCACTTCGCTAATCCAAACATTTTTTTCACTACGAGAATAAAGGACCAGATCAAACCCCTTCCTTATGCTTTTTTCCTCCATATTAAAAAATGGCGAGATGATTTCATATTCGGGAAAATATTCAGAAAAAAGAACATGGCAAAGAAGTTCCCCTATCATCCCCTTTTTTGTTTCATCAGTCTTGTTCTCATATCTTTCGCAAAAAATGATCAAAGTCGATTCATAGGTATAGGATTTCAATCCTCGTGATGCTAGATGGTCGCCATGACAGATGGTGGCAAGATGACTTCTTAAGCACGACTCTAGCTCTTCAGAGAATTCATCGATATGGCAGGTCGCATATCCTTCACCTTGTTTAAAATTAACACCATCTATTTTTTTCTTAGCCATACGCATCCTGATTTGCCAGTTGTGAGAAAGAAAAAAGATCCGCCCTTTCTCTACTTCACCCAAAGTGTCAGTCCTAACTTTAGTGTCGGCTCGATTCTTAAGCGGTTTAAGTACCGCACAGCGAACTCAAAAACATGGCGATCAGCTTGCCGGATTTTTATGAAGAAAAGAAGGTTGTGGTTTGAGAAAATCTTTGTGGTAATTTGCCCCACACGAAAGGGATAACAAAAGGCAGCCTTATCAATTAAAAGGGGCAACTCTGCGGCCCTGCGCGAGAATCTTTTTTGTGTGTTTGAGTCGCTCGCGCCCGCTGCCCGGTGATCTTTCTTCACGCCCGGTCGGGGACCGGGCCTACAACACGCGCCCCCCTCTCCTTCTGCGGCCAGCGGAACCGGGAGGGGAATTTTTCAGACGGGACGACCAGGATGTACCGGATGCGATTCAATGTGATCAATGCGGCACAATCCCGTGCCCAGCCGGCTCGGCGAGCCGGCCCTGCCTTTAGGCCAAAAACTATCAGCGAAACGGCAACTCCCGGTTCCCGCAGCCAATATCTCAAGGCACAAAAAAACCCGCTTCAATTGAAGCGGGTTTGTATCGGAGCGATTCCGATTGATTAGCGAGAGTAGTACTCGACAACCAGAGACAGTTCGCAGATAACCGGAACTTCGTCACGTTCGCAAACGCGGTCTACTTTGATCGTCAGCTCTTTCGTGTTGACGTTCAGGTATTCCGGCGGGTTGCCCGCTTCGATGGAACCGATGATTGCAGCGCACTCACGGCTTTTCGGGCGAACGCTGATCTCGTCACCAATACGGAGCTGGTAAGACGGGATGTCCACTTTTTTGCCGTTCACCAGGAAGTGACCGTGGCCCACGAGCTGACGTGCCTGGTAGATTGTGCGAGCGAAACCGCCGCGCAGTACAGCCGCGTCCAGACGGGACTCGAGGATGCGGATCAGGTTTTCAGCCGGGTTACCGTGCTTACGAACCGCTTTTTTGTAGTAGTTCGTGAGCTGTTTCTCACGGATGTTGTACTGATGACGCAGTTTCTGTTTTTCGATCAGCTGACGACCGTAGTCGGACAGTTTAGCACGACGTTTGTTCGGACCATGCTGACCCGGGGCAAACGGACGTTTTTCAAGGTACCCGTGCGCTTTCGGCGTAATTGCGATGCCGAGGCGACGTGAAATTTTAATTTTCGGTCTGTTGGTACTCATAGTATTAACCTCAATGTTACTTTTCTTTTCTCATTTCGGGTTGCCGCCTTTGTGAACCCTACAGGATTCAGCCCGGTTAAAGGCCGTTCTGTGTCAGTACACTCAGTCTGAGAACGATCGCCTGCCCCAAGGGACGTACGAAAATCCTCCTTACGGTGTTCAGCTTTAAAGCCGGAAACCCAATTTCTAAAAACGAAGCGCGCATTTAATAGATTTACCCCCGAAGAGTCAACCCCAAATGCCACACCTTTTTGCCCATCTGCCGGCTTCCAAAAACCCTCACCCGCGTGCCGGCACCCGGCCCTCCAAACCTCGATGCAGACCGCCCCCGAATCTGATTGCTTACATTTGCTCTCAGAGTTGAGGCTCACTTTGAAAAGGTTTTCATTTGATTCGCTTTACGCGCGCATTCATATTTAACCACTTTGGCGCTGAACTCCCGCGGCGGAGACGCAATCGGATTTTACGAAAGGAAACAACGACCATCATGAATAACAATATTCTGTGCATCGGTGCAGGTTACGTCGGCGGACCCACTATGGCAATGATCGCCAAAATGTGCCCGCATATTAAAGTGACCGTAGTAGATATCAACCAGCAGCGCATTGACGCCTGGAACTCCGACGAACTTCCGATCTACGAACCCGGCCTCGACGAAGTCGTTAAAGAAGCCCGCGGCCGCAACCTCTTCTTCTCCACTGAAGTGGATAAAGGGATCGAAGAAAACGATATCATTTTCGTGAGCGTCAACACGCCGACTAAAACCTTCGGTCACGGCGCCGGCTGCGCGGCCGACCTCCAGTACTGGGAGCTCTGCGCACGCCGCATTCTGGAAAACTCCAAAAGCGACAAGATCGTGATCGAAAAAAGCACCCTGCCCGTCCGCACCGCGGCCGCCATGGAACGCATCCTGAAAAGCACCGACAGCAACGTTCACTTCGACGTACTCTCCAACCCGGAATTTCTGGCGGAGGGCACAGCCGTCGAAGACCTCACCACCCCGGACCGCGTCCTGATCGGCGGACACGAAACACCGGAAGGCCAGAAGGCAATCGAAACGCTGGCCGACGTTTACGCAAACTGGGTTCCGCGCGAACGCATCCTGACCACCAACCTCTGGTCCAGCGAACTTTCCAAACTGACCGCGAACGCCTTCCTCGCTCAGCGCGTCAGCTCAATCAACAGCATCTCCGCGCTCTGCGAAGCGACGGAAGCGGACGTAACAGAAGTAGCGCACGCGATCGGAACGGACACCCGCATCGGCGCGAAGTTCCTGAAAGCCGGCATCGGCTTCGGCGGTTCCTGCTTCAAAAAAGATATCCTGAACCTGGTCTACCTGTGCGAGAGCTACAACCTGACCGAGTGCGCAGATTACTGGCGCCAGGTAGTAACCATGAACGACTACCAGCAGAACCGCTTCGTCAGCCGCATGCTGAAATCCATGTTCAACACGATCGCCAACAAAAAAATCGCGATCCTCGGTTTCGCATTTAAAGCCGACACCGGCGACACGCGCGAAAGCCCGGCGATCAGCGTCTGCAAGCAGCTGACCGGGGAAAATGCCAATGTGACCATTTCCGACCCGCAGGCACTGAAATATGCCGAAACGGAACTCCAGGGGCACATGGAACGCGTCACGCTCGAAGAGGACCCCTACCAGGCCGTCGAAGGTGCGCACGCCGTTGCCCTGCTGACCGACTGGCGTCGCTACAAGGACCTCGACTTCCAGAAAATGTACGACTCCATGCAGAAGCCGGCCTTCTTCTTCGACGGCCGCAACTGCGTCGACCACGACGAATTGCACAAAATCGGCTTCAACGTCTACGCGATCGGCAAGGCGCCGAAAACACATATCTAAATCCAACCGGATTCAGACACAGAAAAGGCCTCGCAAATGCGGGGCCTTTCTTTTTACACACAAATGAAACGCTCCTCGTCATTACCGGGAACCAGTTCGTTAAACCAACTTCATCCACATTTTCAGCAGGCGCGCATACCGTTTCACCCAGATGCCCTGTATCGATTGATAGCGGGATGTAGCCGGCAGCAGCTTCTGTACAGACAAAAAGCCGACGCGAACGCCGGCTTTTGCTTAATCAAATATAGCGGGAGCTATTATTTGTTCATGAGTTCCTGAAGACGACCCACGGCCTCCATTACATTATCGCGCAATGCGAAAGACGAGATGCGGAAGTAGCCTTCGCCCGCCGCACCAAATCCTGCACCTGGCGTGCCCACGATCTGCGCTTCATTCAACAAGTAGTCAAAGAACTCCCAAGAGCCCATGCCCTCTGGCGTTTTGAGCCAAATGTAAGGCGCGTTTTCACCGCCGTACACTTCGATACCCATTTCGCGCAAGCTGTCGCCGATGATTTTAGCATTTTCCATGTAGTACGCGATCAACTCAGCCGTTTCCTTTTTGCCCTGCTCAGAGAACACCGCCTCCGCTGCGCGCTGTACCGGGTAAGAAACGCCGTTAAACTTGGTGCAATGACGACGGTTCCAAAGCGCGTGAACAAAAACCTCTTCCCCTTGGTCGTTTTTGCCCATCAAGCCTTTTGGAACTACAGTATAACCGCAACGGATACCTGTGAAACCGGCGTGCTTAGAGAAACTGCGAAATTCAATTGCGCACTCTTTCGCACCCGGAATTTCGAAGATAGAACGCGGCAATGTTTCATCGCTGATGAACGCTTCGTACGCGCCATCGTACAAGATGATCATGTTGTTTTCTTTGGCGAACTCAACCCACTCCGTCAATTTTTCTTTAGAAAGCACAGTGCCGGTCGGGTTGTTCGGAGAACAGAGGTAGATTACATCGGCATCCACACTTGGAAACGGGGGCTCAAAACCGTTGCCAGCTGTAGTCGGCAAATACTGCATACCTTCATAGCGGCCATCTTCGCCGGCCTCACCGGTACGACCAGCCATCACGTTTGTATCGAGATACACAGGGTAAACAGGGTCAGTCAACGCGATCTTAGCGTCCGCCGCGAAGATCTCCTGGATGTTACCAGAGTCACACTTAGAACCATCAGAAACGAAGATTTCATCAGCCGCTACATCGCAACCTTTCGCCGCGTAATCCGCCGAAATCGCCTCACGCAAAAAATCATAACCCTGTTCCGGACCATAACCACGGAACCCCTCAACCGTACCCATTTCGTCGGTTGCTTTATGCATCGCCTCACGCACAGATTCAGGCAATGGAAGCACCACATCGCCGATACCGAGCTTGATTACTTTCTTGTCCGGGTTTTCTGAAATAAATTTAGAAACGCGACGACCGATTTCAGGGAAAAGGTAACCTGCTTTGAGCTTACCGTAGTTTGAGTTCATTTTCATAATTATCTCTCTTAGAGTAGAAGGTTATGTTTGATAACCAGCAGCACCTCACCGCTGGCGCATTTATTCACAAAAAGTGGTAGTGGACAGTAGAATATTTGTCAAGGGCCGCCCCTTACAGCAAAAATTCATCCTCTTCAACGCCGGCTCCATAGATCCAGCTCAACAGCGATTCAAAACGCGGATCATCCCGCAGCACAGCCAGATCCTGATCACGTTTCATCCACTCGTAATCATCGTAACCCATCTCAACCGCCTTGCTCAGCGCCTCGACAGACTCATCTTTACGGCCGACCAGAGCAAAACTGCACCCGAGATTATACCACGACAGCGGATCCGCCGGACAAACGCGCGAGAGCTGCTGGTCAAGTTCCAGCCCCTCAGCATAGCGCCCCGCTTCCGTATAGAGCTCCGCCAGCGCCTTCATGATTTCGGTGTCGCCGGGAATCCGACGGGCCACAGACTCAAGAAAGCGGAGTTCGACCTCCGCTTCCCGCTTTTTTATTTCGCATTTTTGCACGTGCTGTTCCATTAACGCTACGCGTTGACTTTGCGCTCGTTCGGACCGACGTAAACCTGACGCGGACGACCGATACGGAAATCGTCAGACTCACGCATCTCTTTCCACTGAGCAATCCAGCCCGGCAGACGTCCAATCGCAAACAGCACCGTGAACATATTCGTCGGGATACCCATCGCGCGGTATGTCAGACCCGTGTAGAAGTCTACATTCGGGTAAAGGTTACGCGACTTGAAATATTCATCGTTCAGCGCCGCCTCTTCCAGCTCCTGCGCAATATCAAGCAACGGATCCTCGACACCCAGATGATCCATCACCTTTTTGCAGATCTTCTTGGCGACGCGAGCACGCGGGTCATATGATTTGTAAACACGGTGCCCGAAGCCCATCAGGCGGAACGAATCTTTTTTGTCTTTAGCACGAGCCAGTGCTTTTGTGACATCCCCGCCGTCTGCCTGAATCTCTTCAAGCATTTCAATCACGTGCTGGTTAGCGCCACCATGAAGGGGGCCCCACAGCGCGGAAATACCTGCCGAAATAGATGCATAAAGGTTCGCACGCGCACTACCGACCATTTTCACCACAGATGCCGAGCAGTTCTGCTCATGATCCGCATGCAGAATCAGCAGCTGATTCAATGCCTTCGCAACCAGCGGATCCACTTCATAGCCATTCACCGGCGTGTAGAACATCATGTTCAGGAAGTTTTCACAGTAAAGCAGGTTGCGTTTCGGCTGAACCAACGGGTGACCCAAAAACTTCTTAAAGGAAAAGGCTGCAATCGTGCGCAGCTTGGAAAGCAGGCGAGTCGTGGTCAAATCGATATCCACCCCTTCATCCTCTTCCAGCTCCGGGTAAAACGTAGAAAGCGATACCGCCATCGCAGAGAGCATGGCCATCGGGTGCGCGTGTTCCGGATAATGGTCGAAAAAGTGACGCATATCCTCGTGAATCATTGAATGTGCATTCAGCAGATCGCTGAACTTCGCGCGCTCTTCCGGTGACGGGAGTTTGTTGTGAATCAGCAAATAAGCCACTTCAGTAAAGCAGCAGTTTTCAGCGAGATCCTCAACATCATAACCGCGATAACGCAAGATGCCGTTTTCGCCGTCAACAAAGGTGATATTACTTTCACAGCAGCCAGTGTTAACAAAGCCCGGGTCATAGGTGATCATACCCGTTTGTTTGCGCAACTTACGAATATCCAGAGCCTTCTCGCCCTCCGTGCCCTCAAAGACCGGAAGATCCAGCGACTGTCCATCAATAACCAACTGAGCGGTTGCAATCTGTTTTGCTTCTGTCATTCCATCTCCTTCATTTCGCGGGTGGAACCGTAAATAAAAAAAGTTCAGTCCTGATACAGGACCGAACTTCCATAAGAAAAACGAAATGGACGGCCCTGCGGCGCCAACTACGCTTTCTGAACTTTACCGGAGCGGATGCAGGCAGTGCAGACTTTTTTGCTCTGAACACCACCGTTAACAATGCAACGGATTTTCTGCAGGTTCGGAAGAAACTTACGGCGCGTTACCGCAGTCACGTGCAGGCCGATACCGCCTTTTTTCTTCGCCAAACCTTTACGGATGATACGGTTACCAGTAACACCACCCTTACCACAAACTTCACATACTCGAGACATTCTTCTACCCTCGCTTCTAAAAAATCGTTTTATTCCAACCTCAAAAGAGCGGAGAATGTAGGTGTTCCCACACTCATTGGCAAGAGCAAAAATTTGAATTTATCCTGCCGTCAAACCAACTCCGCAAAGACGCTATTACTTACAAACAATCCGGCGCGAGTCAAGCGGAGGTTAGCCCCAACTTGTTCCAGCAAACCAACTTCCTTCAGCCGTTCGACCTCATCACCGCACAATTCCTCGATTTTATAACCGGTCTTTTCCTCAAACCAGTAATGATTAACGCCCGCCAAAAGCCGCAAACCGAACACCAAAGTTTCCCGCGCACGCGCCTCTTCCGGCAGTCGTTCCTCAAAATCACAGGCCGAGCCGCAATCCCTAATCATGCGGCCATATTCATCGAGTGTATCCGTATTGGCAAAACGCCGCCCCCTCATGTGGGAATGCGCAGACGGACCGCAACCGATATAATCGCCGGCAGTCCAATAAAGCATATTATGCCGGCACTCGTGGCCCCGACGGGCATAGTTCGAAATCTCGTAATGTTCATACCCCGCCATCTTGAGGCGGCGGTCCGTCAGCTCAAACTGCGCCAGCTGCAACTCTTCACTCGGCTCCTCGAGTTCCCCGGCCTCCAACATATCGGCCAGCGGGGTGCCCGGCTCAAATGTCAGATTATAGCAGGAGATATGCTGAGGACTCAGACTGAGCGCCGCATCCAGCTCGGCCTCCCACTCCGGCAACGTCACCCCCGGAATGCTGTGCATCAGATCCAGATTCAGATCCAGCCCGCCAAAACTACGGATCAGCGAGACCGCGTCGTACACATCCCGCGCTCGATGAATCCGGCCCAGCCACTCCAGCCGCTGATCATTAAAACTCTGCACGCCCAACGAAACACGATTCACTCCGGCCGCACAGAGCAACTCCAGCTTGCGCGCCGTCAAAGTGCCCGGGTTCGCCTCAACACTCCACTCCTCGACTTGCGATAAATCAACGTGCCGCTTTAACGAACCGAGCAGGTCGCCCATCTTTTCAGCCGAAAGCGCCGTCGGGGTGCCGCCCCCGAAAAAAAGGGTCGTCGGCACAAATGCCGAATCCAGCTGGCGCAGCTCTGCATCCAGCGCCTCCAGAAACGAAGAGACACGCGCCTCGTCGCAGCACGCCTCCGAATAAAAGTCGCAATACCTGCACTTCTGCACACAAAAAGGGATATGAATATATAAGCCGGACATATTTCAGTTTGAACTTTCTGTTAATTAGTTGTCGCCTGACACCTGTTACATTAAATTCCCCATCAAACGAACAACTATTACTTAATAACATTACATGAAGAAAATTCGACTCGATCAACTACTCGTCCAAAAAGAACTCGCTGAAAGCCTGATAAAGGCCCAGGGCCTGATTCGCGCCGGCAAGGTGCGCATCAAAAATCAACCGGTCACCAAACCCGGACACACCTACGCCGAAGATTCAGAAATAACCATCGACGAACCCGAACGCTTCGCCAGCCGCGGCGGCGAAAAGCTACTGGGCGCAATGGAAGAATGGGGCCTGCACCTCGATGGCGCCATCTGCATGGACATCGGCTCCTCCACGGGCGGCTTCACCGACTGCATGCTTCAGCACGGCGCCGTAAAAGTATATGCCGTGGATGTCGGCAAAGGCCTGCTTCACTGGAAACTGCGCAAAGACGAGCGCGTAATCGTTATGGAAGGCGTTAACGCGCGCTACCTGACCGAAGAGGAAATTCCCGAAAAGGCTGATTTCGCCAGCATCGACACCTCTTTCATTTCGCTGACAAAAATCCTGCCGCCGCTCAAGAACCTGATTAAGCCCGGCGGCCACATTGTTTCGCTGATCAAACCCCAGTTTGAGGCCAGACGCGAACAGGTCGGCAAAGGCGGCGTCGTGCGCGACCCGGACGTCCACGACCAGGTAATTGAAAAAGTAAAACAATTCGGCACAAACGAACTGGGATTCAAATGGCTCGGGGTCTGCACCTCGCCCATCAAAGGTCCCGCCGGCAACATCGAGTTTCTGGCCTACTGGGAAGTACAATGAAAAACATCGGAGTCATCGCCAACACCAAGCGTCCGCACGCAGAACCCGTGCTTTCAGAAATTGCCTGCAAAGCGCGCAGGCTCGGCTTCAACGTACATGCAGACCCGGACACCGCGGCCCTGCTCAAATGCGCCGAGCCGCTTGCACCGGAAAATTTCGCCGAAAAAATCGACGTCGCACTCGCACTCGGCGGCGATGGCACCGTACTCTTTACCGCCAAAGCACTCGCCGGTGCAGATATCCCGATTTTCGGGCTCAATCTCGGAAGCCTCGGATTCCTGACCAGCGTCGGCGATCAGGAAATTGACCACGCCCTCGAAGCGCTGGCATCCGGCAACCTGCGCGAATCTGTCCGCAGCGTCGCCGACTGCTCCATCTCGGCCAACGGCAAACCGCTGGGTGAATACCGCGCACTGAACGACATGGTCATTGCATGGGGCCGCTCATCACACATCACAACGGTCGCTCTCAGGATCAACGGAGAAGAGGTCTCGCAGTTCATGTGCGACGGCGTGATCATCTCAACTCCGACCGGCAGTACCGGCCACTCGCTCTCAGCAGGCGGCCCGATCCTGCATCCGGAAACTCCGGTGTTTGTTATCAATGTAATCTGCCCGCACACGCTCAGCAGCCGGCCGATGGTTATTCCGGACAGCAGCGAAATTGAAATCGAAGTGCTCAAAGCGCGCAAAACGCTGGTCTGCTCGGTCGACGGACAGGACATTTACGACGAAGTCGGACCCGGCTTTACAATGAAGATCACAAAAAGCGAAAAGCCCGTCCGCTTCCTGCAACTCCCGGACCACAGCTATTTCGATGTGCTGACAAAAAAACTCCACTGGCGCGGATCGTCACTGTAATTACTGAGCGGAGCAAACCATGGCCTTCCTTCAATGTTCCTATTTCTCGAAAGTCCTGCAGATCAATTCATCCATGAATGTGATCCTGCCGGACCGCGACTACGACAACCCGCCGGCCATGCTCTACCTGCTGCATGGACTCAACGGCGACCATACAACCTGGATGCGGCGCACGTGCATTGAACGTTACGCGCACAGCCGCAATGTCGCCGTTTTCATGCCGGCGGTAAACCGAAGTTTCTACAGCACGATGGCACACGGGCCGGATTACTGGAAATTCATCAGCGAAGAATTGCCGCAGATCATCAAGCAGCTGTTCCGGCTCGACGAAGCCGAGCATGACGCGTTCGTGCTTGGCAACAGCATGGGCGGCTACGGGGCCTTCAAATTCGGACTCAACTTTCCGGGCCGATTCAAAGCGGTCGCCAGCCTGGCTGGCTCACTGGATCTGATCAACATCGGACACGCCTTCAAAGACGACCCCGACCTGCAGGTGGAACTCGACACGGTATTCAACCGCCACATCAGCTCCCTGACCCACACCGAGAGCGACCTGGTGCATCTGCTGAAAACTTATCCGACCGATGCCGCCACGCGTTTTTATCAGTACTGCGGCACCGAAGATTATCTGTACGAATTTGACCAGCATTTTAAAAAGAAGGCCGAAGCGGCCGGATTAAACCTTACGTATCTTGAAAGTGAGGGCGACCACAGCTGGAACTGTTGGGAGCCGCGAATCGAGTCGATTCTCGACTGGTTCGACATCGAAAAAGTTAAAGAGGAGATCATCGAAGAATGAACAACGAAGCCTTCAAAGAAGCCATCAAAGAAGTCCAGAAACAGCTCACCGACTATGCGGGCAAAGACTCGCTCAAAAAAGCCAGCCAGGCCGTTACCGAGCTCTGGCGCCTTTGTGAGGACAACGAGTACATCGAAGGAAAACTCGGCGAATTCGACGACGTTTTCATGCAGACGCTCGAATGCAAAAACGTCCGCAAAGAGCGTGACCTGCGCCAGGCTCTCGTCAAAATCTGCCACCAGATGGACAATGCCCTGAGCTGGGACAAATAAAGCGAAACCACGAATGCACACAGATAAGTCGCTTTTAAAATGAGCGTGTATTCGTGTTCATTCGTGGTAAGAATCAAAATTCTTGATGCGCACCTGGAGAAAGTGAAATGAAAATTTTGGTATTAAACGGCCCGAACCTGAATCTGCTCGGCACACGCGAGCCGGAAATATACGGCAGCGAAACCCTCGCCGACATTGAAGCATCCGTCAAAGCGCGCGGATCAGAACTGGGTGCTGAAATTGAGTTCCGCCAGAGCAACGGCGAAAGCGAACTGGTCACATGGATCGGCGCGACGCGTGGCGAGTTCGACGGTATCATCATCAATCCGGCAGCCTACACCCACACCAGCCTGGCGCTATGCGATGCACTCAAAGCAGTAGCGGACGCGGTGCCGGCGGTTGAGATCCACCTGAGCAACACGCACAAACGCGAAGAGATCCGCCATAAAAGTCTGACCGCAGCGGCCTGCATCGGCCAGATCATGGGCTTCGGAAGCTACGGCTACCTGCTCGCGCTCGACGCACTGGTGAATGCGCTGAAGAAGTAGAACAGTGCCGGACACCTCGGCGAGGTGTCCCGAGCACAAAAAAAGGCCGGATCAAAACCCGGCCTTTTTCATTAACACCAACCCTCGGCTATTTCTCTGTCGCCTTGTTGTCGGCATCAACATGCACAACGGTCGGCTTGTGCGTCAGCACATCCTTCTCGTCAACGTGTGCATAAGAGATGATCACCACCATGTCGCCGACATAACCGAGACGTGCGGCCGGACCATTCAGTTCAATCGTACCTGAACCACGTTCGCCCACGATCGCATAGGTAACCAGTCGCTCACCGTTATTCAGGTTCACAATCTGCACCTGTTCGCCCGGCAGGATGTCCGCTTTTTCGAGCAGATCCTGATCGATCGAAACACTGCCTTCATAGTGCAGTTCCGTGCCCGTCAGTGTCGCACGGTGAATTTTAGATTTAAGCATTACGCGCTGCATAAGTTACAACCTCACAAATTTTTAAAGCCGCGCAATGTACATAAAAGGCACCCAACCGTCAATTCATTAACAAGTTAGGTTTTCTGTCGAACAGCGCAAACACCCAACCGCGCCAGCTTACGCAAGATCTTCTCATAATGAGTGCCCTGCCAATAAATGCGGCCGCAATCGGCGCACTGGCAGAACTCGTCGTAGTAGCGTTTAGTCAACGGCTCGAGCTGATCGATCACCGCCGATTTCTCCACTCTACGAACCATTCCGTTACACAGGGTGCAGCGGTGAAAAATGCGCACCTGCCCGTACAAATCAAACCGCTCCAGCACCTCCCGGGCCTGACGTTCGGCGTAAACCGAATGCAGCCATCGGGCATGCGTGATTGTTTTGTTGAAGAGCATCTGCCGGTCGCGCGTCAGAATGATGCGATGCTCCTCCAGTGAAAGGCGGATGATTTCCGCATCTTCATAATCATTGCGATACAGGACATCAAAACCCAGCAACCGTAACAGCCGAGCCAGCTTACCGAGATGCACATCCAGCACAAACGCCGTGCGCCGAAGCGGCTCCGGCCTCAGCTTTACAACCGATGAAATATCGAGACTCTCAAAAACGGGATAGACCGCCACACGGTCGCTATGTTGCAACGGATATTCAAAGCTGACCGACGCCCCGTTTACGAGGATCAGATCAATTTCGGTGTGTGGTACGCCGAGCGCCTCAACGGAATCCTTAATTGCCGGATGACCGTTAAAACGATACGGAATGGTTTTCTTCCGCTGAAGCCGCGGCAGGAAATCATTCAGCTCCTCATAAAACCGGAATTGGGCCTCATTTTCGCGCATCACGACTTAATCATAGCCGGATGCGCAAAAAGTTCAATTCAGCAGCAGCGCGCAACAACCGCCGCGAGGATTCCGCAGCACTGGTTGTACTCCTCGATAATCACGCACTCTTCAAGGTTATGGAAATTGTGCACACCCGCGCCGAGCGTTACGCACGGAAGCCCCTTTTCATTGAAGTTGTTGGCATCCAGCCCGGCATCCATAACGCGCGGTTTCGGGTCCAGCCCGATGGACTCAATCGCCTGTGCTGCAATCTGCACGCACGGCTCATCTTCATTCAACCTGAAGGAACGGTAGTCAGATTTAGTGGTAAACGTCGCCTCGCCGCAGCGGCCCTGATCGTCCGTCACACTCGAAGCCGCCTCGGCAAAAGCCGTGCGGTACGCATCCACAATCTCCGGCAAAAACTCCGGATCATGACTGCGGCACTCGCCGAACAGATGCATTTTATCCATCACCTGATTAGACACCTCGCCACCGTTCATGCCCCCGACATTCGACGTGCCTTTTTTATCGCCGATCATCACCTTGCCAAAATAGCCGCGCTCCGAAACCTTGGCAATCGCGCGCGCGGCAATCAGTCCGGCCGAAACGCCCTTCTCCGGATTCAAGCCGGCATGCGCCGACCGACCGGTAATATCGCATTCCCAGCGATTCGCACCCATCGCCCCGATTACAAATTCATTCGGCAATTCACCGTCGAGGTTGAAACCCATCACCGGCCGACCGAGATCCGCAAAATCAATCGCGGCCGAACCGTGAAGGCCGTTCTCCTCGCCGACTACAAACAGAAACGTAATAGGCGGATGCGGCAGGTCGTTCGTCAGAATCGTTTCAGCCAGTGTTGCCATCGCCGCGCAGGCCGCGCGGTCATCTCCGCCAAGTGCGGTCTGGCCCTCCGCCACCACTTTGCCCTCGTTGATCACCGGCACCGCCCCGCTGCAGATCGGCACGGTATCCATGTGCGCGGAAAACATAATGCGAGGCGCGTCGACTGTTCCGGGAAATTTAATGATCAGGTTGCCTGTTTCAAAATCCTCTTCTATGCGCGTATGGGCATCATCGACCATCATCCAACTTGCATCCGCACCGAACTCAAGAAACTTTGCTTTGATCAGCTCAACGACTTTCCCTTCTTTACCGCTTGGCCCCTCGACCGCCAACAGATCCATCAAATGCTGCAGCGCCCGTTCCTGATTCAAATGTCCATTCATTCACGTTCTCCAAATTATTGATCGCTGATAATGCGAATTTATCGGACACGATTACAGGATAATCAGAACAGATCACATCCTGCCCATCCCGCCACATATTATTGCTGGCAATTGGAGCAGAAATGAGTCGAGCGCTGGGTGACGGTTATTTTTTCGATCGGCTGGCCACAATTTACACAAGGCTGACCGGCGCGCTGATATACTTTCAAATGAAGCTGATTGCGGCCGCGTTTGCCTTCGGAGAAACCGTAGTTGTTCAGCCCGTCACCAAGCGAAGTCCCCTGGTTTTTGATACTGTTGCGCAAAACTTTTCTAATAGAACGACAAAGCACCGCAGCCTCATCCCTCGTGACTTCATTAGAAATGCGCTGCGGATGTACACCCGAATCAAAAAGTGCCTCATCCACATAAATATTTCCCAGCCCGGCCAAAAACGATTGATCCAACAGCAACGGCTTAAGCATTCGTCGATGCTTCTGCAGATGCTCAAACAACCACTTGCCGGTAAACGACGAACCCAGCGGCTCCGGCCCGAGTTTAGCAAAGGCCTCCACCTGGCAGTCGACCAGTTTCCAGCGCCCGAACTTGCGTGTATCGCGATAATGCAGCCGCTTGCCATTTTCAAAATCGATCACAATCCGGTCGTGCGGCTCGGGTGCTTCGCCGTCGGTCACACGGAAGTTGCCGGTCATCCGCAGATGCACCAGCACCGACTGAGCATTATCGATCTCCAAAATCAACCACTTGGCGCGACGCGCAACGCGCTCGATTTTTCTAAGGATCAACGCGCGCTGAAAAGCGTCAACATCCTCCCCGTGCACCGTCCGCGCCCAGAAAACATGCACCTTAGTGATCGGCACATTCATCACGTCCCCGTCGTTCAAATATCGGGCAATTGTCTCAACTTCCGGAAGTTCCGGCATGATTCCCTCCAAACCATAATTACACCTCCTGCGTATCATTTGTATCTTGAAATTGCAATGCGAACTTGCCTCTGTACGGACAGCGTGTAGGCTCTAGCCTTTCACAAAAGAGGAGCGCAATGAGTAAAAATCACGTCTGGCATCCATATACCAAATTTTCAGCCACGGAGAAGCAGCCCCTGCCGATGATCACCGGCGGCGACGGCATCTACCTGATCGACGATCAGGGCAACCGCTTCATTGATGCGATTGCCTCATGGTGGTGCATCACCCTCGGGCACAATCATCCGCGCATCGTGAAAGCCATTCAGGAACAGGCGGGCAAACTGCAGCACTCCATCCTCGGCAATCTGAACCACCCGTGGGCCGATGAGCTGGCGCGACGCCTCGCTGAATCCATGCCGACCCCGGACCGGCATGTAATGTTTGCAAGCGACGGCTCCTGCGCAGTCGACGCCTCGCTGAAAATGGCGGCGCAATATTTTTACAACACCGGCATTCCCGGAAAAACCAAGTTTCTGACACTTGAACACGACTATCACGGCGACACGATCGGAGCGGTTTCCGTGGGCTACGTCCCCGACTTCCACAAACCGTTCGGCGGCATCATCCCCAAAGAGTTCATGGCGCCCCTGCCCGACTACGAGTCCGGCGACGGCTTTGCCGCCACCCAAAAAATCATCGACGAGCACGCCGATGAAATCGCGGCGGTCATTCTCGAACCGCTCTGCCAGGGCTCGGCCGGGATGCGGATGTATTCCCCGCAATACCTGAAAGACATCGCCGCCCTGTGCAAAGAGCGCAACATTCTGCTGATCATCGACGAAATCGCGATGGGCTTCGGCCGCACCGGAGAATACTGGACCTTCAATCACGCCGGCATTGACCCGGACATCGTCTGCGTCGGAAAAGGCATTACCTCCGGCTATCTGCCGATCAGCGCCGCGGTCTGCAAAGATGAGATTTACAAAACCTTCACCGACGCAGGCCCCGAAGACCACACCTTCTACCACGGGCACACCTTCTGCGGAAACCCGATCGCCGCAGCCACGGCACTGGAAGTGATGGATATCTATGATGAGATGGATATCGCCGGGCGGGCCCGCCGACTCGGCGCACAGATGGAACAGGCCTTCAAACGTATGGTCGATCATCCAGCCGTCAAAGAGTTGCGCCACCTCGGCCTGATCGGGGTGGTCGAGCTGAACCCGTGCGAACGGACCAAAGAGCGCGCGGTTGCCATCCGCGATGACCTGCGTGACCAAGGCATCCTGATCCGCCCGCTCAGCAACATTTTCTACCTGATGCCGCCGTTCATCATCACCGAACAGGAGCTCGCAGATCTCTGCGAAGCATTCCTGAGCACGATTGAGCGGCACGCATAATGCGGATTCGCCGCAGGTGAAAGAGGAACGTTAAAAGTAAAAAGCCCGCTCATCGGCGGGCTTTTTGCTTAGAGCCTTGCGGCCTCATCCGGATTTTACAACAAGGCGTCGTAACCGCCGTTTTCGCGGAGCTGGACCACCATCTTCTTAATGTCCTGCGCGCGGTCCTTCGGACAGACAAGCGTCACGCCTTCAGCCTGCACCACGACCAGATCTTCGCACCCGATCAATGCCGTCAGGCGATCGCCGGAAACAACAATATTATTAGAAGAGTCCAACTGCTGACAATCGCCGATAAGCGTATTGCCGGAAGCGTCCTGCTCGAAATGACTCTCCAGTGCCGGCCAGGAACCGACGTCGTCCCACTTGAACGTGCCGCAAGCCATCACAATATTGTCGGCTTTTTCCATCAACGCGTAGTCGACGGAAATTTTGGTGACCTTCGGATAGGTTTCCGCCATGCCCTGCACAATCTCGCCCTTTTTGGCGAAGTCGGTCAGGATCTGCATCAGCTCATGCATTTCCGGGCAATGCAACGCAAATGCTTTTTCAAGCGACGCCACCGACCAGATGAACATGCCGGAGTTCCAATAAAACTTACCCGTATAAAGATACTCCTGCGCCGTCGCCTCATCCGGCTTTTCAACAAAACGTACGGCTTTTTTAAACGCCACGTTTTCTGCAGTGGCGAAATCGTCACCGGATTCGATGTAGCCGAAACCGGTTGCCGGGAAGGTCGGCTGAATGCCGATGGTTGCGAGCACGTCATTTTTCTCAGCCAGATCCAATCCGCCCTTCAGGGTTGCGGTGAAAATATCGAGATCTTCCATCACCTGGTCGGCCGTCAAAATGGCAAACACACCGTTTGCATCTTTGGCTTTCACCAACGCGCCGCCACAGGCAACCGCAGGAGCAGTATCACGGCCCATCGGCTCACCCACTACATTTTCACGCGGCAGCATCGGAGCGGCGGCACAAGTAGCCTCAACCAGATCCTGGTTCGTGACCACAAACACATTTTCCGGCGGAATAAATTCAGCGATGCGGTCCACAGCCTGTGCGATCAGCGGCTTATCGCCGACCAGCGCCAGCAACTGCTTCGGGTGTTTGGATGTGCTCATCGGCCAAAAGCGTTCGCCCTTGCCGCCCGCCATAATCACTGCATAACGATTAGACATACCGTCTCCTGTTAAAATAAAAAAAGCGGCGTGCAGCCGCTTCCATAAAATTAAACCTGTTTAACCGCATCCACCATGGATTTAACAAAAGCCGCCGCCTCTGCGCGACCCTCCGGGGTGTGCGGGTTGTTGTGAAAACGATTTACAATGGCACTGCCGACCACCACCGCATCTGAAAATTCAGCGGCCTGTGCAGCCTGTTCCGGCGTGCCGATGCCGAACCCGAGCGCTACCGGCAAATCCGTATGCTTTTTGATGCCGGCCACCAGCGCCGGAGCACCTGCACTGATTTCTGACTGAACGCCGGTTACCCCTTCGCGGGACACGCAGTAAACAAAGCCGTCGGCCTGCTCAACAATTTTCTTAACGCGTTTCTCCGGGGTCGTCGGTGTTACGAGCGAAATAGAGTTCAGATCATTATTCTGAAGCGCTTCACGATACGGCGCGGACTCCTCCATCGGGAGGTCCAATACGAGAAACCCGTCCACGCCCGCGGCAGCCGCATCTGCCATCGCCTTGTCAAAACCACGTGCTACGAGCGGATTCATGTATGCGTAGAAAATGATCGGAATCTCAGATTTTTCACGGATTTTGGCGACACATTCCATCACGCCGTCAAAAGTAGATCCCGCTTCCAGCGCACGCGTGGCAGCTTCCTGGTTGACTCGGCCGTCAGCCATCGGATCGGAAAACGGCAGACCCAGCTCAACCACGTCCACGCCCGCCTCTTCGAGACGCAGCACAATATCAACCGTATCCTCGAGCGACGGATCGCCAGCGGAAAGATAGGCGATAAAACCTTTTTTGCCCTGCTCACGCAGCTCCTCGAATTTCTTAGCAACACGTGTATTATTCATGACCTGAACCCATCCTAAATTGTTAGCGAAACCTAATGTTTAAAACGTGTAATATTGCCGGGCGCCGCACCTTGAATCAAGGTTAATCACCCTCGCACAATTAGAGTTTGTGGGGAGTTTTCAGGCTCAACATCCAGTAATTCATCCATCTAAAAGCAAAAGCGCGCCACGACAAAATCGTAACGCGCTCAGCAAACCCCTAAATTTATACCACTCTATCGCGTGGTATAAACTAAGGCACTATCGAAAGAATCGACGCAAAAAGCCTAGAATAACCATCCCGCTACCCATAAACGCAACGCTGACCGGTTCGGGCACAGCACCCACTTCAATTCCTACATTGAGATCGCCTTCATAACACATCCAAATAGTCGACTGGACATAAGTGTCACCAGCACCTAACTGATGAGAGGTAATAGCAAAATCAGCCCAACCATAGCGGCTATCCCCGTTGCCCTCATCAAAGTAAAAACCCACCCGCTGATGACCCGTGACGTGACCACCTTGTGTGCCGACAAGACCGTTATCGCCAACGAACACCGCGTCTGCGTCGATCATAGTGCCATCAGAGGAATCGACCGTCCAATTGTTGGGGGTCGCACCATCAGTGCCATCATAGACAAAAGTGGCAATCAGACCATCTATTACAGCAACTTTACTATACGGACCAGAAGTTGGCTCCGCAGTAGTTACAACAACACCCGACTGGGTCAGCTGAATATACTGATTACCACCCTCATACTGGTTTACGCTCACCGGATTAAATGCAATAACACTGGCCTGTGCGAATGATGCGGCACACAGAACAAGTAACAAACAAACCTGTTTTGCAAAGCGACACTGCTTGAATTGAACCTTTTTATTTATCATACCCACTTCCTTATATTTTTAACCATTTCCTTATATTTCAACCAACTATAAATAATAATACCCCCGCACCATACAAACGGTCAACCCATTTTCAAACAAAGCGTTATCATGAAATAAATTCTTTTTTTCATGAGTAGCGGGATAGCAACCTCAGGCATCGTGCGACGCTCCTTCACCTAAAACTACTTAATCATGTTTATATTGGGTCGCTCTCATTGAGGGCCTAATGCACTGGGCGAGACAATATCTAAAGCAAAAAAATATCACCCACAGACACGAATACACGAAACACCTTCACCACCGCGTCCGTTTGACCACAGGATTTTACCAGCCCAAAAGAGCCACCCGTTAGAAGGTGAAGTTTTCGATTCCTTCCGAGCTAAGCTTTAGCTGACACTGCCGCATCAAGCAACGGGGCCGATAGGTGTAAGAAAAGTCAAAGGAGTCGAATCCATGCGGGCATAACGCAAACGGACTGAGGGCTGATTCAGAATCCGAGGACATTTCTCGAGTCCATGAAGAACATCAAAAAACCCTCCTTCTCGCAAATCGATCCAGAGGGCGAATTTATTACGGAATGCTCACCTTCACCCGGTAGGCCCGGAAAGAGTCCTCTGCGTCAGGATCGGTTACGATGTGAACACCGTTAGATCCGCTCTGTGCAGGCTCCAGCAATTCCCACTGCTCTGAATTCATCAGATTGGTGACATAGTCAACCGTATACGCTCGTGACGCCCGGGAATCAAACTGGACCTTGACTGCAGATTCGCCGCCAACAATCGTTATTGAGAACGGCGCATTGCTGACCGCAGGACTATAGTCGAGGATGTATTCATCAGAATCGATAATACCATCATTATCGGCATCCGAAGATGCATTCACCCGAACCAGGTTCCCGATATATTCCATTTCCCAGTCATCGGCAATACCATCAGCATCACTGTCCGAGCTAGCCGGCGCAGGCATTGAGATATCCAGCACAGGTGAATTTGCGCCCTCTCTGCTGGATAAAGTTGTTCTCGCATTAACCGTAGTCATAAGCATGATGCTGTAGGTTCCGTTAGTGGTGATAAAGTCACTGCCCAATGGAATCTCAACCCAGCTGTTCGTCTCCGCAGTCGCACTACCGAGCAAGCTTCCGGATGCAGGCATATTACCCCATGTGAGCCCCAATTCCGTCCAACTGTTATCCGCAACCGCATAGGCGCTTAGATTACCCACGTGATTATTCGAAAAGACCTTAAGCGTTGCCGCCACCGCACTAGCTTCCAGGCCGCTGACATCAAATTTCAGATAGGCGTACCGGTCAAAGTTACTTCCGCCACGAAGCTCCAGGTAGACACGCTCGCCATAGTTGCCATCAGTAACATTCTCGTATGCATAAGTATCCTCCACAGAATCGAACGAAACCGGTTCCTGGGGGTACAGGGACAGCGAGACGACGGCCGTTTCACTGGTGTTTACTCCATCGGTGACGGAGTAAGTAAAACCATCAGAACCAAGGTGGACGCCGTTATCGATGTGGGTCACGGTTCCATCCCCGTTATCGGTGATGCTGCCGAAAGCAGGCTGAGTGAATGTCGCGATGCTCAACAAATCCTCATTCAGGTCGCTGTCATTACTCAAAATATCCAGAACCGTCGTACTGCCTTCAACCATCCAGTAGGTGTCGTCCGTCGCAACCGGCGCGTAATTACCCGGATCCTTGAACTTGATCGCAACAATGGAGTGCGCCGGGAAGGTGTAGGTGATGCTGCCGTCCTGCATAGGCGCAGTTGATGAGGTTGTCTCCCCGATAGTCCATTCGCCATTGGTTCCTTCCAACATCGTATCGATATCAACCTCGCCGGCATAGTGCTGACCATCAACGGCCAAGGTGATCTCCTCGTTCACGTTTGTAGATGGGTTGACAACAAAAAGCATCAGGTCATTGCCCTGTTCGACAGCGCACATACTGAGGTTGCGTGACAAGTGAGTTGAGCGGACCACACGCGGTGATTTATCAAAATCGATGTGGTCATGATAAAACTGAAGAACATAGTGCGACGGAAGCGGGGCATAGTCGCCCGCCAAATTAACCCGGTAAAGCGCATGCTCTCCGCCCATGGCGATATGCCAGATACAGGCCATGTCGACCCCGCCCTCAAGAAAATAGTTCATTACTTCAGCGTGCCAGACAGCTCTATCCCAAGAGTCCTCCGCAACAGCGTCCGTCGTGTTATACTCCGTGTAGCCAATCTGTATCCGGTCTTTACGACGGCGATCTGTATCCACCCCGTACCTTTGCCGGTTTTTCCGCAGCACGTCGATATCATGGCGGTACGCATCAGGGTCATTGAAATAGCGGTGAGTGGTAAGCAAGTCCACTACATCACCATTTTCCTGCATAAAATGATTCATATATTTTTCTATGCGAGCCTTGGTAGTGGTGGGACCCAAAACGATAACAGAGGGGTCCACTGCATGCAGGGCTTCAGCATATTCGCGGAAAACAGGGTTATAATATTGGACATGTAGAGTGAGTGATCAAGGTCAAGACCGTGCTCTGTGGAATAGCGCCCAAGCTCAAGGTCAATCTCATTACCGACCTCCAGATATTTGATCCGGGCCGATTCCGTCGCGGCCGGATTCACGCCCCAATCCTGATCATAACTCAGGTTCAAGTTGCTCACCACTTCGGTGGCATAGTCCACACCACGGGGCAGCCCGCCGGCATACTCGGCATGATTGTACCAGCCCGCCAGCTTGTGCTGAATATTAGTCGGATTAAGATTGGTTCCCGGATTGAGCGGAACCTCAAAATCCATGCCCAGCACGGACGACACGCCCATGATAAAATCCAGATTGGTATTCACATTCTGACGGGAGGCAGCAACCCACTCGCGCGCACTGATATCCGGAACACCCGCGCCATCCGTATTAAATGCATGTTTTAAGTTGTAGTGCTCCATGTTGGATCCGCCGGGCAGACGCATAAACTCGGCCCACCCGCTGAGATAATTTTGAACATTGGGATCGAGTCCCGCGTCCTCCTGATAAGCTGTCGCAGCAATACCGAACAAGTGACGGCTAACCTTATTAGCAAGACGATCCGTAACGTCAACCAGGTTAGGGGTAAACTCACGATGAAGCACAAGATCGTACACTCCAATGTCCGAACCATCAGCAACTACATACAACCCTACCCCCTGGATACGCTTCAGGTTAGGGGTCCCTCCGCTGGTCGTTGTCAGCTCCGGCAAGGTGGTAGTCGTATTAATATTGCTGACGAGATCTGCTGACTCAGTAACTTGTTCCCAATCCGTGACGGAATCGAAGAAAAGCCAGTTGCGGTTGTCCGCCGAATCAGACATATCAACGGTCTGATTGGAGAGGAACCAATTCGTTCCATCATAAATAAGCACCTTCAGGCTTGTTCCGGCAGCGGCAAGTTCCATATCCAACTGAAGAGCGGCATGAGTGCCGGACATATCGATCATTTCAGTGGGCTGGCTGTCGCCATTGCGGTCGAACAGGGTGTAGAAATAGAGACCGCTGTTAGGCTTCTTGATCCGCAACTCGCCCAAGATTCGCAGGTAAACGTCGCCGGAACCCACCTTCGCGCGCCAGCTGTAGCCCGTACCGGCAGTATCACGGCGCGGTTCATCGATCGTACTTCCATTATTAAGAAATACATCTTCGGCAAACGGACCCGCCCAAACGCCAAAGTGCTGCCCGATAGATTTTGTTTTCGGGGCGTCGTCCAAGCGCGGCAACGCAAAGGTATAACCGGCGGCGCGCAATGCAGGAACGAGGATATCGAGTGTGGCATAATTATCGTGGGTAGGATGCATCAGAATAACGTCACCATCCGCCACCTGCGCCATAATTTCGTCCGACCTCGTCCGAGGGTCGACGGAGAGGCCGGCGTCACCAATTTCGCGACTGCAATAGACCAGATCGTTTTCCACCAGGACTTCATAAACCAAATCATTCACGCCCAGATGGGCTGCGCGATAAAACTGCGGATAAAACCCGGTCACATCCTTCAGGAGCTCCTGCATACCGACAATTTCAGACTCAATAAAGCCCGGTCTGTCACATGCAGAAGATTCGAATGGGTCATGGAGTGGTTACCGACCATATGCCCTTCATTCAGCATACGATGAAGAATCGTCGGATCATCATTCACATTCTCGCCCACCACGAAGAACGTGGCCTTTACACCAAGATCCTGAAGTTTCTGGAGAAGCTTAGGATGGGATACCCGCAATGCGTTATCATCAGCGGCCCATCATCAAACGTCAGCACAACCTCCTTATGCACTCCGTCCGTCGGAATGGTTGTAATCATGGGGGTGGCGGGATCAAACCCGAAGACAGAACCTCCATAACACAACACACCCAGCGCCACAGCCATGATGATACGATTCAAAAAACACTTTATACCCAGTTCTCCCATTTTAAATCCTAGCAGCACGAACAGTACACATGCTTGCACACTGCACCGGTTCTTCCCGCAGCCTTCTTGAAGCCCCGTCAGACACAATAACTCTGCGCACCGGATGACAACCACCGCACACGAACTACTTTAACCTGACATCAATCTTATAATACCCACCACCTTCAACATGGTGAACCGTATCAGTAAAGCTATTGCGCGGAAACTCAACATCATCCACCAAAGTCTGAAAGGAATTTGTTATCGATTCCGCCCAACTGACTCGATATAAGCGACCGCTAACCGCCGGCCAATTAACCACAAACCCGTCGTCGGCGAAATGCTGATTGGTAATGCTCAAAAAGGAATTTTTATTGGTCGGATTCATCCCTGCAATATATTCCTCGAGGTTGCCGTGTGCATCCCCGTCCGGATTCCCATCCGGCAGAGTTGCCGTACCTTCATGGAAATAAATTTTCTCCCACGCATCCACCATGCCGTCCGCATCGCCGTCGGTTACATCCGCAACTTTTACATTATCAATCAACAGCCGGCCCGAAGCTGACTCAACGACTGCGATCTGCAGCCACAGCGGTTCACCTTCCGCATAACCGGTCCCCGTCGAAAGTTGCACCGATTGCTCGGCCATACCGAGCGCCTCGGCAGGTTTTGAAATCACACCCGAAGCAGCAATCAGATCCGCCCCGACCCCACCGACCTTATTCGTCAACGGATTATTCGTGAAGATCTTATTATCCACATCGGCCGCCAATGTCGCATCTCCTCCAACCAAAAGGTTTACAACCATATCCAGCCCGGGGTTATCAGATCGTCTACCCGTCAGAAAACTGATATCCAGATCCATATTTTCCCTGTATGTGCCAATGCGCTGATACATCCAGCGCTCCTGGCCTAATTCGGCCCAGTTGTCGCCATAGGGCGTATCCGGATGAGTCGCGGTGTCGTCATTCTGCGTAAGGGTATATTTGACAGAATCATACCAGCCATTAATACCACTGCTGTTCTCCCCGAGAGTCATAGCCGGGTCCTCGAAACTAGCAATGGAAACAGCCGGATTCACCAGCCCGACCCCGCGATCGTGCAAAGGTGCAACAAAGGCAATAAAGTAGCCATTCATCATGCCATGATTCTGCTCAACACTGCCAAGCTGATCCTCCACGATGCGAGCCTTGACGGTGCTGTTGCTGAACGGCTCAGGCCCTTCCAATACCGACCAATAACCTTGATCGCCGCCGCCAAGCCCCGAGGCCTGAATGATTCCATGTGTGGCCGCGGGCATCATGTCAAACTCGTACGTCGCGACATCCGAAGACAATCTATGATCCTTTTTGCTGAACCCTTCCACCAGCGAACTAACCTGGAACCGCAAATCCCCGACCTGATACTGCGAGGTAAACCCGCTGTCGATCACAACATATCCGACCGTCTCATTGGCTCGCGTCGTATCCGGATCCTCACCAACATGCCTGCCCGCAACAAATCCCGGCCCGATCGCCGCTTTCTTTTTCTTGTCATAGATACTGCACGACCAAAAAGCTGACCAGTCCGGATCGTTGAAACTCATAACCTGCCCGAAAACCGAGGGCTGACGATAATGGTCGGCCCCCGAACCGAACGCATAATCACGCACCTCACCCTCCCAGCTCATGGCATGGTCGGTAACCGTTGAATTAAACTTGGTCGCTTCCATTCGAATACCATACGTATCCGGATGATAAACGCCCTCTTCAACCGCCAGGTATTCAATCGTGACATCAGAAACAGGATCCGTCAGGCCATCGGTCCGCTGCAGGCAAATTTCAAAGCGACCGGATGACGCATTGCGAATACGGGTAACCAGGGGAACCTGCCCGGCCCCCAGAACCGGCTGGGCCACCACGACCATAGAATCGTAAAGGTTGTCCAGCTCTACCGTTGTCCAGCCGGCAGTGCCGGCCCGGGTATGCCCGACTTCCATGAGCGGAACGTCTTCCTCGGCAAGAACCATTAGGTCAATTGTGTCAGTGAATGTATTATCCAGCCCGTTTCTCAGCGTATAGCTGATCGCGTCCGGACCGGTATAGGCCAAATCCGGAGTGTAGGTATACGTGCCGTCGCCGTTGTCAACCAGCTGCCCATGCGAGGGACTCCCGATACTATCCAGCGTTTTGACCCCATCATAGCTATAGCCCAGAGAAAGAGGGCTTTCAAATGTGACCGAACTGTCCGCCGGCACAACCACATTGAATTTCGTTTGCTCAATGGCGCTAAAAGGCGGCAAATGGCTCACCGCGGCCTTGGCCGTATCGCTAAAGGTCCACTGCCAACGCTCCATGAGCGGACTGACATCATACCCGAACTCCGTGCCCAGCGAGGTCAACCACAGATCCATGCGCTTCTGATTGGTGTCGTACGCATCCGGAGACAACGCTTGTATATAATGAATGGTATTGCGGCAGCTCTGCCAGCCGAAGTGATCGCCCATCATCGTCATCATCGACAGCTTTTCCTGCAAATAGAGACGATCGCCCGACGCCATCAGATCGGTTACCTGCGAAACCACCAGATCAAATTGCCGGGCACGCCGCAGAGGCGGGACCACGCGCTCATAATCATAATAATTATGGCCCATATAAGCACTGGCCCAGTTATTGGCCGTTTCCGCAAACCCATCCCATTTCCACACAGCACCCAAGTCCAGGATATGACCGTATTCATGAAACAGGAGCGGGTCACCGCGCAACTGAAGATATTCCAGGTCCAACAAAGAATTGTTGTCAGGATATTTGTATTGAGGGAATGAGGATACCCCCCTGACTCCGTGATAATCAGCGTGCAAACGCAACGGGCGGGTTGGAATCGGGCCGTACAGGTCCTCTTCATACCAGGTCATATCCCGCCGTATCTGAGCCACAGCCTCTGGATTATCCAGCGTCTTCAGCCAGCGCGAATCCCAAATGGCCTTACACCGATCGCTCTCAATCACCCCCCACGGCGTCCCGCGATCACGAATGCCATTCACCCACTCACTGTCCGTCGTCTCTCCCAAAATAAAATGAGGGGTCTCCACGGCACCGTCGATAGAAACCTGCGCATTCGTAATGCCCAAAACACTGCGGGGCGCTTCGAACATGATCAAGCCACCATGAACATTACCGACCGACATACTCGACGAATCGATCGAAAACTTTCGCTTCAAATACGGCATCTGGTAAAATTCTTTGTTGTCTTTATACCGCGTCTTTTCGTCGACGCCATGGCCCACGCAAACATTCATGCCGATATCAACGAGCTCAGAAGGAACCTCGACGGTAACGACTTCGCCGGGGGCCGCATACAGCCCCGTATCAATAAAAATAGTAGCGTGGCTCTCTGCCGTCACATTAAGCGTCCTGTTGCGCAATACGCGCGGAGCAGCCGGATCCACAGGCAAGGCCGTCCGATGCTCGAAAAGATCCGCCATCTTAACATCCAACAGCGCTCTGGATTCCCACGTAATCAATGCCGCACCCAACTGCGCCGCACCCACAGCCGACGATGTAGTGTACGGATTAGACGGGGTCGGACTGATGGTGGAAACAACCGGCTCCAGAATGTTCCATGCCGCATACCACGGAGAGGTTCCATACAGAGAGGTGTCGGCCAAAACCGTATCGACCATATTCGCAAAATCGGAGTCCGTATAATTATCGGGATTATTATACATATCCACAACCAGCGCCGCGTCAAAAGGCGGCGGCGGCCCCGAACCCAATGCCACATCAACATTATCAATCAACAGCCGCCCACTGCTGGCACTATCGACCACAATCTGCAGCCATAAAGGTTCCCCGACCGTGTGGCCGGTATACGTTCCGACGTAAGCGGTTACCTCCTCCATTGCGCCCGAGGAATCCAACGCGGGAACCGTCCAGCAATCCAACATCGTCGCCCCCACGACGCTCTCCAGCGGATTCCCGGCGGCGTAAAACTTGCTGTTCACATCCGCGGCCAACGCCGGGTCTCCACCAACCCAAAGATAAACTTTAAACGGCAAAGATGCATTGTCCCACCTTGAGCCTGCCAACAACGTAACATCCAGACTCAACCCCTCTTCATAGGTTCCGATCTGCTGATACATCCACCTTTCCAGCCCGAATTCGGCCCAATTGTCGCCATAGGGCGTATCCGGATGATTCGTGGAGCCATCATTCTGCGTATAGGTATAGCTGACAGAATCATACCAGCCATTAATACCACTGCGCTTCTCCCCGAGAGTCATAGCCGGGTCCTCAAACCCGGAATTGGTGAGTACCGGATTGTTCAGCCCGGCCCGAACCTGCAAAGGAACCATACACGCGACCAACAACAATCCCCACGCAACCGACATTTTTCTCATATCCTTCTTCCTGCGCTATGCATAAGTAACAACTTTTTATTCGAGGAGATCCTATCAAACACCATCTAATAATTACAACCCAAACACCAACCAGGGCCCCCTTTAATCAAAAAATAAAGCGGCAATCTTAATGATAACCCCTATCGCTAATTTCGTTATCATCCACTCGCACAGGCAACCCACAACGGCCCCGGCCTCCGCGGGCATTGACTTCACACAATTCCTAACATAAAAACTGAGGTCGCATTTGGAGGCACATCACTCCACGAAAGGTTTTTAGTATGAAAGAAATAATATTGTTACGCATCACCGGAAAAGACAAACCCGGTGTAACTGCCTTTATCACCGCCATCCTCGCCAAAGAAGGCGCCAATATTCTGGATATCGGCCAATCCGTGCTGCACGAAATCCTGTCGCTCGGCATACTGATTGAACTGCCGGAAAACGCCGAATCTTCGCCGGTATTCAAGGAACTGCTGTTCGCCGCACACCAGCACGACCTGCAGATCAGCTTCGACCCGATCACCGAAGAGGACTACGAACACTGGGTCAACCTGCAGGGCAAACCCCGCTACATCGTCAGCCTGCTGGCACGCAAAATTTCGGCCGACCACCTGGCACGCGTTTCCCAAACCGTCGCAGATCACGGGCTGAACATCGACGGCATCCGCCGCCTTTCCGGCCGTATCTCGCTGAACGAAACAGAAACCGAAAAATCCGCCAACTCCTGCATCGAGCTGACCACACGCGGCACGCCGACCGACGAAAACAACCTTAAAGCCAAACTGCTGAACATTTCCTCCAAAACCGGCATCGACATTGCCCTGCAGGAAGACTGCATCTACCGTCGCAGCCGCCGACTGGTCTGCTTCGACATGGACTCCACCCTGATCCAGGCCGAAGTAATCGACGAACTGGCGAAAGCCGCCGGTGTTGGCGATGAGGTTTCAGCCATCACCGAATCTGCCATGCGCGGCGAAATCGACTTCACCGAAAGCTTCGCCCGTCGGGTCGGACTGCTGAAGGGACTCGACGAATCCGTACTTCAGGAAATCGCCGAAAACCTGCCGCTGACCGAAGGCGTCGTCAAACTGACGCACACATTGAAAAAACTCGGCTTCAAAACGGCGATCCTGTCCGGCGGATTCAACTACTTCGGCAACTACCTGAAAAAAATCCTGAACATCGATTACGTCTACGCCAACGAGCTGGAAATCGAAGACGGCAAAGTAACCGGACGCGTAACCGGCACGGTAGTCGACGGCCAGCGCAAAAAAGAGCTGCTGCAGGAAATTGCCGCCAAGGAAAACATCCACCTCAAACAGGTGGTGGCGGTCGGCGACGGCGCGAACGACCTGCCGATGCTGAGCGTGGCCGGACTGGGCATCGCCTTCCACGCCAAGCCGTTGGTCAAAGAGACAGCCAAACAGTCGATCTCCAACCTCGGCCTCGACAGCATCCTCTACCTGATCGGGGTACGCGATCGCGATGTGATCGAACCGATCAAACACAGCGAATAAATTCGCCAGCAAAAACGGATGAGCCGACGCTCATCAGCCAAGAACCCGCAGATATCTGCGGGTTCTTTTTTCTTGGATAGTAATCAAAAAAAACGCCGGAACCCAAGAGGAGAGCAAAGGAACCGGCGGACGATGAGAGAACTCATCAAAATTATTTTTGCGGACGCGCTTGTCAAAAACACAATCACTTTCAATAAACAACGCACTCGTTAATATTTTTAAATATAAACAATTAATAAAGCGGACACAAGGGCTTAATAATAAACTTTCGATGTCTGTATTTATTTTAAAGAAATACCAATCAACCCGAAAGATCCGGCATGCAACGGAGACTGCTCGATGCCCGCATAGTCATTCATCCGCCGAACCGGCCGGCCTAGACTTCAAATCCATTATTCCGGAATACCTCACTGAGCCAGCGGGCGCTGTCTTTGATGATGCGCTTCTGAGTCAGATAATCCACATACACCAGGCCGAAACGCGGACGATAACCGCAGGCCCACTCATAGTTATCCATTAACGACCAAGCTATATAAGCCGTCAGCGGAGCCCCGTCCTGAATAGCACGATGTACAGAAGTCAGGTGCTGCTCGAAATATTTCCGGCGACGCGGATCGTGAACCTCGCCCGCCTCAGTCGGCTCATCGGCCAGCGCCATGCCGTTTTCCGTGACAGCCAGTTCCTTCGGAGAATAGCGGTGGACATATTCCATGATGTTTTCATAGAAACCGTCCGGCGTAATCGCCCAGCCCATTTCGGTGTATTCAAATTCCGGGCGTCGGCCCTGAACCCAGGCGCCATTTTCAAGGAGCATATCGGTATAGTACTGCAACCCGACGATATCATACTGATTCATCAGTTTCAGATCGTCCTCCCGGATTTCCGGAAAACACCCCTCAAACTTATCCAGCATCACCTGCGGAAAACTGCCATTGAAAATCGGCTCCAAATAGACGCCGTTATTTTCCTCCCACATCAAATCGGCCAACGCCCTGGTTGCCGGATCATCATCCAGACACCGATGCTGCTGCGTAGCGTGCGTGATCCCGATTTTCAAATCGGGATGAATCGCCTTCATGGCCGAATACGCCTTACCGTGCGCCAGGTTAAAGTGATAGACGGAATGAAAAGCCTGCTTCGGATCCCGCACACCCGGCGCCATCCAGCCGTTAAGGTAGCCGCCATAGCAACAAACCCACGGCTCGTTCATGGTCATCCAGTTTTTAACGCGGTCACCCAGCTTCTTGGCCACAATCTCGGCATAATCAGCGAACCAGTCCGTAATATCGCGATTCGGCCAGCCGCCGCGCTCATGCAGCGCCAGCGGCAAGTCCCAGTGATACAGCGTGACCCACGGCTCAATGCCCGCTTCCAGTAACGCATCCACCAGGCGATCATAATGATCAAGGCCCTTCGGGTTAATCGCGCCGGTTCCCTGCGGCAGAATGCGCGGCCAGGAGATAGAGAAACGATAGACCTGCAGCGCCAGCTCCCGCATCAGCTTAATATCTTCCGGATAACGGCGATACTGATCACAGGCAATCACCCCCGTCTCATTGCGTTCCACTTTACCGGGAATACTGGAGAACCAGTCCCAAATCGACGGACCTTTGCCATCGTCAAAAGCCGCGCCTTCAACCTGATAGGCCGCAGTTGCTGCGCCCCACTTAAACCCCTCCGGAAACCCGATCTTTTTCATAACACCCCAGCTCTCAACATTGATGTTTATGCAAAAGGCATGCGCACTAGCGCGTGCTGGTTCAGTTTACGCCACGGTACGCCTTTGTCAAATCCCGGAAAAACCTACGAAGGGGACAACACGAAGCCCTCAATCAGAAAATAACGAATCAGGCGAACCGCCCCTCTCCCGCCAATCCTGAATCTTGAGACCCGACCCCGTCCCTAAAAAGCCAGGAGTGCGACTCGGCGGACCGTGAAAAGTATTGCCGCACAGACTGCGTAAAAAAAGGGGGTTTAACACCCCCTTTCCAGCCGATGCCGACGATCCTCGTCGCACCGGAAAATATTTTCCGCTCAATCCCGCAGACCACTACACGATAACGCCCGCCCTCAATATCAACTCGTAACGGTCAGCTCATACAGGCAAGCTATCTAAACCTCACCCCGCCGCCAATCTTGATTCTTGAGACCTGCCCCCACCGGTCCTTACAGCCCCGGCCACGGGGCCGTCCCAAGACTGAAAAAGAAAAAAGATCAACCCTCGACTCTAAAATTCATCGGCTGACCCCTTTTCCATCGCCTGACGCAGCTGCCAGCTCTGCACCGAATCATCCCGTGCCAACTGATCCGAAAAGCACTGAAGCACATCCTTTTCAGAAAGCTTCGTACGATCAAATTCCGAGCGCAAAAAGCGCAAAACCCAATGGAGGTAAAAGGTAATGTGCTTTTCATCCACCAAATCGCGCTGACGGACAAAATCCTCAAACGGTTGCAGGTCAACATATTGCATATACCCCTCCCCTCAATATCTGGATATGCGTCAGACGCATATCATGGTATTAAGCGGTAAAAGCGTCATAAAAAGCGCCGTTTCAGGCCCATTTTAATATTGGAGCCCGGAATATGCGTCACGCGATTCCCGCCACACAGAACTACCTTTTCTTTAAAGAAGAAGGTTTTTAAAGAAAAAAGCGATGATAATTGACGAAAAAGGCCGCGCACTTTAGGATCATCTCTAATTTAACCCTGAAAAAACGTCAGACTTATATTAAATGTTCTGATAAATAAATCCAACCACAGGAAATTAAAAATGAATAAAGTTTACCTTCTTTTTTTATGCGCCATCATTTCTGCCCACGCCTTTGGACAAGATTCTCATTCAATTACTGATGAACAACTAAAGATAGCTCAGAAACATGCTTTTTCCTCTGGATTCGCATGGGGAGTTCTTTATGCAAAATTACAGCAAAATTCTCCGTCCAATGAAGACGACAGCTTAGAAGCAATTGAAATTGCATGGAGAACGTATTGTGGAGAAAACAATACCACCAACTCGGCGAACACAAATAAAACAAAGCCTCCAGTAGAAGAGAAAATTACAACAACCAAGAAATTCACCAGTGTTGTTACCATGGTACAACACATTTTGGATGGAAAGGTTTCAATCGAAGACTCTAAACAGTATCTCATCTCCTCTGGTGGGTACGATCATATGTGGCTTAAAGCCACATCATCAGCAGGTGAATATGCGATATTTGGCTGTTATGAGTTTTATGATGGGGGTCGTTACATTCAGGTTGCCTTGAAAAAGGATAAATCAACATCGATCCTCAATGAAATGCCATTACCCAAAGGAAAATATGTAATTACAGGAACAATATCCGGAACAAATGCTTATGGTACTCCACTAGAAATAATTTCCATTCAGAAAGCTGATTAGTTCCACTGTTGTTGCATCGTTTGTGCATAAACAAATCAGAACCAGAGGCTTGACCTTACCGTGAAAACGCCCGTTGATTCGGTCGAAGTTTATGCGCACGGCAGGTCAGCCTTAACGTTAGCGGCAATATAAAAAAGTGAACAAACCAAGAACAAAGCCTTCATATCCGAAATCATTTTCTGAAGTGGCATTACGCTCTCCGGTTCAGCAGGAAGATTTGCCTTTGCCATTTGTTCGATACCCCGATCATTACGGTGCATTTATAGCCTTTTCCGAAAAAGAAGACACACCAGCTATCTTTTGTGAATGCTCTAAAGCTGCAATATTCAATGCATTCAAACTCAACCGCTCTGAAGCCTTAACCAGAAGAGAATTTCCTGCAACAGGTCTGGATAAAATCTTACCTGCCCCAGAGCACCTATTGTTTAGGCCTCATCTTTGTCACAGATGTAATATCAGCTCTCCTTCCATGCGCTGGTGTTCAGATATGTATGGAGGTCAATTCAAGCAATATTTTGGATGGTATATAAAACAGACAAAGTTCCGGCTGGGTGTAACCGATTATTATGAGGATTTCCTTCCAGATGCTTGTCCTGATGAAGTTATCGAAATGGTCAAGCAAACCAGAGTTGCTGTTGCCAAAGAACAGAAGGAACGAGAACGTCTTGAAGTAATAATGCGTGGCCCTCGGCGAAAGGATATTGCCCCAGACGAAATTCAATACTGGAGCAACATCAAACTTGAGGAAGGAAAATTACACCAAGAGCTCAAGCGTAATGCAGGAAAGTCACAACGAGAATTGAATAACTTTTTTGAAAACATCACCCGGGAAGAGTTTGGATTTAGAAAAATTGGGGATGCTTTTGTAAGCGAATCCCTGCTACACAAAATCGTGTGTAACATATACCCATCAGAAGAAATACTACGGCACCACAGACCGGCATGGCTGAATGGATTAGAACTGGATATCTTCATTCCTGCACTAAAAGTTGGATTAGAATATCAAGGCCAACAGCACTTCCACCCAATTAAGGCATGGGGTGGAAAGAAAGCACTACAGGGTGTTCAGGAACGTGATGCCCAAAAATTAGATACTTGCCAGTCAAAAGGCATCACTCTAATTGCAATTGATTACACAGAACCTTTGACAAAAGCCCATGTTTCACACCGCCTAAACACAGGCACATACACACTTAACAGCTAAAGCCACATGAAAAGTGATCAGTACAAACTTCTAAAGCACCTCTATGATAAAAAAGAGGTCTTCGCACGCGAATACGTTGAAAGCATGGGGCACAAGCATTCTGATCATCGGGATTTTTATGACCTCGCCCACTTGATTTGCGAGGGGTACATCGGGTCAACCGGATCATCGTATGATGATATTTGGGATATGGCTTGTGCATTACAGTGTTTTTCCCAAGGTGATCCACCACAGGAATACAAAAACATAAGAACGTCCGGTACTATAAAGTATCCCACAAGGTGGTTTCTGAAACCAAAAGGCTTCCTCTACGTGAGCGAAAGAAAAGAAAAGTTTCGGGAAAGAACTTTTGTGGCAATTATAGGTATTATTTGCGCAATCATAAGTGGAACTTGTGTTGGCTGGGTTTCTGAGAATTACATAGCCAAATCATCAGATAAAAAAATCGCTAACCAGAAGCTTCAGCCTACTGTGAAAACGCCGGTTGAGTCAGGCGACGAACAAGGCACAGCGGCTGAGCTTTAACGTTGGGAACAGATACATAAACGAGAAGTAGATATGGAACCTCTGATATTTATTGCAATAGTAGCGATTATCTTTGGGGCGTCGTATATTTCGTCTGTTCGGCAAAAATTAAAATGTGGAGAAAAAGCCGAAGAGGATTCTCGTAGGTATTATCATGAAACAAGGCGACTCTCAGATGAGTTGGATTCTACGCAAAATAGCCATGCAGAAGCTGTAAAGTCATTGAAAAAAGAAGCCTCAGAAGCGATATCTAAAATCAGAAATAGGTGTGCAATTCTAGAGCATGCGCTTGAAGAGCGGGAACTGTCTGAACCTTGGCTTGCTAGCTACATCGCTCAATTAAAAATGGCCGAAGATGAAAAAGCCCTTGAAAAAAAGCGTGGATACCGAACGATTAAAGCACTAGAAAAACGCTTTAGAGAAAAATACAAGCCCTCGGTACAGGAAAACATTATTCTTAACGCCCGCCTTGCCGAATATGAATCTCTGTTCCCAACCCTTCCAGATCACATTGAAAAAATTAAGGTAGCAGAAATAGACCATCAAATGGACGGAGGGCGCTCCTGGCTATCCGATGAAGAATTTTCTTCACTCTCCGCCTTAGATCGAAATCAACTCGTTCTTGATCGCTATCATGACGGAAAACATAAAAGCAAGTGGCAGATTGGACGCGACTACGAACTTTACATTGGTCATATTTTTAAGCGGAAGGGCTACACTAAAATCATCCAATATGGAATAGAGAAGAAATTGGAAGACCTCGGGATAGACGTAATTGCCACAAACCCACAAACCGGTAAAACGGCCTACATTCAGTGCAAACATTGGTCCAAACATAAAATGATCAGGGAAAATACAGTAACCCAACTATATGCAGGAGCCCTAATCCACATGTTGAATAATAATGAATCCCCAACACTGGCAGAGTTCTATATATGCACATCGACAAAAGCCAGTGACCTTGCAAAAGAGTGTGCAAAGATCTTAGGCGTAACAATCAATGAAAACATCCCTATTAGCGAATATCCATCCATCAAATGTCATAACGGGGAACTTGGCAGTATTTACCATCTACCAATAGACCAGATGTATGATCGAACCTACTCGGTTGACCACTATACAACAACCTGTGCAGAAGCTGAATCGAAAGGTTACCGGAGAGCCTTCCGCTGGCATGGCTAATGTTGATAAGCGGAGTATTGTGCTTTAGAAAAGAAAAAATTCCCAACCAGCTCATTGACCCTACTTGGACAACGCCCGTTTTTGAAGGCAGAGTTTTATTCCCAAGCGGGTCATGAGTAACGTTCGCCACATAAAAAAATGAATACAGAACCAATATCACCATGGATAGATAGAGCGGAGCGGAAAAGCCCTAACAACACGATGACTGCCCTGTTTGAAAACGGAATGGAAATTGCGATGGGAGCACCAACGCTAGGAACTCTTTCTGTGATCCTTTCCGATGGCCGGAAGAAAATTGTTTCAGAAGATGCAGCGGCATCATTCGTCTGGTCCGATGATTCAAGATTCATTGCGTATTCGAGATGGAGAGGAAATAGAAATCAAAATCTCTGCGTGTTCAAAATATCTGATTTGTCAACGGATGTATCCCCAGATGAATTCCGGGTTCTTGAATTGCGAAATTTCACAGAAGGAAAAATTGAGGGAATTGACTCACCTGTTTATCAACCCAGAACATTCTCACTTGAATACAAAAACTAAAACAGGGCGAACCAGATCCTGGACCCTACTTGGACAACGCCCGTTTTTGAAGGCAGAGTCTGTTTCCCAAGCGGGTCAGGATTAACGTTGGGATTTAAAAAATAATGATCAGGGAGGCTCAATGGCTAGGCTAATGAAATGTAAAGATTGTGGCCACAAGGTTAGCAAATCTGCTGACTCCTGCCCTGACTGTGGTAGGCGTATAAAATTACGTTTTTATGAGGGAAGTTGGTCTGCTGTTTTGAAAGCAGTTCTGGTTATTTTCTTACTAATGATCTTGGCTGAGATTTTCGGAGGCTAAAGTTCGTTATACGAATGGACATATTCAAAAACAAAATGGATCCCAACCAGTCAAGTGACCCTACGTGTCAACCGCCGGAGAATTTGCTTTAAAGCACAGGGCACGCGGGTCCTCTCAAACGTTGTGCACGAGAAATAAAAAATGATCACAATAGATCAAGCTATAGCTGAAGCACAAAAGAGCGGTCGTGTTTGTCCTCAACCCCAACGATGGGATGAACTGTACAAATTACTACCTGATCGAAAACGCAAAGGTAATGGGTGGGAACCAGCTCTACCTTTAATTTTAGCAGCATGGTGGGACACACCGATTTTATCGAAAACAATCAGATTTAGAGAACATTTGAAGTGGGCGGATGCCCATGGAGCATTAGCAGAAGTTTTTGAATTCATGACCAACCTTCCTGAAGAAGAATGGTACCACGGAGAATAAAATAACTGCACAACCAGCACATGGACTTTACGGTGAAAACGCCAGTCGATTACGTTGAAGTTTATGTGCACCGAAAGTCACGTGTAACGTTCTGTAGAAAACAAAAATGATGGCAATGAACCTGAGCACAACGGTCTCCGACAATGGCAAACCGGAAAGAATGTGAAGTTCAGCAGGACTAGTAAACAAGCACCAGAACCAGCAATCTGGGATCGTTCCTGAACGATAAAGCGCTAGAAATCGCCAAAGGCTGTTCCTGCTTCAGCCGGAAGGTCTGGAAAACAAGAAAAGAGAAACGGATAATGATCGGACTAACTAAAGTTATATTCATTTCGCTACTACTTGCATTTTATCCCACGGTCTGTGCCTCCGAAAATCCTCCAGACAACCTAAACGTTGATGTGGGGGATTTGGATGGCGACGGGCTGAGTGAGGTGCTTATTCTTGCAAAACGGTCAGTGCGATCCTCGAATTTCAAACTATTAACTTGGACTATGGCTGATGGCTATGTGGAAATTTCCCCGCCCCCAGTCCGAACGTATCGGGGCTATGTTCAAGGCAATCCCAATATGCGTGCCAATGCATCCCTTAATTCAAATGGAACTCTTCTTACCGCCAACCTTAGCGATGGACGTGCTTTAAATAAGCACTTAAACCAGATGCCTGTTAGCATTAGTGGCCCTTCTGGAACTCTTGATCCAGGAACCGGAAGTACTGAAATCACCTATGGGGAGGATCGTATCTCTCCAACGCCACTCATCGGGGATATTGTTCCAAGGGTAACTATGCGTAAGATCGGTGTCGGAATAGATATATGGAACGATTGGTGGCTTCAAACACCTCGTAGCATTGAAGAAGCAGTTACAGTTGCTGAGCAACAGATCAATGATACGGATGCGTATTATGCTCGGGATATGGGGCTTGCATGGGAACTTTCAGCTATTGTTCTTCGACTTGATGATTATGCCGACAGCCACAAAGATGCTTGGAATCTGGATATAGCGCCACTTCTTCCAGAGCATCCTGACGCAATGCTTCGGCTTCATACGGCAGGAAATTATGCAGGAGGTGATATACTCAGCATAAGTGATCCGAAGAAGATCGTTTTCAGCAATGTTCAAGGCGATTGGGGGTATTCGAGTGCCGTTGGGCATGAGGTGGGGCACACACTGGATGCAGGCCACTCTAGAAGCTGGAATGATACGATGGATAGAGCCAATAGCTGCCTTGGATCTGGAAATGTAGAAAGAATGATAGAAGAAATCCACGCACGAGCCACAGCAATCAATTGCCCGGAAATCAATTATACTTCTCCTCTTGCTCCCCATGCGAGGGAAGATGCGGTCAATACAATGATGGATACATCGGTCGATATCGATGTCCTGGAAAATGACTATGACGGTAACGGGGATGCAATTTCGGTAACCTCCGGGGATAGTGTAAGTAAAAAAGGTGGTTCTGTCGTGATTCTCGGCAACGGGGAAATTCGCTATACCCCACCCGCTCACTGGGTTGGAAAAGACTTTTTTTATTATACGGTAACCGATGCCACCGGCATTGGAAACACTAGGGGCTATGTGGTGGTTTATGTTCGGAACAATGGGTTGGCCTCTCATTATACTTTCGAGGAAACCAGTGGTTTCACGGCTCATGACCTCGGCCCCTATCAGGCGCACGGATATGCACTGACTGAACATTTCAATAGTTCCGAAACCGGTTTGCTTGGAAGGGGGATTAGGGATAACACTGACTTGATGGTGCATGACACTGGCGATCCGCTGGATGGAGACATGAGTGTTTCACTGTGGGTTAAATATACTTCAATTCCCACTGAAGAGGGTGCGATTCTAAAAAAACGCCGCTACCGCAAGGATAGCGAAAACGACCCGTCTGCGGGTTGGCTGATGGGCCACATGCAAGCTAACGGGTTTTCGTTTATTGGCTCTCTGCAACGCGACCTCCACACCGACGCAGATTTTGATGTTACATCGACCGATCCCATAGTAGTTGGAACATGGTACCACTTGGTTATGGTGATCGATCGGACTAATCATGTTATTCGTGGATGGGTGAATAATACAGAAGTTACCAATTCACGCTTTGGCATCTATGTCCCTGATGGGATCATTGCAAAATCTCATACTCCATTGCAGATTATGCCTAACAGTAATGGAACCTACATCATGGATGATCTGCGTATTTACAACAATGCGTTGACTCCTTCCGAGGTTGCTGCTTTATATGCTTCTGCAGGCACGGAAGATATTGCACCCGGCGCACCCATGCCTATGAATAATTCTACCGATGCGTTCCCTGATCAGGCACTAACTTGGTTGTCCGGAAATCCTGTCGCCAATGCCTTCGATATCTATGTTGGGTCAGACTATGATGCGGTCCTCAATGCCACTACTATATCGCCGGAATATCAAGGACGGCAGACGTTAAATGAATACCACGGAAGTTTTCCCGAGAATACGCAGTATTTTTGGCGAGTTGATGAACTGAATGGGTCGTTAATCATCACCGGCGATGTCTGGAGGTTCTTTACGGGAGGGACAGACCCGAAGACCACAGTGGCTAATCCCGGTTTTGAGACTCCGGTAGTGCTGCCATATGATCTTCGCCCTGTGATCAATAATTGGCATGGCGTGGGGAATACCGTCTGGGAAGGGGCTCCCGATGTTCCGGACACGCCTTATGGCGATAATTGGACGGAACCCGACTATATCTTTCAAAAAATCGGAGTCTGGACACCCTCGCAACCCTATGTCATCGACCTGTTACTGGGTGCAGGCAATATAACCATGCCTTTTGACGGAGTAGAGGTAAGCCTCCACGTTGGTGAAGGCAAGGAATATGTGACATCCCACATGGATCTTGACGGAGGAACGTCGTTGCAAGATGAAAAAATCGCCTCTACGGTGGTTGCTCCGAATATAGCTGCTTTGGGAACCTCAGAAGAACAGGTAATACTCAATACCGGCACGGGAGGCCAATTGGGCGATGTGCTTTGGCTGAGAATAGGGAAGCGAGGAACGGAGCGGGTTTTCTTGGACAATGTACGAGTGGCCGAAATCATTACAGGGCCGGTCATGTTCGTGAGCAATGATTTCGTTGTGCAACCTGATGGAATCACCGCAACCCATACGCTGGACTCCGGAGGTGGTGTAAAAATAACTGCTACAATAATCGCGAGCGACAGTAACGTTGGAGAGGTATCCATTACGCAGAACAACCAGTTCATTGGGGTGCTTAATGATGCAATTGACGAAGATAATGGAAATACGACTCAAAGGGAAAGAATTGGAACGGCTCAAACACTCACAGTTTCGTTTGATAACAGGGTAAAGATTGATGGGATAGCTCTTAATAATCTGTTGGGAACCACTACAGGACGCGAGATCGCGGTGGTCAGCAGTCCTGCTCTTTTAGGCCTAAACTATGGAGCGGTTCCAGAGGTATTCGATAGCCAAATTGCGGACATACAAACTTTTGGCTTTTCGGGATCGAATTTCAATTTCAAGCACTCAACTGCTGCAAGCAATATCGAACCTGAAATCCTTTTCGGAGTGGATGGCTATGACAAAATTATTTTAGAAGTCGGACAAACTCTGAGCATCCAGACCGCCACCACCGATGGACTGCCCACCCACGGTGGAATAGGTCTGGATTCGTTTACTGTTACTCCGGTGTTGCTGGACTCTGACAAAGACGGAGTTCCTGATATTTTTGACTCTGATGATGATGGCGATGGTCTCCCAGACGACTGGGAAATACAGTATTTTGGTAGTACTACTGGTGCTGTGGCAGGAGTGGATAGTGATGGTGATGGGCACGACAACGTCCAAGAATACATCACTGGATCTATTCCGACCAATCCCGGATCAGTATTTTACGTTTCTGGTTATATGCAACAAGTTGGTGGCGAGGGTTTTGTTGTAGAGTGGAATTCATTGCCTAACCGCTACTACAATGTTCTTTGGTCGACAAACCTAACTGCTGGCTTCCAAATGGCGAAACCCGATTTTGAGTATCCACAAAACAACTACACCGATAGCGTGCACAGCACTGATTCACAAGGCTATTACAAAGTGGATGTTCGGTTAAAGCCATAGAGCATAACACAGAAGGGGTCAACGAACATTATAGGCGAATCAGAAAAGATAGACTCGGCATGATTGATTTAAAAATAACAGAACCAGAGCATCGACCCTACTCGGTACAACGCCCGTCGAGTCAGGCAAAGTTTATTTCCCGAGGCGGGTCATGCTTAACGTTCGAGATGGATAAAAAACATGACAGACATAATTAAAAAAAAACCACCTAATCTTTGGCAATGGTTTCAGAGGGTTGCGGTAACAGTAGCTCTCATCGCATCTCTTGCCACGGTTTTCAGCGTTTGGAGGCAGGTCAAATCTTCTGCCCCACATATCACCGCAACTGTTACTGAAAGCGAAAGCCTAACTAAAACTCCCAATGTCCCTAAACTAAAATCATCCTTCAGTTACGACGACAGAACTGTATCCGATTTCTGGAGACTGCGACTATCATTCATAAATGATGGTGAGGCAACAATCATTGGAGATGGTGTCCGGAAAAATATCGTAAAGGACTCTTTAATATTTTCAGTCGATGGTGACTTTGAAATCCTAGGAATAGAGGTCGCAAACTCCAATTTTTCAAACAAAGTTAATCTCTTGTCTCCCAAGCAGTTTGAAATAACTTTTCTACAATGGAGAAAAGCCGAAGACCTCGGCTTAAGAATTTATTTAGAGAAGAATGGAAAGAGCGATAAGAAACCAAAATTTTACCTTTCCGAACGACCCATTATTGATGGAGATATTACTATCATAGACAACTCAGAAATTCTAGATAGGGTAAAAAAACCAGCCATCGATTATTGTCACCCACTGATTGCCACAAGCTCTCGTGCGATTTCAGCAACGCTCGGATCAGTATTTCTATTAATCTACGTCATTGCAGTATTCATATTTTTACATGAACTTAAGAGCTTCTCTGTTTGGAGAAAGCACCATCTAAGCAAGTTGTTGGATGAAATCAAGGGTTCAGATTTTGACGATGACGCGAAAGAAATGTACAGAAATAATATAGAAAAAATTCCTGCGGTATTTTGGAAAGAAAGCAAAATCCCGGAACCGGATATCCCGACCAACTATTCATCTGAAAACCACCCCTATAGGCCTACGGTCGTGCTATTTGTTGTCATGGTTATGCTTCTCGTAACCGCTTTGGTTTCACTAGCATGCATCCTTAGATTTTAAAATAATTCGAACCAGCTCATAGACCCTACTTGGACAACGCCCGTTTTTGAAGGCAGAGTCTGTTTCCCAAGCGGGTCAGGATTAACGTTCGGTATATAAAATGAATAGAATATTATCCATAGACCTTGCTCGAGTTATAGGCATGATTTTCGTGATGCTCATACACTCACCTTTCAGCGAAGAAAATAACCTGCCCCATTATCTTCTAAAAAACTATATTGCAGGAGGAGCAGTACCACTTTTTTTCCTGATGGCTGGATATTTCAGCACCAAGAATATGAACTCATCGAACATCAAAACGTTGGATTTCCTGAAAAAACGATTTTACACTCTCATTCTCCCATTTCTTTTCTGGAACTCTGCCATTCTTCTTCTTGTGTTCATTGCTAAACTCTCAGGCATTAGCTCGTCATTTACTGGTGAAGGCGCATATTTTAATGTAGAGAAAAATCTGTCTTCTATACTTTCTGCGTTGTTTGGCATAGGTCGAGGCCCGATCGTTTACCAATTCTGGTTTCTGAGAGATTTGATCGTCGTATCCGTAACCGCTTTCTTACTGAGGAAATGGATCGTTAAGATACCTTTTCTTGCTTGGGTTTTGTTTTTCATACCACTGCCGTTTGCTAAGAGCATGGGGTACTATCTTCTGGGCTATTCGGTGGCAGAAAACCCAGTAAAATTACAAATCAAAAAAGGTTCCTGCTTAATTTTTTCAATTATTTGGGTTGGGTTGGGGATTGGATCGTTTTGGGGAGTGATAACTATATCTGCCCCTCTGCAACAAATTGGAAGTGCGTTATTTATTTTTTTGGTAGCGCAAATTTTATCAGACAGTTCGATTGGTAACAGAATATCAACATTAGGGACGGCCGTGTTTTTTATGTATGCTACGCATGAACCACTACAAACCATAATTGCTAAGATCTGGCAAAAAACGGCCCTCCCCGGATACGGAAGTCTCGGGTGCTTTCTTATTATTCCGGTAGTTACATTTTTTGCATGTTGGATTGGTTATATAGGCGTTAAAAAATTCACACCTCGGTTGTTACCAATTCTCACTGGAGGAAGATAACTTTCCGAACCAGAACATTGAGCCTACTTGGACAACGCCCGTCGATTCGGTCAAAGTCTGATTCCCAAGCGGCTCATGTTTAACGTTCATATGGCTGGAGTTTGTCAGCAGGGCATAAAAATGTCCTGTTTTTTTGTATTCCAGAATGGGTGGTGTAGCCGAAAAAAGGGGGTTCCCAATCAGCGGCAGAACCCCGTCCTTTCCTGACCCGTTCCGAAAACCGATATCAAACGGCCTGAAATATGACCGGCTATTGCGTATTGTTATTTGACGGAAAGAGGATAGATTGCTGGCTCGTTCTTTGAGCACCGATACGAGTATGTCGTTCTGCAAACCGGGGCTCAGCAACCCGATACAATGCGGGGCCGTCGAATGAGGAAACGGGCTGTGACGTGTTTCGGCGCGATTTGGACATTATTTATTACAACAACAGGTAGATCATATGAAGTTTAGCGAATTGGGCTTATGCCCCGAATTACTGGCGGGAATTGAGACGTTGGGGTTTGAAAGCCCCACCCCCGTACAGAGCAAAGTCATCCCCTTTTTGCTCGAAAACGACACCGATCTGATCGCGCTGGCCCAAACGGGCACCGGAAAGACCGGCGCGTTTGGTCTGCCGATCCTGGAACAGATCGATCAAACGAGCCGTAAAACGCAGGCGCTTATTTTGTGTCCGACCCGCGAACTTTGCGTGCAGATTACGCGCGACTTGCATCGGTTCTCAAAAAAGATGCCCGCTATTTCCACCCTTGCCCTGTATGGCGGCGCGGATATTCGGCCCCAACTGGACGGGCTTGATCGGGGTGCGCATATTATTGTCGCGACGCCCGGACGCATGCTGGACTTGCTGGGCACTAAAAAGGCGGATCTTTCCGCCCTTCGTCGCGTGGTGCTGGACGAGGCCGACGAAATGCTCAACATGGGGTTTGAAGAGGACCTGAACGCGATTTTCTCTGATGTCCCCGACGCCGCGCAAATCCTCCTTTTCTCGGCAACCATGCCAAGACAGGTAGGTCGCATGGCGCGCAACAACATGAATGACCCGCACGAAATCACGATCGGCTCACGCAGCGCCGTTGCGGAAACGGTTCAGCATGAATTTGTGATGGCTCACGCCAAGGATCGCTACGCCGCCTTGCGGCGAGTTGCTGACGGCTGCCCCGGCATTTTCGGCATTATTTTCTGCCGCACCAAAATGGAAACGCAAATGGTGTCCGACCGCCTGAATGCGGACGGCTATAATAGCGCCGCGCTGCACGGAGACCTGACGCAGGAGGAACGTGATCTCGTGATGAGAAAATTCCGGAAGCATCAGACCCAGCTGCTTGTGGCGACGGATATTGCGGCGCGCGGACTGGATGTTAACGATCTTTCGCATGTCATTCATTACGTCATCCCCGACGATTTCAACACCTACACCCACCGCAGCGGGCGCACCGGGCGGGCGGGCAAGACCGGGGTTTCCATTGCGATTATTCATCTGCGCGAACATTTCAAATTAGAACGTATCCAGAAAGTGCTCGGAAAAGAGATCGCGCAGCGGGCCATCCCGACCGGTCAGGAAATCGGGCGCATTCAGCTGCTCAATCTGGCCGAACGCCTGCGGGATTATCCGGCCGACCCGGAGCTGCTGGCAGATAATCTGGAGGAGATGTGCGCTGTTCTGAAAGACGTCTCAAAAGAGGAATTGATCCAGCGGATTGCCTTAATGGAACAGCGCCCGCGGCTGGAGTATTACCGGGACACGCCCGACCTGAGTACCGAACCCGAGAAGGTGCGACCGAAACAGAAACCTGAAAACAGCATCTCCGGCCGGGAAGCACGCGAGGCACACGTGCCGCGCCAGATGACACCCGGCATGATTGAGCTGGTGGCCAATATCGGCAAACGCAACAAGGTGACGGCTGCCCTCTTAAAAGAGCTGATTGATACCGCCGGGGTTGGTGCGCCCGTGCAGATCGGACGCCTCAACATCGTGGACATGCAGACCTATTTCGAGGTGCCGTATGCCCTTTCAACGGATCTCATCAATTACTTCACAAAGAATGAAACCCTGTTTGATGGACGCCGATTCAAGGTGGCACTGGCGGGCAATGCAAAGCCGGCAGAATCACCGAAGCGCAAACCCAGACACAAAGGAGGGTACAAAGGCCGCCCCTCCTCTCGCAAAAAATAACACAAACCACAGACGGGGTTCAGACAGGGCGATGGGAAACAGGGCGATTTTCTCTTCGTATATTTCCACATATCATCCTGCCTGAACCGTCCGGTCGTATTTCCCCGCCCCGGCCCGCTTTTCCGCGCATTTCGTGTATTACGTGGTTTGATTTATTCTCCAGTTCGCTATTCTGCGGGATCGATTTTTTACGAGGAGCCTATGAAACAGAATTTTGAACTGATCAGTGAACAGGAAGTGAAGGAAATCAACTCCGCAGCCAAACTCTATCGCCACAAGGCGACCGGCGCGGAATTCCTTTCGGTTGAAAACGACGACGAAAACAAGGTATTCGGCATCGCCTTCCGCACGCCGCCCAAAGACGGCACCGGCGTCGCCCACATTCTCGAACACACCGTACTCTGCGGCTCCCGCAAATACCCGGTCAAAGATCCGTTCGTCCAGTTGCTGAAGGGGTCGCTCCAGACCTTCCTGAACGCGTTCACTTATCCCGACAAAACCTGCTACCCAGTCGCAAGCTGCAACCTGCAGGACTTCTACAACCTGGTGGACGTCTACCTCGACGCGGTATTCTACCCGCTGATCACGCCGGATTTCTTCAAGCAGGAAGGCTGGCACTACGAGCTGGACAGCACCGACGGCGAACTGAGCTATAAAGGCGTGGTTTACAACGAGATGAAAGGCGTCTATTCCTCGCCGGACGCCCTGCTCGGCGAACTCTCCTGTCAGTCGCTCTACCCGGACACGGTCTACGGACAGGAGTACGGCGGCGATCCGGAGCAGATCCCGAACTTGACCTACGAGCAGTTCAAGAATTTCCACGACACGTACTACCACCCGTCGAACGCGCGCATTATTTTTTACGGCAACGACGACCCGGAAAAACGTTTCGAGATCCTCGAAGAGTACCTCAAAGATTACCAGCAGATCGAAGTCGGCTCCGACATCCCGCTGCAGAGCTCGTTCTATGAACCGCGCCGCATCGAAGATGTCTACGCCTCCTCCGGTGACGACGCCAAGCCGATGTTCACCGTCAACTGGCGCCTGCCGGAAACCACGAAAACGGATACGCGCTTCGCGCTCGATATTCTCGATCACATCCTGATCGGCGCGGCGGCCTCGCCGTTGCGCAAGGCGCTGATCGAATCCGGGCTGGGTGAAGACCTGACCGGCGGCGGACTGGAAACGCACCTCCAGCAGATGAGCTTCTCGATCGGACTCAAAGGCGTTGCCGAGGAAAACCTGCCGAAAGCCGAAAAACTGATCTACGACACCCTCTCCGATCTCTCGGAAAACGGGATCGACCCAAACGACACCGAAGCCGCGCTCAACACACTCGAGTTCATGCTGCGTGAAAACAACACCAGCGGCTACCCGCGCGGCCTGTCGATGTGGGTCAAATCACTGACAACCTGGCTGTACGACGAAGACCCGATGAGCATGATCGCCTTCGAGAAACCGTTGCAGACGCTGAAGGATAAAATCGCGGCCGACCCGGACTTTTTCGAGACCATGATCGCCGAATACTTCCTCGGAAACACGCAGCGCACCACCGTCATCATCCGCCCCGACAACGAAAAGGCGGATCAGATGGAAGCGGAAGAAAAAGCGCGTCTGGAAAACGTCCGTTCCGGCCTGACCGACGAGGAGCGCAATCAAATCGTCGCGGAAACGGAAGCGCTGCAGGAATTGCAGGAAACGCCGGACGCGCCGGAAGATCTGGCCAAGATTCCGATGCTGCACCGCGCTGACATGGAGCCGAAAGCGAAAATCGTGCCGCGCGCAGAATCCGCACAGGCGGGCGCCAACGTGCTCTACCACGACCTTTTCACTAACGGCATCCTCTACCTCGACATCGGTTTCGACCTGCACGTCCTGCCGCAGAAATACCTGAAGTGGCTCGGCCTCTACAGCTCCGCGCTGACGGAGATGGGCACGCAGGTGCACGACTTCGTGACACTCTCACAGCTGATCTCACAGCAGACCGGCGGCATCCGCACCAGCATGTCGCACGGCGCGCTCGACAGCGAAAACGGTGCGAGTCGCTGCTTCCTGCGCAGCAAATGCATGGTTCCGCAGAGCAACCAGTTGCTGAACCTGATCGAAGAGATCCTGTTCCAGCCGAATTTCGACAACAAAGAGCGTTTCCGCCAGATCGTCCTTGAGCAGAAAGCGACGCTCGAATCCTGCCTGATCCCGAGCGGACACTCCGCGGTCGCCGGACACCTCAAGCAGTACTTCAACGAAGCGTTCTACGCCTCCGAGCAGGCTTGCGGTTTTGATACAATTTTCTTCCTGCGTGAGCTGGTCAAAGAGATCGACGCGGACTGGAACGGCGTACGCAGCACGCTCGAAGAGATTCACCAGTTGCTGATCAACCGTAACGGTCTGCTGGTGAACATCACCCTCGACCAGTCCGAATACGCGAAGGTCGAGCCGGCGCTGAAAGCCTTCATCGGGAAACTGCCGGCCGCCGATACAGCTAAAGCCGAGTGGACGCTTCCGAGCCTACCGCAAAGCACGGCCTTCACCGCGCCGTCGCAGGTCAACTACGCCGGTTGCGCGATCAACCTGTTCGACGCCAGCTACGAGCGCAACGGGTCGACCCGCGCAATTACCAGCTACCTGCGTACCGCATGGCTGTGGGAACAGGTGCGTGTTCAGGGCGGTGCTTACGGCGCGATGTGCGGATTCGATGCCCACTCCGGCGCATTCCACTTCGTCAGCTACCGCGACCCGAATATTGCACGCACACTCGAGACCTATAAAAAGACGGCTCAGTACCTGCAGGAACTGGATCTGCACGAGGACGAACTCAGCAAGGCAATCGTCGGCGCGATCGGTGGGCTGGATAAATACCAGCTGCCGGACGCCAAGGGCTACTCCGACACGCTGCGCTGCATGCTCGGCGTGACCAATGAGGAGCGCCAGCAGCGCCGCGACGAACTGCTCGCCACTACGGCCGATGATTTCCGCGCGTTCGGCGCGGTGCTCGAAAAAGCACTCGAAAACCCGATCACGGCCGTGCTCGGTTCCGCCGCCGCGATTGAGGCCAGCGGCGTACCGTTCGAGAAAACGATTCAGGTTCTGTAATGGAACAACCCTTCATCCAAATTGCGGGCGTGATTGATCAGGCCGAGGCGGACATGCTGATTAAATGCGGCGTGCCGTTTCTCGGTTTTCCGCTGCGGTTACCGGTCAATGACGAAGACCTGACCGAAGCGGAAGCCGCCACGATCATTCGTAACCTGCCGGAGGGTGCGCACGGAATTCTGATCACCTATCAGGACCGCGCGGATGAGATCATCGCGTTCTGCGACCAGCTGGGCACCACCCATATCCAGCTGCACGGCAGCATTTCACGCGATGAGCTGATGAAGCTGAAAACCGCGCGGCCGGATTTTTATGTAATCAAAAGCCTCGTGATCGGCGAACATACGACCGACGAACTGCGCGCAATGGTCGCCGAACTGGCAGATTATGTGGACGCGTTCATCACGGATACGTTCGACCCGAAAACCGGGGCGAGCGGCGCAACGGGCAAAACGCACGACTGGTCGATCAGCCGCGAACTGGTCGAACTATCGCCGAAGCCGGTGATTCTGGCAGGCGGACTGAATGCCGATAATGTGCGCGCGGCGATCGAAGCCGTACGTCCGGCGGGTGTGGATACGCACACCGGCGTCGAAGGACCGGACGGGCGCAAAGACCCGGCGTTGGTTCAACGGTTTATGGATGAGGCACGCGACGCATTGAAACAGTAATGTTTCGGGGCAAGCCAACGCACAAGTGCCGGATCGGTGAGCCGGCTCAACCATTTTGAATCATTCATCACCCGATGCAGGCCCGCGCCCCGACCGGGCGCAAGCCGCATCAAACTACGCAATCTCTTCGTCGGTCAGGTAGCAACCCGGATCTACGCCCCAAAGGTTGTCTGTAGTTTCGCCTCGGGCGCGGAAGTTTCCGCCGCAGACGTCGAGGAAGCGGCAGGTTTTGCATTTGCCGGTAACGTGCTCGTATTTATTTTTGAGCTGCATCAGAAATTCGTTGTCACGATCAGTCCAGATTTCGCTGAACGACCTTTCGCGCACGTTACCCAGACGGTGATTGCGCATAAACTGGTCCGGGTGCACGGTGCCGTCCCAGCTGACACAGCCGATCCCGTTGCCGGTGCTGTTACCGCCGTTCATTTTCAGCAACTCCATCACGCGGGCAGCATCCTCTTCGCGGCCCTCTTTGAGCAGGCGCATATAGAGGTACGGTCCATCGCAGTGATTATCCACGGTCAGGATTTCTTTCGGCAGACCGCACGCATGAAAATCGGCGGTGCGATCGATGATGTAATCGACCACCTTGCGGGTCTCTTCATGCGACAGGTCGTCGACTGCGATCTCTTCGCCGCGGCCGGTGTAGACCAAGTGATAAAAACATACGCGCGGGATGTCTTCGGTTTCCAGCAAATCAAAGATGCCGGGCAGATCCTGTACATTGTGCTTGGTGATCGTGTAGCGCAGCCCGACTTTGATACCGGCGCGCTTGCAGGCACGAATGCCTTCCAACGCTTTTTCGAAAGCCCCGTCCACACCGCGGAATTTATCGTTCGTTTCCCGCATACCGTCCAGGCTGACCCCGACGTAGGAGAGTCCGATCGCTTTCAGGCGCTGGGCGACTTCATCGTTAATCAACGTTCCATTCGTAGAGATCACGGCGCGCAAACCTTTCGAGACGGCATATTCCGCCAGATCCGGCATATCTTTACGCGCCAGCGGTTCGCCGCCGGAAAAAAGGATCACCGGCGACCCGAACTCGGCCAGATCATCGATCAGCGACTTGCCCTCGTCGAACGACATCTCATCCGGCGCGCAACGGCCATCGGCGTGCGCATAGCAATGCACGCACTTCAGGTTACAGGCCTTGGTGCAGTTCCAGACCACCACCGGCTTTTTATCCTCGGAAAACTGGAGCAGATGGCTCGGCAGTTTTTTGGCCTTGCGGCCGTAGCGCAGCGCATCCGACGGCTCCACCGTCCCGCAATACAACTTAGAAATTCCAATCATCACCCATCCTAAAATAAAGCGCTCATTTGAACATACCGGCGCGCCGGCTCAAACACTAAAAAGGTGTCATTATCCACAAAAGGCACGCTGGCGGGATCAGCGGGCTGCTCCTCAACCTGAGACGGGAAGGTTTTGCGGAAAAAATAATTCGCAGCCACCCCACAAAAAAACAGGAGATACCGGCGCAAGCATCTCCTGTTTCCATTCAAACCGACTAATTACCATTCGTCCAGAATGACCATCGCCCTTTCGTTGTCTTCCGTATCCAGAACCAGCACGCAGCGATCTTGATTAATCGGGGCAGTCATGTAGAGGTAACGGATGTTAATTCCTCCGTCTGCCAGTTTGCCGCAGAGACCACTGATCATCCCCGGTTTATGAGGCAGTTCCACGAGCAGAGACGCCTTTTCTTCCGGCGCATATTTATGAGCACGCAGAGCATCCGTCGCACGCAGGTTATCATCGGTCACCATATGAATAACACCGCTGGTGTCTTCAACCCACGCAGCGGCGGCCAAAACGCTCACGCCTTTTTCGGCCACGATCCTTGTCATCTGGGCCAGAATACCGACATCGTTTCTGACCTTTACGACAATCTCCTTACTTTGAATTGCAGTTAAGCTTGACATACAGCCCACCTCCTTCCCTCACCTGAAGGTTACTGCGATCGAAAAACATTGACCACTTTTTATTGCGCCTTTCATACCCGAAACCACAGCCCGCACCCTGCTGCCGGATGACAACTACGCCGCTTTTCGCTATACTGTTGGTGGAGAGAGAAAGGAGGTGAGAATGTATCATTCAGGCACACATCCGGCACGTCAACCGCACCATTTCCACTTACCCCATTTCCATCTGTATACCCTCCGCACATCGCACGTCATAATCCTGTTGCTGACACTAACTCTGCTGGCTCTGGCTGGTGTCCTGATCTACATGGCAATTTCCAGCATGCCGGCCGACATCGAATTCCGACCGATCTACTTCCCGGGTCCGCTGGTTTTCAAGTAGGGCTTAACGCGCACAACATCTCGTTAAGTAGTGTGGGGTGACCCTGTTTTCCAATGCCTGGAAATCACGGTCTGCAATGTCGGTTGCCTCATCTCTTCGTGATCCATATCCGCACCGCCCCATATTTAACGCTTTATGGATTGCAAAGTTTCAACATAGGCTTGAAACTATTCGCATGAATACCATGAAGCGTTTCATTTACCTTTTGACAGCGCTCTTTTGTTTTGCGCTCCACTCGACGGCGTCCACCGTCTATGTGATCCCCGTTGAGGGCATGATTGAACCGGCTCTGCTTTATGTGATCCGGCGCGGCGTCGACGAGGCGGTATCCGCCAAGGCCGACGCTCTTATTTTAACCATGGACACCCCCGGCGGACGGCTCGACGCGACCGAAGAGATCATCCGCACGCTCGGCAAGTCCAAGCTGCCCACCTACACGTTCGTTGAAAAAGACGCCTTTTCGGCCGGCGCAATTATCGCGCTTTCAACCCAACACATCTATATGGCGCCCGGCAGTGTAATCGGTGATGCAATGCCCATTCAGGTCAGCCCGCTCGGCGGCGTGCAGGCCCCGACCCCGGACGTGCAGGAAAAAATGGTGGCCGCCGCCGCCGCGATTGTGCGCCGCGCCGCTGAACAGGGCGGGCACGACACCAAACTCGCCGAGGCCATGGTCCGCCGCGAACTCGAATATAAAATCGGCGACGATATCATCTGCCCCGAAGGCCAGCTCCTGACCCTCACCAACACCGAAGCCGCACGACTCGTCGGAGACGATCAACGCCCGCTCCTCTCCTTAGGAACCGTTGAAGACCTCGACGCCCTGCTCAAAACGATCGGACTGGAAGATGCCGAAGTCAAAAAACTCGAAGTAACATCCGCCGAGAAGGTCGCGCGCTTTATCGCAGCTATGGCGCCCCTGCTTCTGATGATCGGGCTGGGCGGCATTTGGATTGAAATCAAGACCCCCGGCCTCGGCGCGCCCGGTTTAATCGGCGGCATCGCGCTCGTACTCTTTTTCTTCGGACACCACATCGCCGGGCTGGCGGGCATGGAAGATGTGCTCATTTTCCTGCTCGGCGTGATCCTGCTGTTCATCGAAATATTTATTACGCCCGGATTCGGCGTACTCGGCATCAGCGGCCTGCTGCTGATCCTGCTGGCACTGCTCAACGCAATGACGCTTCCCGAACCCGGAACCCCGTGGCTGCCGGTTCCGACCAATTTTGAATCCGTCGTCCCCGCCATCCAAAAGCTCGTGATGGCCCTGATCGGCACCGGAGCCATTGCCCTGATCTTCGGACGGATGCTCCCGAAGTCACATCTGCCGATCATCCTCGAAGAGGAAGAGACCTTCAAAAACGTCGACAGAGAGACCTCGCCGCTGATCGGCCGCGAGGGCCTCGCCTTCACCACACTGCGTCCCAGCGGAACCGGCGCGTTCGGCGATGAACGTATCGATGTGGTTACGGAAGGGGAATTCATTGAAAAAGAGACGCCGATCCGTATCATCGAGGTTCATGGCAACCGAATCGTAGTGGAAAAAATATAGAGGGATAAATGGGACCAACCGCGTTTTACTTCATTCTCGTTATTGCTGGCGTTCTGTTAATCAGCGCTGAAACCATTGTCCCGGGCGGCATCCTCGGTATCTTCGGATCCGCCGCACTCATCACCGCCGCCGTCGTCGGCTGGATGAAATTTTCGGAGCCGTACAACTACATCAGTATCGTCGGCGTGCTCATTCTATCCTTCGCCATGATCATACTCTGGTTGCGCATCCTGCCGAAGACCGGCATCTCGCTCTCCAAAGACGCCAGCGACTTTAAAGCGCCGAAAGGAAAAACCGAGGTTGCCGTCGGCACTATTTGTGAGACACTGTCACCTCTGCGTCCTTCCGGCATGGCAATGCTCGACGGAAAACGCATTGACGTTATCACCGAGGGCAACTGGATTGACGCCCACGTACAAGTGAAAGTGATCCGCACGGAGGGGTGCCGGATTTTTGTCAGGGAATGTAATGATTAAGATTAAACAAACGATATCAGCCCTCTTCCTGGGCATTTCGGTCTGCGCCACGCAGGCCATTGAATTTAAAAGCACAGAACTGCTGACGGTTAGTACGGATGAATCCGTCACCAACGAAATCTGGCACTCCGCCCAGCAGATCGATTTTCAGGGAACCGCACTACAGGACCTCTTCCTGCTTTCGTCTGACCAGCTCAAACTAAGCGGCGAATTCAAAGAGGATGTATGGGGAGGAGCCACCACCGCATCCTTCAAAGGCAACAGCGCAGGCAGCGTCCGGCTCGCAGCACAGAACAGCATCACGGTCGAAGGAAACGTCGGCGGGAACCTGATCGCGGCCGTACCCAACATAAACAGAGCAACGGTCAAGCTCACCGAAAACAGCTCGATTCAGGGTGCAGCAATCTGCTTCGGCGATAACGTGATCCTTGAAGGTACCACCGCCGACATTACGATTTATGCGAACAAAGCCACCATCGGCGGAGAGATCAAAGGCAACGCAACCGTTGTTGCACGCGACATCGTCGTGCTGAACAACACACGGATTGCCGGCGACCTCAACTACCTCTCCGGCGAAGAACTGCTGGTCCCGAACTCAGTCCAGGTCGGAGGGCAGCTCAAACAGCTGCCAATACCGGTCAAACCCGCTGCCGACCTGAAAAACACCCTGGTCCGACAGGGCTACTTTTTCATCGCAGCCATCCTGGTCACAATCCCCTTCCTCAACCTGTTTCCGAACTATGCAGCCAACGCCGTTGCAATCTTCCGCATCACTCCGTGGCGTTGCCTGCTGATCGGGTTCGCGGCCCTGTTCATTATACCATTCTGCTGTATCACGCTCTGCGCCAGCATCATCGGCATGCCGCTCGGGCTGATCCTCGGCGGATGGTACGCCATACTGCTCTACCTCAGTAAAATTGTATTCGCACTGGTCATCGGCGTGCTGATCTTCCGCTGGAAAAAGCCGCCCGCCCAGAAGAGCACGGTAATCGCAGCCATCGCCGGCCTGTTTGTGATTTACGTGCTGACCAGTATCCAATTCATCAAAACACCGATCTGGCTCATGATCGCGATGTACGGCACCGGCGCGCTCATTCTGGCAACATTCAAAAAGGTCAGACTGGTCGTTCCAACCCCGCCGAATATTCCGCAAACCCTTTCGGACGATAATACAGAAACCAAATAGGAGGTAACCATGCCCAACATTATACTCATTATTGCCGGTATCGCGATTTTCGTGGTACTCGCAGTCTGTCTCTCCGTATTCAGTGTCTGGTTCCGAGCCCTCGTCTCCGGCGCCTCCGTCAAACTGCTGGCCCTGATCGGGATGAAAATCCGAAAGGTGCCGATTACGCGCGTCGTCGATGCCCGCATTAAAGCCGTCAAGGCCGGCCTCACGCTCAGCACCGACCTGCTCGAAGCGCACTATCTCGCAGGCGGCAACATCATCAACGTCGTGCAGGCCCTGATCGCCGCCGACAAAGCGAACATCGAACTCAGCTTCCAGAAAGCCGCAGCCATCGACCTCGCCGGCCGAAACATTCTCGAAGCCGTCGGCACCTCCGTTAACCCGAAAGTGATCGACTGCCCCGACCCGGCTAAAAGTACGACCGGCATGCTCGACGCCGTGGCAAAAGACGGTATCCGCCTGCTGGTTAAAGCCCGCGTAACCGTCCGCACCAATCTTGAACGCCTCGTCGGCGGCGCAACCGAAGAAACCATCATCGCCCGTGTCGGCCAAGGGATTGTTTCCGCGATCGGTTCCATGACCTCCTACAAAGACGTGCTCGAAAACCCGGACGCGATCAGCCGCAAGGTACTCGAATCCGGACTCGACGCGCAGACCGCTTTTGAAATCGTATCCATCGACATCGCCGACGTTTCCGTGGCCGGTGTGGGCGACGTGGCCAATGTGGGCGCGATGCTCGAAACCGAACGCGCAGAGGCCGACAAAAACCTGCGTCAGGCCGAAGCCGAAGGCCGCCGCGCGATGGCGATTGCACAGGAACGCGAAATGATCGCCCGCGTACAGGAGATGCAGGCCAAAGTGATCGAAGCTCAGGCCCAGGTGCCGCTGGCCATTGCACAGGCATTCCGCGATGGAAATCTGGGGGTTATGGACTTCTACCGCATGCAGAACGTAATGGCCGATACCTCCATGCGTGAATCGCTCGCAGGTGGACAGGAAGAAGAGGATAAAGGTCACAAAAAATAAGCGCAGGCTAAACCATGACCGAACTTCCTGACATAATCCGTGCCGGCGCCGAAGACTGGCTCTTTATCCTGTTCGTCATCTTCGGGATTACGGCACAGGCGATTGAAGCCAATCGCAAGAAAAAGCTGGCGGAGCAGAAAAAAGCCGCG
>JBHORO010000041.1:0-4469 GCA_042566005.1 Verrucomicrobiota bacterium
CAATACGGGAACATCATTAATTTCTGGGGAATGGCGACAGCTCCGCTTGCCCCAAAGCCGAGTCAGCTGGAATTTTTCTAGCCTGTTTGTTTTGTTCTTTGATAATTAAATACGCATCTGTGATTCACTTCTTAGGTCGTAACTTACGTTTTGTTGCCGCAAATATTGGCATAACGAGCTGTAATACAATGAGTTGCCTAGCCTAGGTTGTGGATTGGCAGTTCTTTCAGATCAAACACAACTGGTCTGGTAAAGACCTCTCCATCGGTGTCGTTGTGGATTGGCAGTTCTTTCAGATCAAACACAACTATAACTGTTCATATACAGCATAGGCCAGAGGTTGTGGATTGGCAGTTCTTTCAGATCAAACACAACCCACAATTCAACCTGAGCAACATCGGCAAGGTTGTGGATTGGCAGTTCTTTCAGATCAAACACAACGCATCGCAGGTATTCACGGCTGAGGCTGGGGTTGTGGATTGGCAGTTCTTTCAGATCAAACACAACCTGCGAGCGTTTCGCTGTTGGTTATCGCCTGTTGTGGATTGGCAGTTCTTTCAGATCAAACACAACGTTGACGTCCATGACGTCCATGAGCTTTGCGTTGTGGATTGGCAGTTCTTTCAGATCAAACACAACACGTGTGTTGATCAATATCTCCCTCCGTGAGTTGTGGATTGGCAGTTCTTTCAGATCAAACACAACAACATCCTCAGCAATAATCTCATAGAATGCGTTGTGGATTGGCAGTTCTTTCAGATCAAACACAACGTTAGAAGCTCATTTTACAGGCGCCGATTAGTTGTGGATTGGCAGTTCTTTCAGATCAAACACAACTACGGCTTTTTTTTTTCGAGATAGTCAGCGGTTGTGGATTGGCAGTTCTTTCAGATCAAACACAACTATTGGCGGTTGCATTGATTGCACCGCGTAGTTGTGGATTGGCAGTTCTTTCAGATCAAACACAACAAGACCACATCAATTCCAAGTCGATGGGTGGTTGTGGATTGGCAGTTCTTTCAGATCAAACACAACGCGTTCGGTTCATACCAGTCTTGCTCGAGGGTTGTGGATTGGCAGTTCTTTCAGATCAAACACAACTGATGCGTTTATGCGTCTGTTTGAGCAATAGTTGTGGATTGGCAGTTCTTTCAGATCAAACACAACGCCCGTTACGCTGGTAGCTCCTGCCGTGCAGTTGTGGATTGGCAGTTCTTTCAGATCAAACACAACTAGTCGCTCATGGAAGCCAGCGTTGTTAGAGTTGTGGATTGGCAGTTCTTTCAGATCAAACACAACCGCAAGTCGCGAGATTTCATCCTGCCGATAGTTGTGGATTGGCAGTTCTTTCAGATCAAACACAACCGAGAAGCCATAGAGCCGAACCTTGCGGGAGTTGTGGATTGGCAGTTCTTTCAGATCAAACACAACTTAGTTTTTCCCTTTACGACGACGTTCCAGGTTGTGGATTGGCAGTTCTTTCAGATCAAACACAACCCAAGCGGTTATTCCAGTGCCGGTGCAAAGTTGTGGATTGGCAGTTCTTTCAGATCAAACACAACCAAGCGGTCGAGGCGGCTTGTTAATTCGGTGTTGTGGATTGGCAGTTCTTTCAGATCAAACACAACAAAGCCAGAACCACCGCGCCAGCAATGCAGGTTGTGGATTGGCAGTTCTTTCAGATCAAACACAACTATTCGCGAAAGATTCAATAGAGATCGGCTGTTGTGGATTGGCAGTTCTTTCAGATCAAACACAACTACCGGGAAATCGATCACACCACCCACCGGCGTTGTGGATTGGCAGTTCTTTCAGATCAAACACAACCTTATCCATGGAGGCAATGATGTTGTTAAAGTTGTGGATTGGCAGTTCTTTCAGATCAAACACAACAGTGTGAGCGTAGGCTTGTGCGGTCCAAGTGTTGTGGATTGGCAGTTCTTTCAGATCAAACACAACCAATGCCAGGAACGGTACCTCCTTTGGATAGTTGTGGATTGGCAGTTCTTTCAGATCAAACACAACTTTATGACTGCCGGAGAAGGTGAGCTGAATGTTGTGGATTGGCAGTTCTTTCAGATCAAACACAACCGATTACTTGTGGTTGAAATAAAAAAGCGCGCAGGCCTGAGCTTGCGCGCTTTTTGTTGTACCGGGACCGTTACCTTAGAGGGAAACCTCAACTTTGGAGGCCGCTTCCTTGGCGTTAGCCAGAGCGTCTTCCAGGGTTTCGGCTTTTGCCAGGGCAACCCCCATGCGGCGCCGGCCGGCGATTTCCGGTTTGCCGAACAGGCGTAGCTGGGTCTGCGGTTTGGTCAGGGCTTCGGCCAGGTTGCTGAAGCTGACGGATTTGGATTCGCCGGTCGGCAGGATTACCGCTGAAGCGGACGGGCCGTACTGGCAGATGCTGTTGATCGGCAGGCCGAGGATTGCGCGTACGTGCAACGCGAACTCGGACAGGTCCTGAGAGACCAGCGTCACCATGCCGGTGTCGTGCGGGCGCGGGGATACTTCGTTGAAGATTACATCGTCGCCGTTCACGAACAGTTCTACGCCGTAGATGCCGTTGCCGCCGAGTTCTTTGACCATGGCACCTGCGATCTTATGGGCATTTTCGCGCGCTTTTTCGCTCATCGGCTGCGGCTGCCAGGATTCGCGGTAGTCGCCTTCTTCTTGACGGTGGCCGATCGGTTCGCAGAAGTGTACGCCGTCGTTGGCGAGCACGGTCAGCTGAGTGATCTCGTAATCGAAGTCGATGAAGCCTTCTACAATTACGCGTCCGGCGGCGCCTCGTCCGCCTTCCTGAGCGTAGGCCCAGGCCTTGGCGATATCTTCTTCGTTTTTGACGATCGACTGGCCTTTGCCGGAGGAGCTCATGACCGGCTTGACCACGCACGGGATGCCGATTTCAGCGACGGCCTGGTTAAACTCTTCCTCGGAACCTGCAAAGCGGAACGGGGAGGTGGGCAGGCCGAGGGTCTCTGCGGCAAGACGGCGGATGCCTTCGCGGTCCATCGTCAGTTTGGTGGTACGTGCGTTCGGGATGACGTTTACGCCTTCTTTTTCGAGCTCGATCAGGGTGTCCGTTGCGATTGCTTCGATTTCCGGGATGATCAGATCGGGCTGTTCTTTGGTGACGATTTCGCGCAGGGCGTCGCCGTCGAGCATGTTGATCACGTAGCTGCGGTGTGCGACCTGCATGGCCGGCGCGTTCGCGTAGCGGTCAACCGCGATGGTTTCAACGCCGAGGCGCTGCAGTTCGATGGCTACTTCTTTGCCGAGCTCGCCAGAGCCGAGCAGAATTGCTTTTGTTGCACCTGAAGTAAGGGGCGTACCGATCATAAAAACCTCCGTCTGATAATAAAAAATGGGTGTCTTGTGCGCGCAATATAACGGCTGGGCCGCAAAGCTCGAACAAAAAAATTATACCGTCTGTTTGGGGCGCCTGCGGCAACCGCAGGCAAAGAAGATTTTCCAGACCATCCAGATCGCCTCAAAGACGATCGCTTTGTTCATTTTTGATGTACCGTTGTGGCGGTCGGTGAAGATGATCGGCACGTCGGTGATCTTGAAGCCGTTGACCCACGCTTTGTGGTTCACCTCGATCTGGAAGCTGTAACCGGTGGCCTGTACCTGATTGAGGTTGAGCGCTTCAAGTGTGTTTCGGCGGAAACATTTGAAGCCGCCGGTCGGGTCGGTGATCGGCATGCCGGTGATCAGCCGAACGTAGAGTGATGCGCCCTTACTGAGAATCAGGCGGTTGAGCGGCCAGTTGATGATGCGGATACCGTTGATGTAGCGCGAGCCGAGCGCCAGGTCGGCATCCTCCGCAGCCTCGCGCAGGCGGCCCAGGTCGTCCGGCGAGTGCGAAAAGTCGGCGTCCATTTCGAAGACGAATTCATAATCGCGTTCCAGCGCCCATTTGAAACCGGCGATGTATGCGCGGCCGAGACCGTCCTTTTCGGTGCGGTGGATCACATGGATGCGCTCGTTCTTCTCGGCCAGTTCGTCGGCAACCCGGCCTGTGCCGTCCGGCGAGTTATCATCCACAACCAGGATGTGGAAGGCCGGCTGTTTTTCGAGCACGGCCGCAGTGATCTCACGGATATTTTCAATCTCATTGTAGGTAGGGATGATGACGAGCGAATCGGCCATAGGTTTAACCCTCGAACGGAACCAGCAGGTCGTGCAGGTACAGCTGTTTGATCATATCCACGTCGAGGCGGTGGCCGGCTTTGAACGAAGTGATGTGTCCGACAAACTGGCCTTCCTCGATCAGCGCGATCGCCGCCAACAGATCGAGCACGCCGCGGTGCCAGACGGCTTCCAGCGATTTGCCCTCGCGGATCAGGCGCGGCTCGTTGTAGTAGCAATCCTTTTTGGCGATCAGCACATTGTTTTCTGTGTAGCCCAGGTTACGGATCTCTGCGATCAGTTTGCCGAGCGTTTTACAGTAGAGCACCTTGCTG
>JBHORO010000042.1:0-4432 GCA_042566005.1 Verrucomicrobiota bacterium
GATTGTCGCAGGGAGGCGTCGTCGGCCTTGAGCGGCTCGCCTGATATTTGGCACATTCATAATCATTCGCTCGGCAAAAACGGTATTCAGCCGCAACTGGTGCAGAGGCTGGCGGAGGCCGCTGAGCGTGTTTTATTGCAGCCGCATGATTTTGCGGAGGATGGTCGCCCGGCTAATTATAGTTTGCTCAGAGAGTTCCTGGGGGATGAGCTGGATTCTGCGCTGTATCCGTTCAGCGGGCGGGTGCAGTACGCCGTGCTTAATCAGCGGGATCGGTCGTTTCTGCGGGCAGCCGGGGTCGCGCGGGAATTTGTGCATCTGTTGCCGAATGCGGTACCGGAAGTCAGGCCGTTGGATGAACCCATGGGGCACCCGTGGAGCCGGCTCTTCATTTATCCCTGTCGCGGAATCCGGCGCAAAAATATCGGCGAGTTCCTCCTTTGGTCGGCGCTGGCGGAGGAGGGTGATCGTTTTGCCATGACCCTGGCCCCGAAAAATCCGCTCGCAAAGCCGGTTTACGATGAGTGGGTGGCGTTTGCCGGAAAGTTGCACCTGCCGGTTAGCTTTAATATTGCGGTGGAGTGGGAGAATGATTTCGAGGAGAATGTTGCCCGTGCGGATGCACTGGTAACCACGAGTGTGGCTGAAGGGTTCGGGTTGGCCTTTATGGAGCCGTGGCTGTTTGGCAAGCCGCTTTGTGGGCGTAACCTGCCGGAGATCACGGGGGATTTTGCGGCAAACGGTATCGATCTCTCGAATCTCTACCAGAGCCTGCGGGTACCCCTTAGTTTGTTGGATCGGCGGGAGTTGGAACAGACCGTGCGCTCAGAAATGGAGGCGGCTTACGAACAGTATTCCCGCTCCTTGACGGATGCTGATTTTTGCGTGGCGATGAACGTGTTGGTCCAGGATGATATGGTCGAGTTCGGGGCACTGAATGAAGCGATGCAACAGCGGGTGATTTTACAGGCGGATCAGTTGGACGGTTTGAGCTTGGTCGATGCCCTGCCGGGCCGGGAGCGGATCGACAAAAATCGCGCGGCAGTGCTGGCGCATTATGGCCTGGATGCGTATGGTGAGCGGCTCTTTGGGTTCTATAATTCATTGATGCAGGCGGAGGATGCGTCTATCGAATACGCACCGGCCTCGCGCTTGCTGGATCAATTTTTGAAACCGGAACGTTTTAATCTTTTGAGGACATGATGCTGACAGAAAGAATAGAGAGTTTGTGCGGAACGATGGATGTGATTCCGACAGGTGAAGAGCCGAAGCTGACCAAGCTGAGCGGAATTAAGGCGGTCGTTTTTGATGTCTACGGAACCCTGTTGATTTCCGGCTCCGGCGACGTCGGTACCGCGATCGCGGTTGACAGTTCCGCTGCATTGAGCGAATCGCTGGCCGCGGCGGGATTTGAAGGGGATCTTGAGAAAGCCGGCATTCGCGGTAAGGAGCTGCTTCGTGAATTCATCGAGCATCACCACCACCTGTGTAAGCTGTGCAGTATCTGGTATCCGGAGGTGGATATTATCGAGATCTGGACTAAGGTTTTGGCCGAGCTTCATAAAGAGGGGATTCTGACTACTGAAGTCGCCGAGCTTGAGAAGATCAAGGCGCTGGGCGTTGAGTATGAGTGCCGCGTAAACCCGACGTGGCCGATGCCTGATTGCACTGATCTCCTGAGCAACGTTGCCGCTTCCGAAAAAGTGATGGGGATCGTCTCAAACGCGCAGTTTTATACGCCATTATTGTTCGAGACCTTTTTCGATAAGAAAGTTTCTGCGCTGGGTTTCGACCCCGAGTGCTGTATCTGGTCGTGCGATGTCGGCGAGGGTAAGCCGTCGCATAAACTTTTTGACCGGGTACTCGGTACGCTGATGGTGAAATACAATATTCGCGCGGAAGAAACGGTTTACGTCGGCAACGATATGTTGAATGATGTGAGCACCGCCCAGAAGGCGGGATGCAAAACCGTCCTTTTCGCGGGCGATAACCGCTCGCTGCGGTGGCGTGAAGGGGACGAACGCGTGGCCGGCATCGAGCCGGACGCGGTGATTACGGAGTTGAGTCAGTTAAACGAGGTGCTGGGTTAATATGCTTTCTGCAGTAATTTTTGATTTTGACGGGGTAATTGTCGATTCCGAGCCGTTGCATTTTCAGGCGTTTCTGGATGTGCTTAAGCCGGAGGGAATGGGCTTTACGTGGAATGAATATGTCGAAACCTATATCGGGTTCGATGACCGTGATGCGTTCCGCGAATGTTTTAAGGTGCACGAGCAGCAGCTGACGGCCGAAAAGCTGTCTGAGCTGATCGAAAAGAAAGCCGTGCGTTTCGAGGAACTGGTGCACGAGGGGAATGCGCATCCGTTTGCCGGCTCGGTGGAGTTGATCCGCGATGTGGCCGGTAAAAAGCCGTTGGCGCTCTGTAGCGGCGCGTTGCGCTCGGATATTCTGCCGATCCTGAAGCAGCTCGACTTGGAAGGCGTGTTTGACGTGATGGTTACGGCCGACGATGTGCATGTCAGCAAGCCGGATCCGGCCTCCTATAAGTTGGCGTACGAAAACCTGCAGGAAAAGTTCGGTGACGCAATTGGCGCTCCGGAAACCTGTATTGCAATCGAAGACACCGGTGCGGGTATTCGTTCGGCAAAAGGCGCAGGGATGAAGGTACTGGCGGTTACGCACAGCTATGAGTCGCACGAGCTGTCGCACGCCGACTGGATCGTGGATTCATTCGAACCGATCGACCTCAAACATTTCCATAAAGTGATGACGTAAGGTCTACTGGTAAAACCAGTAGGCGAAGGAAACATGGTCACCCACGATCGTTATGCGGGGGTGATCATTTTTTATATATGATGCAGGGATGTCGAAAAAGACTTCACTGAATCCTTCCGGGTTTAGCGTGACGCTCGGGGCGGGTACTTCGTTTCCGTCGACGAAGAGTCGAAGTACCAGATTTTCGTTGAGCTTCATTGACTCAATATTGGTCAACTGCATGTCGAAGTAGCATTTCCCCTCAATCGCGTTGGTGGTTCTCAGGATGACACCTACGGGTTTGTTTTCTGAAATATTTTTTAGAGTAAAGCTTTCGCTTCCCAGCACAATCCGGCCCACATCTGAATATTTAATATTGCCGAGTTTTGCGGTCATGATGGTCAGCGGGAGGCGCGTATTTTTTAGGCGAAGGTCGCATTCGTAGTCATGGCTGATTTCGTCAGTGTGGTAGCCGATGTCGAGTGTGTCGACGAGTGTGTCTGCCGTGAGCCTGTCTGATAAAAGGCGCGGTTTTTCGCCGCCTTCGAGGGTTGACCAGTCCGCGTGGTAAAGTACGTGGGTAAGCGAGCCAAGGATCGCGGAATCGTTATCCTTTAGTTTGACCGCTCCGAGGAATGGTTTGACCCAAGGGGCGTTGTCTTTGAATTGTTCACGCAAAAACCAGTAGTCAAATCGTAGTTCCGGTTCGTGCTTGAGCTTATCGATGATCCGCAGATTGCGCAGATCGAAATCTTTTTCGAAAAAGGCAGGCGTGGTAATGCCAGAGAGGTTCAGGATCTTGTGTTCCGGCATGTTAAACTGGATTCCGGAACCAGCTGCAGATGCGATCGTCTCCGAGCTGTCTATTGTGTTGGCGACCTTTTCGGCAAATGCTTTTTTGTGCTCAAGTATCAGTGCCGATGTATATGAGTCGCTCATTACAAACAGCAGCGATGCTGTCTGAAACAGAATGAGGACCGTCACTAACATCGGGAGGAAGTATTTGATTTTGAGCCGCGAGTGAAGCTCGGAGACGCCTATTAAAAGATAGATGATCCAGAGCGGGTGAAGCCATGCGAGGTAGCGGTCGTGCGAGATTCCTTGCCACTGGCTCATGCCCACGGTTAACAGCACGGCGCCTGCGCTCAGCAGGATCCAGCATTCACAGAGGCGTGTTTGTTTGTCTTCGCGGGGATAAAGGAGGATGCCTGTAACTGCAAGCAGGCCGCCGATGGAGGGGAGCAGGAAAAACTGACGGTTCGGTCGAATAGCGTCCGGCAACCCTAGGAATACGCCTTTCAGGAGCGCGAAAAAGTCGTTCAGTGTGTGTTTGATAGCCCCCGCGAGCGGAAAGACGTTGAAGTAGCCTTTGTTCATGACCGACATGAACTGGAAGTACCCCGTCAGCTTGTAGTTGATGAACAGGGTGGTTGCGAATGCCAGTAAGCCGCAAGCCGCGTATATAACGAAATATTTGGACTGTTTCGTGGTGCCTGGAGAATTTTTAAACTTACGATTCAGTACCCAGCCGGTTGTTCCGCAGAGCATAAATGCCATTGCAAAGATAAACCCTTCCGGTCGGGAGATGGCGCATAGAATAGTGAGCAGTAGCGTTAGCCAGTAACGTGAGTACAGGATGGCCGTCAGAGTCGCCAAGGCTAGGAGGGTGAAGAAACCA
>JBHORO010000040.1:0-4480 GCA_042566005.1 Verrucomicrobiota bacterium
TCCTTAAAGGTTACCAGTGAAATGGCGCAACCCTGCGCTCCGGCACGGCCGGTACGGCCGACGCGGTGCAGGTAGGCTTTGCCCTGCGACGGGAAGTCGACGTTGAATACGTGGGTGACGCCTTTAATGTCCAAACCGCGCGCGGCCACGTCGGAACAGATCAGCACCTGAGCTTTACCGGTGCGGATAGATTCCATCGCCTTCTTGCGCTCCATTTTGTCGCATGCGCCGTGCAGGTCGGCCACTTTGATTCCGTGGTAATCAAGCTTGGCTGCGATCACCTCGGCATTTTCGTTGCGGTGCATAAATACAATCGCGCGCTCGGGGTTGACCGCGCGGATCAGTTTGCGCAGCATTTCTGCCTTATCGCGCTCCTCGCATTTCACGTAGAGATGTTCAATGCTCTTGTTCACACGGTTGGTTTTGGTGTGAATGCGCACCAGGTTCGGCTCCATTTCATAGGCCGTATCGGAAGACATCTTCTGCTCGGTTGCGGAAACGAATACCAGCTGGCGGCCTTTCGGCGTACGGTCGATAATGTTCTGCACCTGCGTCAGCGTTTCTCCGTAAAGCAGACGGTCGGCTTCGTCGCAAATGACGGATTTGACCGCATTCACCTTCAGCTTTTTCATAGTGATCAGGTCGAGAATACGACCGGGTGAGCCGATGATCAGGGTCGGTTTCTTTTTGATCTTTTCCAGCTGACGCTTCATTGATGTGCCGCCGAGCAGCAACAACGGGCGCAGCGGCATGAACGAGTGCTGGGCAAAGTCGCAGGCCGTGCGGTGGATCTGAAGCGCAAGCTCATGCGTCGGCGCAATAATAATGGCCTGCGCCGCCTTTTTCTCGAGATCGATGTTTGCGATCAGCGGCAGCAGATACGCCAGCGTTTTGCCGGTACCGGTTTCCGCGCTTACATACGCCGGTTTGTTTTCCAACAGTTGCGGAACCGCCGCTACCTGAATGTCGGTCGGTGTAACAATGCCTTCTTTGGCCAGGGCTGTGTCAAAAGGTGGTGCCGGATTTGATCATTTCAAGGCAGGCCAGCTTTGTGCCGTGATAAACATCCTCTTCGGTCAGATTCGCTTCGAGCGGCCAGATATAATCATTCAGCCAGGTGTGCAGTTCCAGATCGTCCGCATAGCCGCGCATCAGGGTCATAGCCGCGTGCGTGTGCACATTGTGAAAAGTCGGCAGGATCGCTTGTCCAGTACCGTTGATGATTTGTGCTTCGGGAGCGTCAATAGCCGGCGAAATTTCAGCGATGCGGTTACCCTTAATCAACACATCGAGCTTTTCAGCGTTTAATTGAACCTGCTTAACCAGAATACTCATTAAAAATCCCTTATTTCTGTGCCAGCTTGACCGCGAGTTGAATCGCGCTGACGAGGCTGCTTTCGCTGGCTTTATTCTGCCAGGCGATATCAAAAGCGGTACCGTGATCAACCGATGTACGAATAATCGGCAGGCCAAGTGTTGTATTCACGCCGTCGTGCATGGAGATCATTTTAAACGGGATCGTTCCCTGATCGTGGTACATTGTCACAAAGCCGTCGAATGCGGGGAGGTTGTGCGGCATAAAGGCCGCATCCGCCGGCATCGGGCCGGTCACATCCCACCCCTCTGCTTTAGCGAGTTCGATGGCCGGTGCGATAATTTCGTCATCTTGTGTTCCGAACGCGCCCGCTTCACCCGCGTGCGGGTTCAGCCCCAAAACGGCCAGCTTCGGTTCTTTCCCCTCAATTTTGCGGATCGCCTCACCGGTCAGTCTGGTGACGGTGTGAATGCGTTCGGCAGTCAACGTATGCGGCACGGATTCGAGCGATTGATGACAGGTGCAGAGGCTGACAACCAGTCGCGGGCTCCAGAACATCATCGCGTAATCTTCAATACCGCACGCTTTAGCAAAAACTTCGGTATGCCCGTTTTCGTAAATGCCGGCCAGGTGCCAGGCGGCTTTAGCGATAGGTGCAGTAACCACTGCATCAAACCGGCCGTCCTTGGCTCCCTCAATCGCGCTGATTACATAACCGAACGACGCCTCGCCGTAAGCTTTATCCAGCTTTCCCGGCTCAACGGCATCAGAAATAAAACGGCAATCCAAAACGGTCTCTGGAAGGGGCAGGCTAAGTTTTTCCGCCACCTGCTCCAATACCGCTCGGTCGCCGACGATTACGGGGGTGCAAATATCTTTGACCTGTGCCGCTGCCTTCAGACTGATCTCCGGACCGACGCCCGCCGGATCCCCCATTGTTATCGCAATTACCAAATTTTCACTCATGCGCCTGTTTATAAAGGGTCATTCGCGGCGGTTAAAGTCGATAGGAAAGAAAGTTTCCCGAATTGCTTTATTTTATCACGGGGTTATACAATGCTCAAACAGGGTTGCAAACAGGTGGTAGGTGAAAAGAATTTGTTATTATTTTTTGATTGTTGTGTTGTTGTTTGGTTTTTCGCGAAATGCGCATGCCATTGCGACGGCAGACCAGTCCACCAGCGAAGCCCCTCCAACCGGAGCGGGCTATTCCCTGACCTGGGACTATGTCTACAAGTATAAAAGTTCCACCGCCGTTGCGGTTGATCATTACTGGGTTCTGGCTGCCGCTCATGTCGCTGATGATGGCGGCACTGGAAATCTGTCCATTGACGGCACGACTTATTATCAGCAGGAAGTCATATTTCACTCAACCGCCGCTGACCCAGATGGAAATGAGAAGGCTGACCTGGCGCTGATTCGATACGACAAACCGCTTCCGGGATACTATCTCCTGAATAACTCAGTTCATGTAGGCTCTGAAATCGTCATGGTTGGATACGGATTTCCGGGTAGCGTTGTGCAAGATGCTCCCATTCCCTACTTTACGCAAAATTCATCGGGCAGCAGAATTCGCCGCTGGGGCACCAACAGGATTGATTATGAGAAAACGTATCAGGATAAGATCACTTACCCGAGCATCAGCAAAGGGTTTGATATCAGCATTTCAACTACTCACCCTAATGCCGGGGGTACGGATTTTGAGGCAGGGGCCAATATATATGATTCGGGGTGCGGGATGTTTTACAACGATAATGGCACCTGGAAATTAAATGGCCTTATGAGCCAGCGCTATCCCATAAACGATACACAGCATGCAGGTAACTTTGCGGTGGCGGTTAATTATTACGTTAATTGGATCAAAAGTGTAATTGTCGATTACGATACCGATATGGATCAGCTGCCGGACTGGTGGGAGGATCAGTATTTCCCGGGAACCGGCTCCACCGCGGACGCGGATGACGACGGAGACGGGCAAAATAACCTGCATGAGTTTTATGCCGGTACCGATCCGAATGATTCTATGAGTTTGTTTGAACTGCAATCCGCTGTGACCAACGATACCGGCTCTGCCTATTTCTCGGTAACGTTTCCAGCGACGACGAACCGGACTTATTTCATTGAAGAATCGAGTAATTTGCAGTCCAACAACTGGGCTTCAACTACGAACCTGAGCGTAGAGACTGCCGGTGATATTGAATTTTTAGATCCAGTTGAGGTTAATCTCAATTTTTACCGCGTAAACATCAACCTCTACTGATAAACCCGGGCCCGACCGGGCGTGATTTGTTCAAAAACTGGAACCTTGTGTTCATGCATACCTGACCGTACTCTTTAAGCGGAGGAGGGGGCACATGAACAAGTTTCTTCAATATGTCGACAAACTCCCGAAGGACAGTGATCGTGCCACGATTGCCGAAATTTCGCGTACATTACACGGCATGAATTATTACCCGACGCTCCTGATGGAGACCCCGGGCTTCCTGGAATTCACTAAATCAAAACTGAAAGAGGAAATTGGCAAAATCATTGCGCTGCCGGACTCGGCATTTCCCGAAGTCGATAACGTCGTCGAATTCAAACACAACCACATCAAACTGCTGATCTATCACTACGAGCAGCTTCAGCTTCTCCGTAAAAACGACCCCGTTGCGTGGGACATTGTTAACGAAAAGTTTGAAGATGACTAGCCAAACAGATCCGTCTGTTCGACAGAGGGCGCTTCGTAGCCCAAGGCGGTCATCAACTGCTTGAGGAACCGCTCGCTGCGGTTGATATCCCCCAGCAGAATCGGCAGCTCCGGATTCTCCTCGGCAACGGCACCCAGTTCGTCCGACTGGCGCAGGGATTCGTCGATAATAAAGACGCGCGCAGCCGGGTTGATTTCTGATGCAGAGCCCGCTGACTCAACGCTCAACCCCCACGCTTCCAGTTGTTCTGCGACAATTTGGCCGCGTTTGATATTGCTGTAGAGAACCGCCGCGGTTTCTCCATTAAACGGGCCCGTTTCCTGTGCGAAAGGGGCGCGCGTCAGCTGAACCGGAAGGATCAGGCTACATTTAATATTCGGGAGCGCGTTGCTTACCTCGAAACGTCCGCCGAGTCGTTCAATAAGCTGAGCGCACCATTCGGCGGCAACCTCATTTTCGTGGCAATCGGCCTGGT
>JBHORO010000043.1:0-4016 GCA_042566005.1 Verrucomicrobiota bacterium
GCCGGACATCAAGTAGAGCGACTGCACTTCAGGGAACTTGCTGATGCGGTCGGCCGTAACATTAAAACCGCCTTGGCGCTCGGGGGAAATTTTCACTTCGATAACCGCCGTAACCTTATCAAGCTCCAGCTCATCCTCGTTCACGATCGCCTTATAGCCCTTAATAATACCCTTGGCTTCATATTGCGCGATCTGAGTTTTGACTTCGTCTACGCTCACACCCAGCATCTTCGCCAGGTTTTCCGGCGTCTCGAGCGCATTTTCTTTAAGCAGTTTCAGCAGTTCGTCCATAGTACCCCTCAAATTGATCTAAGCAGTTATATGTATAGCGGCATCGCGCCAGCGTCCAGAACGAAGCCCTAAAAGCTCAACCGCAACGATGCAGTCGTACGCTCATCGCGGGAATCGGTTACGCCGTCATCCACCACCTGCTGGTCGTAATCTAAGCGGTGCTCCAAAACAACTGCAAAGTGATCATTCAGCTTGGCTTCCAGCTCATTCACGAAATCATACTGATACTCATCCTCCAGACCCAGCCAGCTAAAGCGCTCCTTATAGCTGAAGTGCGAGTTAATAACCCACTTGAAGTTCTGATCGAAGGTCGGCATCAGCTTCGACTCGACGGTCCCCGTATTATCCACGTACTCATAACCAACCCCAGGCGCAAAATCGAGCTGAAGCGTATCGTTGTTCAATACGTAAAGACCCAAGCCGCCCGACTGAATAAAGCGCGGCTCAATGTTTTTCACCCGGTCGTTCTCCCAATATGTCCGCGACTGGGCAAATATCGTCTTATCGAAGTTATAGCGGTACTTCTGCTCGGCAGTCATGCGATCATCACGCTCTACCCACTGCCCATCCTCCGTGTTGTTGTCGCGGCGGTAGCGATAATGCAAGCGCCACTCCCAGGAATGCGTATCGTTATCCCAGGTCAAGGTCGGGGCAATATCAATATAGTCCTCCAGAAACTCACGTTCGCGGCGGTACGCACTGATTTTAATGTCACCCTTAACGTTTTCCGGAACATGCAACGCCTTGCGCAGGTCAAACTTGTGCGGCTCCTCTTTCGGCTCCTCGGCCGGCAACACCACAACCAGCACCGAATCCTCCGTCCCCTCCATGGCCGGAGCAAACGGCGGCGTCTTCAAGGCGGCCAGGCACGACTTGACCGCAGAAGCAGGCAGCTGGATTTCGCCCAGCAACTCTGAACGCAAATACACCGTACCCGACTCCACCTTAATCACCTCGCCGGAGATGCGGTCGCCGTTCACCAGCTCAACCACTTCCTCGGCGCCGACAACAACAGAGCAGGCCATCCAAATTAAAATTATCTTCAACCACATTTTCATCACAAATCCTCAAAACGCGCTTTTTGCCCGAATCGGCACCAAACTGCAACCCCAACCAACGAGTTTCTTTTGTCGCCTCCCTCTCGACAAAGCCCCGCCAGTTGTGATAGCAAAGCCCCCTATTCTTATGAAAAACAGTAACGAACAACGTGAATTTTTGAAAAGCGCGCGCCGAATTGTAGTCAAGGCAGGCACGCGCGTACTCGTACAGCGCAACGGACGCCCGGACGGCAAACGGATCGAAACACTCGTATCCGAAATCGCCGCGCTCCAGCACCGCGGTTGCCAGATGACCAGCGTATCCTCCGGAGCCGTCGGCGCCGGAATCGAAGCGCTCGGCATGAAAACGCGCCCCAAGGCCGTTGCCGATCTGCAGATGGCCGCAGCCGTCGGGCAGACGCGCCTGATGAGCCTCTACGACAAACTCTACAGCAAACGCAAATGCCAGATCGGCCAGATCCTGCTGACGCACGATGCACTCAAGGTACGCGAACGCCATCTCAACGCGCGCAATACCATGATGAACCTGCTGCGCAACGGCATCATCCCGGTCGTCAACGAGAACGACACCGTCTCCACCGAAGAGATCCAGTTCGGCGACAACGACCTGCTGGCCGTACTCGTCTCGATCCTGGTGGACGCCGATGCGCTCGTCCTGCTCACCACGGCCGACGGCCTGCGCGAACCCGCCGGCAACAACCGCACCCGTCGCGTTAAATGCGTCCAGGAAATCAACGACGACATACTCGGACTCGCCCACGGCAAAGGCAGTGAGCTCTCCAGCGGCGGCATGGCCTCCAAGCTGACCTCCGCGCGCGAGGCGACCCGCAACGGCATCCCGGTGATCATCGCCAACGGGCGCAAAGACAACGTGCTCGAAAACATTTTTACCGGCAAGGATGAGGGCACCCTCTTCCTGCCGAAAGAAACCACCATCTCCAAGCGAAAAAGCTGGCTCGCCTTCTTCCACCGCGTCGAAGGAACATTGACGGTGGACGACGGCGCCGCAACCGCCCTGCGCGAAAAAGGCAAAAGCCTCCTGCCGATCGGCATTAAAGCGGTCGACGGAAAATTCGGCATCGGATCCCTGATCCGCATCCAGACGAAGGACGGGCACGTCATCGCACGCGGCCTCTCGGAATTTTCATCCGAGGCCATCCAATCTATTAAAGGGACAAAAACAACCAACGAATACGCGGAGGTCATCCACCGCGACAATCTCGTAATTTTGTAAAAGGAGAACACAACATGAGTCTTCACGACGATATGCTCAAAATCGGCGAACAGGCCCTGAAAGCCGCTCGCGAACTGGCGAAACTTTCAACGCGCAAAAAGAATGCAATCCTCGAAGCGATGGCTGAAGAGATCGACGCGCAGCGCGATATAATCAAAACGGCGAACGCCAAAGACCTCGCCACCGGCAAAGAAAACGGACTCAGCCCGGCCATGATCGACCGCCTCGAACTGACCGACGCACGCATCGACAGCATCGTCAAGGGCCTGCAGAACGTAGCCGCACTGACCGACCCGGTCGGCTCCGAAATCAGCAAATGGATGCGCCCGAACGGACTGGAAATCAAAAAAATGCGCGTTCCGATCGGCGTGATCGGCATCATCTTTGAATCCCGCCCGAACGTTACCGCAGATGCGGCGGCACTCTGCCTGAAGACAGCCAACGCCACCATCCTGCGCGGCGGAAAAGAAGCCATTCACTCCAACCTCGCGCTCGCCAAGGCCATGCGCGAAGGCGGCCTGAAAAAAGATATGCCGGAGCACGCAGTCCAGCTGATCGAAACCACAGACCGTGATGCCGTCCGCGAACTCTGCCAGCTGACCGGCTTTGTTGACCTGATCATTCCGCGCGGCGGCGAAGGCCTGATCCAGGCTGTAACCAAAATGGCGCACGTACCGGTAATCAAGCACTACAAAGGCATCTGCCACACATACGTCGACGCAGCGGCAGATCTGGACATGGCAGCCGCCATCGCTGAAAACGCGAAGTGCCAGCGCCCGGGCGTCTGCAACGCAATGGAAACGCTGCTGGTCCATAAAGACATCGCAGAAGACTTCCTGCCGAAAATGATCGAACGCCTCAAGGCGCGCAGCGTAGAGGTGCGCGGCGACGAAACCGTACAGAGCATCGTTTCTGATGTGGTTCCGGCGACAGAAGACGACTGGTACGCGGAATACCTGGAAATGATCCTCGCGATCCGCGTGGTAGACAACGTGGATGCCGCCGTTGAGCACATCAACCAGTACGGCTCCCACCACTCCGACGCAATCATTTCCGCCGACGAAGACGCGCAGAAGATCTTCCTGAACGAAGTGGACTCCTCCACCGTCTACGTGAACGCCTCCACGCGATTCACTGACGGCAGCGAGTTCGGCATGGGGGCCGAGATCGGCATCAGCACCGACAAGCTGCACGCGCGCGGCCCGATGGGTCTGCAAGAGCTGTGCACATATAAATTCGTGGTCAGCGGCACCGGCCAGATCCGCGACTAGCCACAACCCCTCACTCCAAAGCCCGGCGAGTTCATCTCTCCGGGCTTTTTTATTTGAAGTGCGCCCGAGCAAAAAAGGTGCCCGAATCTTTCATAACTATTTCAGCAAAAACGCATTCAATTTCACAAAACCCCCGCCCCGATCCTTCGCCAAATCGCCAAA
>JBHORO010000044.1:0-3925 GCA_042566005.1 Verrucomicrobiota bacterium
AACGGCGGCCTCGAAGGCATTCAGGAAATGAACGAGCGCAAAGCAGGTAAACTGTACGACACAATCGACACATCTGACTTCTACACAGGCACCGCGGTTAAAGAGTTCCGTTCTCCGATGAACGTAACGTTCCGTCTGCCGACTGAAGAGCTGGAAGCGAAGTTCATCGCTGAAGCGGCTAAAGTAGGTCTGGAAACGCTGAAAGGTCACCGTTCCGTTGGTGGTATCCGCGCGTCCATCTACAATGCGTTCCCGGCAGCGGGCGTAGACAAGCTGGTTGAATTCATGAAAGAATTCGAAGCAGCAAACAGCTAAGCTGAATATCAGCTCGAATGTAAAAACCGCCGGATTTCCGGCGGTTTTTTTGTGTCATTCCCTCGTCGTCGCGCCCGATCGGGGATCGGGCCTACATTGTGGTTGGGTTGTAGGCCGGATCCCCGACCCGGCGCGAAAAAGGCTGGAGCTATTGCTCCAGCCTTTGGGGGATGTGGGTGCCTTACGCGTTAACCGATGGTGTATTCGCCCGGCTCGTTGAACTCGTAAACGGCCGCGCCGCAGTTTTCGATGCGGTAGCCGCGGATACGGAGGTATTCCGGCGTCGCGTCACTGTTCTGCTCTTCATCGCTGAGCTTCACCAGCTTGAATCCGTCGTTTTCAACTTTCAGATCCTTAACGGTTACTGTCGCGCCTTGGCACGCCTTGATCACCAGTCCCGCGCCATTCGCAATTTCGACGTTCTCGAGGGTGATGTCTTCGCCGTCGATAATCAGGGTCGCTTCACCGGCGATGGAGCCGCCGGAGATTTTAGCGCGTACTTCTTCGAGTGTCAGCGCGAAGGAGGGACGCAGCAGGGCGCGCGGCCCGCGTACCATCGGGATGCCGAGGATCAGCTCTTCGCTGCATTCAGTCACCTTCATACCTGCTGCAGTCAGCTTGTTGCGGCCTGCTAGGTAGAAGTGCGTTTCAGCTGTTGCGCCGGATTCCGGCGGGGCGCCTGCGTTATGCTTAGCTGCCGCGTCAGTAATATTGTTTTTATTGGCGGAGAAGCACCAGTTGCGGTCGAAGACGGATACGCCCACCTTTTCGTCTGGCCCGAACAGCTTCGGCAGGTCCTGCATCATCGTTTCCAGTCGCGTCGGCTTTTTGAAGGTGGTTTTCGCTTCATCTGCATATTTCGGATTCACAAACTCGGCGATGATACCCTGAGATTCTTTCAGAATTTTGACGTACGATTTGGTGCGGATTACGAGCACGTTGGTGTTGCCCGGGAATATGGAGAATCCGTGTTCGTTCGGCGCGTCGCCTTCCGGGTTGACGGTTGCGCGCAGTAGTGGGTCGAGCTGGTTGTATTCCACGTTCAGGGTCAATTCTGTATCGCCTTTGACCAGTTTGGCCAGGGCGCCTACGGCTTCGCCCGGGATGCGGTTTACGGCGATGGAGTTGAAGTCGAACCCTTTGTCAACGGATACACCCAGGGCGGCCGGGACCGCGTTGAATACCTGTCCGTTGGTATCCTGAATGAATACGAAGTGCTCGATGCCGTCTTTTTCGAGTTTGGCGGCCAGTCCGCTGGTGTATAGCAGCATGTGAATGTCGCCGTGCCCGTGCGGCTTGAGCGCCATTTTATATTTTTCTGTCAGCGCCAGTTTGCCGTTGTTGTCGGCGATTGCCGGAACCGGTTCCTGTTTGAGGATGTGAACCTGTTCCTTTTTCAGGCCGAAGTGGTTATTGGCTTTGAGGGATTGCATCGTTTTGGCGTGGGTGTCCTCGGAGGTCATGATGACGAAAGGAACCGGGCGCGGGTTTTCCATGCGGGATTCCATCGCCTTGAGGTTCGCTGCGTAGTGTGCGAGGTAGGGCGTGGTTTCGGTCACTTCAACCGGAATGTCCAGTTTGATGCCGGAGTAGCCCAAGCGCTCGCCGAGGCCGCCCGCAACCAGCACGAACGCGGTTTTGTCGAAGTGGTTTTTGCCGATAGCTTCGTAGTGGTCGTATTTTTCGTCGAATTCGGTCAGACCCACTTCTTCCGGCTGCTCGGGAACAAATCCGTCGAAGGGGTTTTTGCCTTCTTTGGCTTCAGCCAGCCGTTTGCGGGCGTTACTGATGTAAGCTGCCAAGCCGCCCGGGTAGGAGTTGTTGATGCGGGTGAGTGTGGCCAGAAAGTCGGCTTTGGCTTTATCGTTCGTGCCCGGCGCATCCCAGTCAGTAAAAAGATGTTCCTGTCCGAGTTCAATAAGCTCGGTAATGAGTGCCTGATTTGCCGGGTCGTCTGTCAACAACATGATGTCCATCTGATTAGCTTTTGGGGGGATTAGTGAAGTTCGATTTGGTGTTCGAGCATGCTGTCGCCGTCGAAGATGTAGCGGGCGGAAAAGATTTTTCCCTCGAGCATGTGCGGTATCCAGATTTCATCGTCTTCCCACATCTCGTGGTAGGGGATCTTGGTCAGTTCGAACCAGTGCGGGATGGCTTCGTCGGTTTCCGTCGGTTCGCCCTCATAATCATCGGCTTTGTAGACGTGACCGCGGATCGAGAAACCGCTGGTGAACTGGAAATAGAGATCACCGCAGAACTCGACGTTTTGCGGTGTGATACAGAGCTCTTCCTGAGTTTCGCGAATTGCACATTCCTGCGGTGTTTCGCCTTTTTCAATCCGGCCGCCGGGTCCGTTGATTTTTCCGGCGCCCAATCCGCGCTTTTTGCGGATCAGCAGGATTTGTTCATCGCGGATGACAAACAGCAGGGTGGCAACCTCGGTCGGTTGCCACTCCTGCCAGTTGATGTCGGACAGTTTCATTAGAATTCAACCGTCGGCGCGATTTCTGCGCCGGCCGCGGCCGCGAAGGTGTCGCGTTTGTCGAATCCGAAGAGGTTAGCGAAGACCACGCCCGGGAATTTGCGGATGCTCTTGTTGTACGCGGCCACGGTTTCATTGTAACGGCGGCGTTCAACCGAGATGCGGTTTTCCGTGCCGGCCAGTTCGTCCTGCAGGCGCAGGAAGTTCTGGTTGGATTTGAGGTCCGGGTATTTTTCCACGACAACCATCAGGCGGCCGAGTGCGCTTTCGAGGCCTCTGGCCGCTTTGAGGGATGCGGCCGGATTGCCCGACTCACGCGCTTTACCCCACTGGCTGCGCAGGGCGGTTACTTCGGTCAGTACCTCTTTCTCCTGTTTGGCGAAACCTTTGACGGTGTTGACGAGGTTCGGGATCAGGTCGTAACGACGCTGGAGTACCGTTTCCACATTGGCCCAGCTCTTGTTGACGTTCTCTTCCATGTCCACAAAACGGTTGTAATTCGTGCGGGCGCAACCGACCGGCATGCCGATCAGAACGGCTAAAACTACGAGTGTAACAATCAGTCCTTTTTTCATGATTCCTCTCCTTTATGTATAAATTCATCTACGGCGTTGATCGCTTGTTCAATCGCCGACAAATACTGCGCGAACAGTTCGCGGGCTTCCACTTGTTTTGCTTTCAGCTTTCCTTCTTTCAGCAGTTGCACCGTTTTAAATGCGGCGGGCTCAAAGTTGATGTGCTTTCCCAGTTTTTCGAGCGCAAGGGTCTTCTGAACCGGTACGTGTTCTTCAAACAGGCGCAGAGCCGCGCGGAACAACACGAGGAAGGTCGAGAGGGACTGGGTCATCAGTTGCACGACCACTTTCGGCTTGCCGCCGGAGGCGATGTAGCGCTGGCGCAGCTGGATCAGTTTGCCGCGCAGTTCGCGTTCGATTTCGAGGCGCAGGTTTTCGGTACGCACTTCGATATCGGCCACCACATCGTCGCCGAGCAGCACCTTGCGGCAGTCGCGGATGTCGAGCAGCTCGATCGGGAAGACGTCGGTTGAATCCTGCAATGCATCTTTGGTGAAGAGCAGAGGGGCCGGGTTGCCGGCTTTTTCCCATTTTGAGGCAGCCGGTGCGATCG
>JBHORO010000045.1:0-3770 GCA_042566005.1 Verrucomicrobiota bacterium
GGTCGCTGAAGGTTGCGTTTGCTCGAACAGAGCCCGACGACGTAGGGGTCGAGTTCGGGCGCATTCTTGATGATCCGAACCTCTTTGCGGAAGGGGCTCCGTTCGAGTACGAGCTCGGGGACGATACCGACCCCGCAGCCGAGTCGCGCCATCGCAATAATTCCCTCATTGCCGGAAACTTCGGACGTGATGTTGGGGGTGATGTGGTGTTTTTTCAGCCAATGGTCGATCCGGTGGCGAGAGAGTCCGGTCTGCGGCAGCACGAGCGGTGCCCGAGCCAGGTCGAGTTGCCCATCGGTTTCGGGGCATACGGATGGGTCGGCATTTTTCGGGGCGATGAATACGAGCGGCGTTTCGGTGAGCGGCATGAATTCGAGGCGCGAGAGGTGTCGGTCGGGGAGGGCCGCGACGGCGAGGTCGATTTCTCCGATCAGCACCTGTTCGATGGCCTGCTCGGCGGCGCCGGTGCGCAGGTCGAGGTGTGCATCGGGGTAGGTGGCGCGGAACGATTCCAGCAAGTCGGGCAGCAGGCTGTAGACGGCGGTGATGGATGCGTAGATCGAAACGGTGCCGGCGATAGTCTGTTCGTCTTTGATCGAGGCGCGGAAGTGCTGCCACTCCTGCAGGGTCTGGCGGGCGTAGTTGCGGAACTGCTCGCCGGCTGTGGTGAGCATTACCTTGCGGTTGTCGCGGATAAAGAGCGGTTGGCCGACTTCCTCCTCGAGTCGCTGGATGGCGCGCGTCAGTGCGGACGGGCTGAGGTTGCAGCTCTGGCTGGCCCGCCCGAAGTGGAGTTGGTCAGCGAGGGTAATGAAGATTTCCAGTTCACGTACATTCATGTTGTTGTTGCGGTTTTTGCAATACAGTATGCATAACAATTCAATTTACGCAATGACGGGTTTCGGGTAGTGTGCGCCTCGTTTGATTTCGGAAACTACCTAAATAAGGAGAGGTACAATGGGACAGAATTATTTCAATACGCTTACGTTCGCTCGTAAGCTGGACGAGCTGGCTACATGTCGTTTCATGGACAAATCTGAGTTCGCGAACGGTTGTGAGTACGTTAAAGGCAAAAAAATCGTAATCGTTGGTTGCGGTGCTCAGGGCCTGAACCAGGGTCTGAACATGCGTGACAGCGGCCTGGACGTTTCTTACACACTGCGCGACGCTGCGATTGCTGAAAAACGTCAGTCTTACCTGAACGCGACTGAGAACGGTTTTGCCGTTGGTACATACGCAGAAATGCTGCCGACTGCGGACATCGTAATGAACCTCGCTCCGGATAAACAGCACACGAACGTGGTTGAAACGGTTGTTCCGCTGATGAAAGAGGGCGCCGTGTTCTCTTACGCGCACGGTTTCAACGTTGTTGAAGAAGGCATGGAAATCCGCGAAGACCTGACGGTGATCATGGTTGCGCCGAAGTCTCCGGGCTCTGAGGTTCGCGAAGAGTACAAGCGTGGTTTCGGTGTTCCGACTCTGATCGCTTGTCACCGTGAAAACGACCCGAACGGCGACGGTATGGAAATCGCTAAAGCGCTGTGCGTTGCTCAGGGCGGCGACCGCGCGGGCGTTCTCGAATCTTCTTTCGTGGCTGAAGTTAAATCCGACCTGATGGGCGAGCAGACTATTCTCTGCGGTATGCTGCAGGCGGGCGCGCTGCTGTGCTACGACAAGATGACTGAAAACGGCATCGACAAAGCTTGGGCTGTTAAACTGATTCAGTACGGCTGGGAAACAATCACAGAAGCGCTGAAACAGGGCGGCATCACGAACATGATGGATCGTCTGACTAACCCGGCGAAAATCAAGGCTTTCGAACTGTCTGAAGACCTGAAAATCATCATGCGTCCGCTGTTCGAAAAACACATGGACGACATCATCTCCGGCGAGTTCTCTCGCGTAATGATGGAAGACTGGGCGAACGACGACGTGAACCTGCTGACTTGGCGTGCGGAAACCGGCGAAACTGAATTCGAGAAAATCGAAGCGGCCGGCGAAATCTCTGAGCAGGAATACTTCGACAAAGCAATCCTGATGGTTGCGATGGTTAAAGCGGGCGTTGAGCTGGCATTCGAAGCGATGGTTGAAGCTGGCATCGAGCCGGAATCTGCATACTACGAGTCCCTGCACGAGACTCCGCTCATCGCGAACACAATCGCTCGTAAGAAGCTGTTTGAAATGAACCGCATCATTTCCGACACGGCTGAGTACGGATGCTACCTGTTCGCTCACGCGGCGGTACCGTTGCTGAAAGAGTTCATGGCTGGCGTTGACACAGACGTGATCGGTAAAGGTCTCGAGCTGACTGATCTCGCGGTTGACAACCAGGCGCTGGTTGAAGTGAACCGTGAAATCCGCAGCCACCTCGTTGAAGAGGTGGGCGACTACCTGCGTGGTGCAATGGAAGGCATGAAAGCCCTCTAATTCCAAAATAGAATTTGGAATATTCAAAAACGCTCCGGGCAACCGGGGCGTTTTTTATTTTATCGGACGGCTGACCTTGATTTTTATGGGCGGCTCGGCTTGAATTGGCGCTCACCTAAATGGCTTGCAATGCAGCAGCAATGGAGTTTTATTTTGCGCGTTTTAGATCGATACATCGGAAAAGATTTCCTGGCAATTTTCGGGCTGAGCCTGTCCATCCTTACTTTTATCATGAGCATCGGGTTGCTTATCCGTTCGGTCGACTTGCTGGCGCGCGGGTTGCCGCTGAGTGTGATCGGCATGTTTTTCTTCTACAGCATTCCGAAACTTCTGATGTTCACTATGCCGATCAGTACGCTGCTGGCAACACTGCTGCTCTTTTCGCGGCTTTCTACCGACAGCGAGGTCGTGGCGCTTAAGGCGTGCGGTATGAGCAACTGGCAGGTGGCAGCCCCGGTCGTCAGCTGGGCGGTGGTCTTCTCGGTAATCTGTTTTTTCTTCGCGGGTTATATCAGTCCGAACGGGGCGCATGCGAACAAGCGGATTAAAAGAATGGGTAGTGTCAACCCGATCGACCTCCTGGAAGAGGGGGCCTTCATTCATGATATTCCCGGCATCCAGATCTCTGTCGACCGCAAGCACGGCAATAAGGTGGAGGGTGTGCTGGCGTATGAGCTGGAGGGCTCCAAGATCAAGCATTGTGTCCGTGCTCAGAACGGGGAGCTGAATTTTAATGAAGAGACCCAGCAGCTGATGATTGATCTCTACAATGTGCGTATTGAAACCCCGGACAGTGAAGATTCGCTGGATCTGGCCGGTGAACGCTACATCACGGCCCAACATTATCCGCTTAAGCTGGATGTGAAAGAGCTGATGAAGAAAAACACTCTCCGGCGAAAAATGAAGAATATGACCCTCAGCCATTTGGTGGCGCTGCGCAATATGCTCGAAGAGCGACTGCAAGGGCTCGGGAGTGTATTGGCTGCGGAGCGCATGAAAATCGATATGGAAATCAGCAAACGTTTCGCCACCGCGCTTTCCTGCCTGACCTTTGCGCTGATTGGTATTCCGCTGGGTACGCAGCACCACCGCAAAGAGTCGTCCGCCAGCATCGGGCTGAGTTTGGTGGTCATTCTGGTATTCTACGGATTCCAGATTGTTGCGGATGCGCTTAAGGATAACCCGGCGGCGCGTTCGGATTTGATTATTTGGGCACCGGTACTGGCCGGTCAGATTTACGGGCTCGCAAAGTTGTTGAAGCGCTCCGCTTAAAGGGCCGGCTCAATCACTCGTTCGTTTCACCTGAAACTTCAGAAAAATGTATCCAGACCATCCGGGATGAA